>CAKKRK010000066.1 GCA_919902665.1 Nitrospiraceae bacterium
AGTCGCACGGACACGGCTTCAATATGACGGCGCTGGTCATGCGCCTGTCGGCCCATGTCAACGGCGTCAGCCGCGAACATGGCCGCGTCTCACGAGAAATGTGGCAACACTTCTGGCCGGGGTTGCCGACCGACCAGATCCCCATCCGCAGCGTGACCAACGGCATTCATGCGCCAACATGGATCTCGCCGGAGCTGCACCATCTGTACAGCAAGTCGCTCAGCCCAACCTGGACCCACACCTGCGATGATCCGGCTATGTGGCAGCGGGTGATGGACGTGCCCGACCACGAGCTATGGGCGGTCCGACAAACGATGAAGCGGAAACTGATGGGATTCATCCGAGAACGAGCCAGGGTCGGCTGGATGCATGGGCATCTTCAGCCGTCTCAAGTGCTCACACGCGGCACGCTCCTGGATCCCGAGGCTTTGACCATTGGCTTTGCCCGGCGGTTCGCGACGTACAAACGGGCGACCTTGCTCTTCCGAGACCTGGAACGGTTGAAGGCGCTCCTCCAAGACCGCTGGCGGCCGGTCCAACTCGTTTTCGCCGGCAAGGCCCACCCGGCCGATGAACCGGGGCGATACTTCATTCACGAGGTGCTGAACTTCTGCCATGACCACAAGTTGGGTGGTCGCATCGCCTTCCTTGAAGATTACGAGATGCATATGGCGAAGTACCTCGTCCAAGGTGTCGATATTTGGTTGAACACCCCTCGCTTTCCTCTGGAAGCCAGCGGCACCAGCGGCATGAAGGCTGCCCTGAACGGCGTGTTGAATCTGAGTGTCCTCGATGGCTGGTGGGTGGAAGGATATAATGGAGCCAACGGGTGGGGCATCCAACCACTCAGCGAACAAGCCGATACACAAGCGCAGGATCATCATGATGCGGAACAGCTCTATCGCATATTAGAGCAAGAGGTCGTGCCACTGTTCTATCAGCGCGATCGTGACGGAATCCCCAGGGGCTGGCTCCAAATGGTCAAAGAATGTATCCGCACCATCGCGCCCCAATTCTGTACCACGCGCATGCTGAAGGACTATGTTGGTCTGATGTACCGCGCCGCCACGGTGCGGCCACCGACGACATGGTAACTCGGTTCGACGCAGCGGATCGCTCGCTGATACGCAACCAGGCCTTCACCCCGACTGCCATGATGCGTGTCATTGGCGCGCTCATGCTGATTCTCAGCACAGCGCCTCTCCTTCCTGCATCGGCAGGAGCCCCTTCCACGGTCGAATCGAAAGCTGCGGCCCTCTTCAAGGCCGGCGACTACCCCGAAGTGACCGCTCTCTACCGAGGTCTTCCACCGGACGTGACACCCTCGACCGCATTCCTCCGGCTCTCCTTGCTGAGCTATGTCCGACTTGGACGAACAGACGAAGCCCTGGCCATCTATGCGAAATTGAGCCAGACGGGCCAGCCCGCTGATGCTTCGCTGCTTCGCCCATTGGCACTCGGAGTGATTACCGGCCACGTTCGAGACCGAAAAGAGCACGTCCGCATTGCGGCCTACTCGGCCCTTGCCGAATTGGGCTTGCCTGAGACCTCGGCAATTTTGGAGGACGGCTTACTGGACACTTCGGTAGTCGTACGCGCGCGCGCCGCCGAGGCGATCGGAAAAGCCGGACTCGCGACGAAATCCGGCGCCGTGCGCCGCGCGTTGCGGGATGACATGCCGACCGTCCGTATCGCTGCAATGACGGCGCTTGGGGAAGCACAGGCCACCGACGTTCAGCAGCGGTTTCTGGATATCGCTCGGACTGAAGATGGGCCTGAGGCCATCTTCGCCTACGCCGCTCTGTTCAAACTGGGGCATACCGAAAAGCTGGACGATATCACCAGCGCCGCGACCCTGCCGGACCCAGAGACGAGAATGGCCGCGCTGGGGGTATTGGGGCGCCTCAAACGTCCGGCCAGCCTGGCGATCCTCTCCCAAGCTGTGTATGATCCTGATCCATCGGTGCGCGCGTTCGCTGCCGGAGCACTGGGAGAATTTGGCTCCGCTAGCGGCGCAGCTCCGCTCACCCATGCAATCGGGGACGAGGTGGCGATGGTTCGTGGTGTCGCTGCGGCAAGTCTTGGAAAGCTTGGCATCAAGGAGAACCGGCCCTTGCTGCTCGCACTCACGAGAGACCCGAATAGTCATGTCCGTGCCAACGCCACAGAGGGATTGATTCGCCTGGGCGATCCCTCCGCCCTCACGCTGGCTACAGAGTTGGCTCGGCATTCCGACCCTTCAATCCGCGGTGCAGCAGCACAGGCCTTGAGTGCCTCCGCCGAGAAAGACGCTTTGGCGATTCTCCAGACGCTCTTACAGGATCAGCAGCCACTTCCTCGCCTAATGGCTGCCAAGGGATTGCGGAAAAGCAGCGAGAGTGCCATCCCGCTGTTGGTAAAGAGGTTACAAGACTCGGATGAGGCCGTGCGTATTGCGAGTGCCAACAGCCTGCTCCAACAGTTGACCCGGTTAAGTTCATCCAAACGACGCCACTAACCGAGGACCGCTATGGTTAAATTTTTCGCTGTTGTCTTGCTGCTCGTTGGAGCATTCGGAGCGGGCTACTATCTCGGACAACGACCCGTCGGGACGCTTCAGCGAACAGTCGCAGAGCTTCAACAGTCGTTGAAAGATGTATCCAGAAATGTGCTGGACACGACACTCGGGATCGAACGTGATCTCCGCAAGCGTCAAGGACTCGTGGACGCGAAGTCTCGATTAGTCCAGGCGAAGGCGCACCTCGTCGATCACAATTTCGGCGACGCAGCGAAAGAATTGGCCGAAGCCGTCGCTGCCGTGGAAGCCGCCGCGAAGGGAGTCAAATCCGATACCGCAACCAATACCCTCCGGGACATGGCCGGATCGCTGCGGGAGGTGAAGTCTGAAATTGTGGCAGGGAAACAAGTGTCGATGAAAAAGCTGGATGAACTCCAGCAGAGAATGGATCAAATCTTGAACAACTAACTCAGGCGTTGGCCGATTGAGAGATCGGTTGCTTCTTCCACTTTGCCAGAATTCGCTCCACCCGCATCTTAACCACCATATCGGAATCCTTGAGCAAGGGCTTCATCGCCTCGCGGCCCCGCTCATCACCGATCGACTCCAGCGCGGCGGCAGCCGTCAACCGCGTAAACCAGTCTTTATCACCGAGCATCCCGATCAGGGGATCAATGGCCTCACCGCTCTTGATCCGCCCCAACGCAAGGACGGCGCACTTACGGACATTTTCGTCCTTATCACGAAGGGCACCGATCAGCCTCTCGACGGACGGTTCACCCAGTACGACCAAGGCATCAATGGCATCGTCTTTAAACTCATCGTTCCGAAGCTGAAGCATCAAGGGATCAAGGACCCGTTCGTCACGGATTTTCCCGAGCGCAGCAATCGCGTATTTCCGTACCTCCCAGTCGCGGAGCAATTTGAGAAGAGTCTCGACGGCGGGAGAGCCTACCTGCCCCATCGCCTCAATGGCGACCTCTCGAACCTGCCAATCACCGTCGCGTAGCGCGCGGGCCAGCGGCTCGACACACCGCTCATCACCCATCTCGCCCAAAGTAATCACCGCTTCGCGGCGGACCACCCAGTCAGGATCACTCAGCAGATCGACCTGAATATCGATCTCATCCTTGACCTGCTCTTCATCAAGGGCGACCGTGTCTTGACTACCCGCTCTCTCGTCGACAGCGGAAGACACAGCCAGCATCTGATCGGCTACACCACCGGCGAGCGGTTCGTCACCAGCTTGCTGGGTGAGAGGGTTGATGCCCTGGGGGGGATATTTCTGTTCTTCTTCCATGGAATCAGAGCCTGGCACGACTGTCACCGCAAAAAGACTAGGCTGATGCAGAGGTGGCAGCCGCGCCTTTGCTTCCGGCCGCTCGTTTCTTCCGCTGCACAAGTGCCCGCCGTTTACGCTGTTCTCTCTTCAATCGTTTCTTCAGTGACCGGAGAGCGGTGCCCCCCTCCGGGTTGCCTTGATCGGTCAGCTTTGCGCCGATCTTCTTCTTCAACTTCACTTCATCTGGTTCCGCTGCGCGCTTCTTGGCCATCGCTCCATGCCTCCCCTTCGATAAACTCACGTATTGTCAGCTACTGACGGGAACGATGCAGTCTAGTGGAGAGCTTTGCACACTGTCAACCTGGATGAGACCAGTATGGTCATCATCGCGCGTATACAATAGCAGTAGTGAGAGGCCGACAAACCAGCGGGCCGGGAGGTCCGCTGGTGGTAATCATCCAGATAGACTTTAGTTAAGGACCAACGAGGCGACCGGAGTGCCGGCGGGATGAGTGACCGCGAGCATGGCAACAGCCCAGCGATTCCGCCTTGCAATCCAGAGATCGCCAAGGAAATTTCTAGCCGGAGAAGCCATCCCAGGCGACGCCCGATGTGTCCACGGCTGCGCACCAACAAGAAGCGAGGCAGCTCGGTCTGAGAATTGTTCTGACAACAGCATCAGCTCCGGGCGGCGTTCGCCGACAATCTCAACCTGCACATAGGCCACCCCTTTGTGCTCCACACCCAACTGGACAGCCGCACCATGGGAAAGGTCGAGAATCCGCCCTTTCTCATAAGGACCCCGGTCTGTGATCCGGACATAGAGATGCTTGCCATTCGTCAAATTCACCACACGCACCACGCTGCCGAGAGGCATGGTCCGATGGGCAGCCGTCAGCGCTTCCATATCGAACAACTCGCCGTTCGCCGCTTGTCTGCCATGAAACTGTTCACCGTACCACGAAGCGACTCCTCGATCTTTGATCCCAATATCCAATTGCATATCCCCTTTGGGAACCCACGAGCAGGCCCCCAAGGATAAGCATAGGATTATCGCAAAGGATGTGGACAACGACGAAAGCCGACTGTGATGAAGCTCAGTCTGCATGCTGGGTATCGCCTCCCTCCTGATGGTAACCCTGATGGTAACAACGAGACCACTGGTCGATTCAGGGTATAAAAGGTATGGGACTTCGACAATACCGACTGGAGTATCGGCTCCCCCACTTTCGTATGGAGCCGCCCTCTGTGAACGAGAGGGGTGGCTGTGGGGAAAATTCAACGGATAGGCTTCTACGACAACTATATAAACGAGCCAGGATTTAAATTCAACACCCAATCGATCACACGGATCCAGAAACGACAGGGAAATATCGTTGAGCGATCACGCTCCCGACATTGCGTAGATGACCCATCAGGCTTGATACTCATCCTACTACCCCTATATTGACTGCCTTGAACGGAGTGAGTAAGATCCTCCGTCAAGGAATATGGTGTAGTTTCGAGAGCAGCACCACTCCATCTCTCCGCAATTATTCACAACCGATACCACATTCGTGATCGACGTTCACAACATCACCAAGCGCTACGGGCATCATACCGCCATTGATCGCGTCACCTTCTCAGTGGCCAAAGGCGAGGTGCTGGCGTTCCTTGGTCCCAACGGTGCGGGCAAAACAACCACTATGCGGATCTTAACGTGCTTCATGCCGGCGACCGAAGGCACAGCACGAGTGGCGGGGTTTGATTGCGCCGACCAGCCATTGGAGGTGAAACGGCAAATCGGCTACCTGCCGGAAACACCGCCGGTCTATCAAGAACTCACGGTGGCAGAATATCTGACTTTTGTCGGCCGACTCCGTGGAATCACGGGACCAAAACTCTCGTCAGCGCTCGACCAATCGATTGGACGCCTCGAGCTGGGCTCCGTCCGCCATCGGCTGATCGGCAACCTGTCCCGCGGCTATCGTCAGCGCGTGGGGCTGGCGCAAGCGCTCTTACACGATCCTCCGGTGTTGATCCTTGACGAACCGACGGTCGGCCTTGACCCTAAGCAGATCATTGAAATCCGAGAGCTCATCAAGAGCCTGGCCGGCTCGCATTCCGTGATTCTCAGCACCCATATCCTTCCGGAAGCGACCGCAGTCTGCCAACGGGTTGTCATCATCAATAAAGGCCGTATCGTTGCGGAAGATACCCCAGAACAGTTATCGGCCCGATTGCGTCAATCGGAGAAAGTTTCGATTACCCTCAAGGCCTGCCCGGTTGACTGCGAGATGAAACTTCGCGCGATTCCCGGCGTGCTCAATGTTTTTCCCGGACAGGCAGGAGGGAGCTTTCTTCTCGAATGCGAGCTGGGCCGTGATCTGCGAGACGAGATCGCACGTGTAGCCGTGTTGAGCCAGTGGGGATTGCTTGAGCTCCGCACCGTGTCGATGACGTTGGAAGACGTCTTCCTCCAGCTCACGCGCCACGAAGACCACCTCTCCGAACCGCCTGAGGCCGCCGTCAGCATGGTCTCAGCCGAAAAGACAGAGGCGTAGCCTATTATGACACCGGTGCAGGCCATCATCGCCAAAGAACTGCGCGGTTACTTCGTCTCCCCCATTGTCTATGTGGTCGGCGCGGTCTTTCTGTTCATCTTCGGGCTGCTCTCCTACCTCTACGTTGGTTTCGCCGGGGCGCAAGCCATCCAATTGATGCAGATGCAGCAGGGGGGAATGGCCCAAATCAACTTGAACGATCTGGTCTTCCGAAATCTGTTCGCGAGCATGCGGATCGTCCTCGTGATTATTCTGCCCATCCTGACCATGCGGTTGTTCGCGGAAGAGCGCAAGCTGCGGACCTTTGAATTCTTGATGACCTCGCCGATCAGGATCCATGAAATCGTCGTCGGCAAATTCGTCAGCGTGTTCCTGATCTATCTTGGCCTCGTCGGGCTCACCGTATTAGTCCCCACAGTGCTGATGTTGTTCAGCGACTTCGACTGGAATCCCATCTGGACCGGCTATGTGGGTATGGTGCTGCTGGGAGCCCTGTTTCTTTCCGTGGGCCTGTTTGCCTCGGCGCTGACGGAAAATCAAATCGTCGCCGCCTTTGTGAGCTTCGGCATGCTCCTGACCATCTGGTTAATCGCTGGATTGGGGAGTCTCTTCGGTGATACCACTGCAGGCCGCGTCATCTCGTATGTGTCATACATGGAACATTATGAGCGTCTGGTGCGGGGATTGATCGACACGAGCGATCTCCTGTACTTCGGAAGCGGATTGGTACTCATGCTGTTCCTCACACATCGCGTCGTGGAGTCGACACGCTGGAAATGAGCCTCAAGTCCTTTCCTCTCGGCATTCTCGGAGTCGTGCTCGGCCTCGGCGGCATGATCACGTACAGCCTTCGCCCTGACTGGCTGTGGGCCGTTACGATCACGGAAGGGCTGGCGCTGATCTGCCTCATCCTGTTCTTCGTTTTCCATTTTGAGGCAGTCAAGGCGTTCTCCGGCCGACGCTCGACCAGGATGGGGCTGAACAGCTTTCTGATGATCGTATTGTTCACCAGCATCTTAATCATTGTGAACTTTCTGGCCTCTCGACACTCGATACGTTGGGACCTATCGGAAAGTCAGAATTTTACGCTCGCCCCACAAACTCACCGCGTGCTTCGCGGCCTGCCCCACGACGTTAAAATTACCGTCTTCACGAGAGAAAAAGATCCCGGCTATCAAGTATTCAAAGAACGACTGGAGAGTTATCGGCAAGCGTCTCCCAAGCTCAGCGTAGAATTCATCGACCCGGAGAAACAGCCGAAGATCGCCCAGAACTATGGAATCTTCCGAACCGATACCGCCATTTTCGAGAGCAATGGCCAGACAATCCGCGTCACCTCTCCCTCAGAAGTTGAGCTGACCGGTGCGCTGATCCGCATTTCCAAGGATGCCAAGAAACGCATCGTCTTCGTCGAAGGCCACAGCGAATTGAATGTCGAAGACAAGGACCGCAATGGGCTCTCCGCTGCCAAAGAAGCGCTCATCCGACAGGGCTATGAGGTCGGCACGCTCTCGCTCCTTAAGGAATCAGCCGTGCCGGATCATACCGCTGTACTGGTAGTGGCAGGCCCCCGCCGCGCCGTGACGAAAGACGAGCAGGACCGTATTCAGACCTACGTCGAGAAGGGCGGCCACCTCCTGGTGTTGGCCGATCCCGACACACAGACTGGACTAGAATCATTACTCGCCCATTGGGGACTGGGTCTAGGGTCGGGGGTGTTGGTTGATCTGCAAGATCGATTGGCCCAGGGAGATCTCACCGCGCTGTTGGTCAGAACGTTTACCGAGCATGAGATCACGCAAGACCTCAACTCCGCCGTGCTGTTACCGCTATCCCGGCACGTGACGTTCGACGAGCAGGTCGGAAAAGACTGGGACTTTGTGCCGCTGGCCCGTACCTCGCCGAACAGCTGGGCTGAAATGAACATGCAAGGCCGGGTCGTGAGCCTGAATGAAAAGGAAGACGTGAAAGGACCCCTGCCTATGGCGGCCGCGCTGGCACCGAAGAAAGCCCCGGAGGAGGGCACACCCCGACCCGCCATCGTGGTCATCGGAAACTCTACCTTCGTCTCCAACGCCTTTTTTAATTTCCCTGGCAACAGTGACTTTTTCCTCCACACAACCGGTTGGCTGGCCGAGGAACGGGACTTGATTTCCATCGCACCACGAGAACCGGCATTGCACCCGTTCACACCCAACCCCACCCAAGAACGGGCGCTGATTTACATCCAGGTTGTGTTCCTTCCATTCGTGACGCTGCTTACCGGCATCATCGTGTGGAGAAAACGACGGCGTCTCTAGCCTATGACTCGCTACTGGCCGACTCTCCTCATGTTTCTTGTACTGGCTGGCCTAGGAGGCTATCTCTATCTCATGGAGCTTCCCGCCCAGCAGCGAGAAGAAAAACAGGAGCGCGCACAGAAACAAGTCCTGCCCTTCCCCGAAACCGCTATCACCGGACTCAGGGTCACCACCGCGCAGGGGCCTATGGAATTAAAGCTGGCAGAACCTGGTAAATGGTCGATCGTGGCTCCGCTTCAAACGGATGCCGATCATCGCGAAGTGCAGGCGCTGATTCGAGCGCTCGTGACAGGAACCGTCACCAGAACTGTCGAGGAGCAGGCGACACAGCTGGCGGCCTTCGGGCTTGAACAGCCGGTGACCACCCTGACTGTCACGGCCGGGGTACAACACGAGACAATTTCAATCGGCGACAGTGGTCCGCTATCCAATACTCTCTATGTGCTTCGGGAATCGGACCGGAGCGTGTTACTGACCAACCTGGCGCCGAAGGACTTCATCAACAAGTCGTTGATGGCATTCCGCCGAAAAGAGCTCTTGCGATTTGTCCAGAATGATATCGAACGGGTCCGCCTGACTTATGCCACCACCGAAGTCGTGCTCTACAACATGGCCAAGGATAAGCCGAAACCGTCGTGGAAGATCCGTTATCCCATCGAAGCCGAAGCCGACCAGAACGAAGTCCGCTCGTTGATGTTTCGGTTGGAAGATCTGAAAGCACTCGGCATCATCGATCCCGGTCCTGAACGAGACAGCGTGGCCAAGACTCTGACGACCCCCAAGCTAAAAATCACGCTGCATACGGCAACCGGTGACCAGTCCGTCCGGCTGTATCAACCGGACCCCCAGAGCGGAGAAGCCATTGCGGAGACCACCGCCGACGGCCCGCTCTATCGCATCAACCCCATACTGATCAGAGATCTCACGAAAGAACTCTTCACGCTCCAGGACAAACGGCTGCTCGGCCTCGACTACACCGATATCGCCATGTTGTCGGTAAAGACAAGAGAGCATCAGTATGTCTTGATCAACCAGACCGGTGAATGGCTGCTCGAAGATCAGCCTACCGTGAAGATTAGCCAAGAAGCGGCAGATCTGTTTGTCAGTCGGGTCGCGAATCTTCCAGCAGAAGAACGTGTCATGAAACAATCCGCACCACTAGCCCCCTATGGGCTACTTGCGCCCGCCGCAGAATTTGTGGCGACGGGCAAGGACGGCCAGACCACAGGAAAACTGACTCTCGGCAACAAGGCAGGCAATCTCCTCTATGCCACCGGCCAACGTCTGCAAGGAGTCTTTCAGGTACGCCCGGATCTCCTCACCCAGGTCCCTTCCAAGGCCGAGCTTCTCGCCAAATCACAGGGCGCTTCACAGACCGGGCACTGACCGCTCAATGCGAAGCATATCCTACACGCGCGCGACGACCGACAATGGCGATACTACCGCCATGCAATCATAGGTTCAGCAGCTGACCTCTTCTCCCCACAATGACGGCAAACCCTTACCTATGTAGGGCTCGACCGAATGCAACCCCTCTCGTAGGATCAGCACCTACAGTTCGTGTTCATAAGCATGATCCGGTCCATCACTCCTCTATTTAGAAGAAAGTGATCGGGGATATATGAAACGGAACCTCATCTTCACAAGACAGTGGCTCGTCACCGCCCTATTCCTTGTCATCAGCTTAAGTTCCTATGGCTGCGCGGACACTGCGTCGGTTTCGGAAGACGTCGCAGCACCCTTGGCTAGCCTCACGGTCACCCCCGGGGCTCTCCAGCCGGCGTTTTTTGCCAATACCACGAACTACGCGGTCAACGCGCCGACCTCTGCAACCAGCGTAACAGTCACAGCTGTCCTCAAGGCCAACACGGACACGATGACCATCAATGGGGTGACAACTACTTCGGGGCAAGGACGCTCTATCCCACTAGGGGCCCCAGGATCGATCACGGCCATCGTGATTGTCGTGTTCTCACAAGCTGTGGCCTGGAAACCACATACACCATTAATGTCACCAGACTCTTGTCGAGCGACAACAACCTGTCGGCCTTGACTGTGAAAGTCGGGTCAGCAAACCAGTTGTTGGCTCCTCCGTTTTCCCTAGATACAGTGGATTACACGGTAGACGTTCAAACGAGCGTCCTCTCCGTGACTGTCACTGCCACCAAGTCAGACCCGAATGCCGCCATGCTGATCGGATCGGCAACAGTCCCGCCGGGAACAAATCCAGGACAGGCACCCATCACACTCGGCGCCCCCGGAGAGATCACACCTGTGACAATCGAAGTGACTGCTCCAAATGGCAACAAAAAGACCTATACCCTTTCCATAAAACGACTTTCAGGAGACAGCACCCTGTCAGCATTGATCGTGACCGCCAAGGCCGTGGCTCATCCCGTTGATCTCAACACTCCACCGCCCTACACGGTCAATGTGGCCACGAACGTCACCAAGGTGGATGTCTCGGCCACCAAATCCGATCCGAATGCCGTGATGGCGATCGGTAGTGAAACGTTCCCGGCAGGAACACCCTCAGGTTCTGTGCTCGACATTCCAATCGGGGCGCCAGGGTCAGACACACTGATATCAATCCTTGTGACCGCTCAAAATGGGGTCGACAGCACAACCTATACTGTCACGGTGCATCGCGGGGCATCAGACGACAACAACTTGTCGGCATTGAGCGTGACTGCAAACTCGGTATCTCATCCCGTCGATCTCAACTCCCCCCCACCCTACACGGTCAATGTGGCCACGGACGTCACCAAGGTGGATGTCTCGGCCACCAAATCCGATCCGAATGCCGTGATGGCGATCGGTAGTGAAACGTTCCCGGCAGGAACACCCTCAGGTTCTGTGCTCGACATTCCAATCGGGGCGCCAGGGTCAGACACACTGATATCAATCATTGTGACGGCTCAAAATGGGGTCGACAGCACAACCTATACCGTCACGGTGCATCGTGCGGCATCAGACGACAGCACCCTGTCGGCTTTGAGCGTGGCACCGGGCTCCTTGGACCCCAGTCCCTTTGATCCGAACCAGGTTAATTACACGGTGAATGTCGACAATAGCACGACTAGTGTGATTATCTCGGCAACGAAGTCCGATTCACAGGCCACGATGTCCGCCTTGGGCTCAGTGATCGCGCCGGGTACGCCAAGCGGTCAGGTAATCGTTCCATTGTCAGGGACAATCACGGAGGTCGTCATCACGGTGATTGCCCAGGATATGACGAGTCAAACGTCCTACACCATCACCGTGATCCTGGCGCCATAGCTTCATGCAAATCGTTCTGCTCTTCTCTGGCCCGTTATGCTTAATAGTCCAAGCGACAACATCCTGACTTCTCTCATGAAATCCGGTCCTCGAATACATTCCCCCCTCTCGCATCCCCGTCTGACCCGTCTCGAACTGAAACCTTGACCTCACCATAGGAGGGTCCATAAGTACCTGTCCCATTTCCCCTATACCAAAGTAGGGGTAGACCAACCTTTAGCAGTTTCGTATTATCCACCCCTTTATATTGAGGTTCAGACTAATGAACCTGCCACATCACGCCTCTGGAGAAAGAGACTACATCGCCATGCGTACCTTGACCGTCGTGAGACAGTATCTCGCTGCCGCGTTTCTCCTTGTGATCGGCCTGGTCGCCTACGGCTGTGGCGACTCAGCGACGGTGAACCCAGTGGTAGAACTTGCCAGCCTGACGGTCGACCCCGGAACGCTCCAACCGGCTTTTAGTGGTGGAACCACCCAATACACGGTCGATCTTTCTAATAGCATCAGAACCGTGACGATAACCGCTCAACCTGCCGTGGCCGGCGATACGGTCACGATCAATGGCCAAGCCACGACGAGCAGCGTGATTTCGCTGGGTGCGGCGGGAACAACAACCTCTGTGAACATTGTCGTGTCAGAGACAGGCACCAATTCGAGAACCTACACGGTTCTTCTCGTGAGGGCCGGCTTAACTGGAAACAATTCGTTACAGAACCTGACCGTGTCGCCAGGAACCCTGGCTCCTGCATTCGATCAGGACTTACAAGCCTATACAGTCACTGTTGCCAACAACATTGGAAATGTCACGGTGACCCCCACACTTTCGGACCCGGTCGCGACGATGACGGTGAACGGACAACCCGCTATTTCTGGTCAGGACCGTACAATACCCCTTAATGGTCCCGGCCAAAGCACTCCCATCACAATCGTTGTGATAGCCCAGAGCGGGGCACCGAAATCCTACTTGGTTACTGTGAGTCGTGGGATATCAAACAATAACAACTTGCAGGGCCTGACCATTTCACCTGGCACGTTGTCACCCGCCTTCCGCGCAGGCATCGTCGCCTACACAGTCAATGTGGCAAGCACAGTGGACAGAGTCACCATCACACCAAGAGTGCAAGATTCTACTGCAACCATGACCGTGACTCCTCTGCCAATCACCATCTCTGGGCAAGCCCGAACCATTCAATTAAACGGAGCGGGGTCGAATACCTTGATCAATATCCAGGTGACGGCGGAGAATGGCAGCCAGAAAACCTACACAGTAAACGTCATTCGGGCTGCCCCAGGCGCAAACAACAATCTGTCGGCGTTGAGTGTGACTCCAGGCCCCCTAGTACCAACATTTTCGCCAACCACCCTCACCTATACGGTAGACGTGGCAAGCGCCGTCACCAGCGTCAATGTCGCTGCCACCAAGGCCGACCCAAATGCCGTGATGTCTGGTTCGGTGACGGCCGGAGCGGGAACAGCGTCAGGTCAAGCCACTATTCTACTCGGCGGGCCCGGGACCACCAGGGTGGTATCGATCACCGTGACCGCCCCGAGTGGTAGTTCCAAAACCTACTCTATCACCGTTGAGCGTGCAGCACAGGCGAGCAACAACAACCTGTCGGCGTTGAGTGTGACTCCAGGCCCCCTAGTACCAACATTTTCGCCAACCACCCTCACCTATACGGTAGACGTGGCAAGCGCCGTCACCAGCGTCAATGTCGCTGCCACCAAGGCCGACCCAAATGCCGTGATGTCTGGTTCGGTGACGGCCGGAGCGGGAACAGCGTCAGGTCAAACCACTATTCAACTCGGCGGGCCCGGGACAACCAGGGTGGTATTGATCACCGTCACTGCTCTGAGTGGTAGTTCTAAAACCTATTCCATCACCGTTGAGCGTGCGGCACAGGCGAGCAACAACAACCTGTCGGCGTTGAGTGTGACTCCGGGCCCCCTAGTACCAACATTTTCGCCAACCACCCTCACCTATACAGTGGACGTGGCAAGCACCGTCACCGGTGTCAATGTTGCTGCCACCAAGGCCGACCCAAATGCCGTTATGTCCGGGTCCTTAACGGCCGGGGCGGGAACAGCGTCAGGTCAGACCACTATTCAACTCGGCGGGCCCGGGACAACCAGGGTGGTATTGATCACCATGACCGCCCCGAGTGGTAGTTCCAAAACCTACTCTATCACCGTTGAGCGTGCAGCACAGGCGAGTAACAACAACCTGTCGGCGTTGAGTGTCTCACCCGGCGCTTTAGTCCCTGTATTTGATGCCAACACGACGAGCTATACCGTGAACGTGGCTAACGACGTAACTAGCGTGAATGTCTCCGCAACGAAAGCTGACCCAAATGCCGTGATGTCCGGTTCGGTGACGGCCGGGACAGGTGTCGCAACAGGCCAAGCAACCATTCCGCTGAATGGAGCAGGGACAAGCACACCCGTGTCAATTGCCGTAACCGCTCCCAATGGCAGTTCAAAGACCTACACCATCACTGTGAATCGATCGGCAACAACGGAACCACCACCCCCGGCGATCGCACCAGATCTGATTCGTGAAGACGACTCCTGTGCCACCGGTGTTCCCCCTGATGAGTGCGCTCCGGGCACGAGTAGGGAGGACAACATCACCAACGTCACAAGACCAAGATTCAGCATACCTCAGCCGGGCGCGGGGGAGACTGCCACCCTTTATATAAATGGGAACAAGGACGCGGCGTCCTCTACTACTGGGAACATCCTCACGCCGAGTACGTCGTTAAGTGATGGCACTTACGATATTACCTACACCTTAAGTAATTCCGGTGGTGAGTCTGATGAGAGTCCAATTATGATGACGCCACCGCCACAATTACAAAGATTGAGGATCGACACCACTGGCCCCTAGTACCGCTGTCGGACCGGTAGAGCGATCGTTTAGGCCTCCGCGTCGGCTATGGTAGATGCCATGAATGGAGAGGATACGCTTACACCGTCAGTATGAACCACGCGCGAACGGGTGCCTCCATAGTCCCTAGATTTATATTGATTATTCCACTTGAGTGAAGGCCTTCTGCCAGCAGGTTGCACCCACGAAACCCTGACGCTCATTGCCCCCTCATCGCACATATCTTGTTCCACACCATCGATTCTCCACGTCTCGAATTGACAATTGACTCCTTGACCTCACCCATCGGATTAGCTATATCTGTCACTCCTGCTTCGCCTCAGTAAACACTCGAACCCTCTCGTCGTTTCCACATGAGCGTTTGGGTTCGCCAGAGCACACAGGCTCATCACGTCACGCATCAAGGGAAAGTGACCGCCTCATGATGGGACGCCCGTTCACCATTGCCATGCAATACCTTGCCTCTTCCCTCACCCTCATGATCGGGTTGAGTCTGTACGGCTGCTCGGACTCGGCATCGGTCAATCCCGTGGTCGATCTGGCCAGTCTCACTATCACATCCGGAACCACTCCCGTGACACTGCAACCGTCGTTTAACCCAGCCACGACGAACTATACCGTTGACCTCTCCACCAACCTCACGAGCGTCACCGTCACCGCGCAACCGGCAGTCGCTGGCGACAGCGTAACGATCAATGGCGAGGCGACGACAAGCCGCGCCATCCCGCTCGGCGGGGCCGGAACGACGACCCCCGTGAATATCGTCGTGTCAGAATCGGGCACCAATTCGAGGACCTATACGGTCCTGCTGACCAAAGCGGAGCTCATGGGAAACAATTTATTACGGAGCTTGTCGATTTCGCCGGGCTCTCTCAACCCAAGATTTAATAGCATTACCCCGAGCTATGAAGTCGCGGTCGCGAGCACCGTCAACAGCATGAGGGTAACGCCCACATTAGATGATCCTGCTGCAACCATGACCGTGAATGGCCAACCCGCGACCTCGGGACAAGATCAAACCATTACGCTGAATGGGGCCGGTTCAAACACCTTTATCAATATAGTTGTCACCGCGCAGAACAGTACTCCGAAAACCTACACAGTGGTCGTCGCCCGTGCTGCGCTTGGCGGGAATAACAATCTCCAAAGCTTGACGGTGTCACCGAGCCGTCTGGACCCAACATTTATCACGAGCCGAACAAGTTATGCGGTCAGCGTCGATGGTCGGGTTGACAGCATCGCGGTAACTGCCGCCCCACAAGATGCGAATGCGCGCATGACGATCAATGGGCAAGAAACGAGATCGCGTTCAATCCCCCTGCCGGTAGGTCCATCCAGCACGGAAATCCAGGTGATCGTCATCGCACCGAATGGAATTCCCAAGACCTATTTCATTACCGTGAACCGCGCGGAGCTTTCGGCTGATAACAACTTGGAAACCCTCAGCGTGTCACCAGGGACCTTGGACCCTCCCTTTTCTTCCGGCACCACGCAGTACACCGTCGAGGTGGCAACCGGTATCACCAGCGTAGGTGTGACCGCCACCAAGTCCGACCCAAATGCCATGATCTCTGGGGATATACCCAATGGAGGGCAAGCGAATATTCCGCTCAACGGACCTGGGACGAGTAAGACTGTGTCAGTTATCGTGACCGCACCGAATGGAACCTCAAAAACGTACAGCATCACTGTGCATCGATTGGCACCTTCGACTGACAGCAATCTCTCCAACTTGACGGTGAGCGCAGGCACCTTGAATCCAGGATTTGCTGCCGGCACAATCAACTATACGGTCACTGTCCCGGCCAGCGTCGACAGCATGACGCTGACGGCGACCAAGTCTGATCTGAATGCCGTGATGTCCGCGTCAGGCTCCGTGATCGCGCCGGCAGGCGTCTTAACCGGGAGCGTGAGCAGTCCTCTCGGTTTGGGAACCACGACCCTGTTCACGATTACCGTGATCGCTCAGGATGGAGTGAGCACAAGACCGTACACGATCACTGTCTTCAGAGATGCGCGCTAGGTATCATGCAGGTTAGCCTCACTATCTGTTGACCTCCTCTACCAGTTAGACGCAACCATGCACCGACCCTGCTTATCCCTACGCACGTAGGGATAGATCCCTTCAGGAATCCTTTCGTAATATCTGCCTCTACCCTTATGGTTCACACGGGTGGCTGGGCCCAGCAGGTTATCCAGCAAGAAAATGTGTTGGGTCCCCCATGCGACGCTTCTGCATCATCCCAATACGACATGTGGCCATCACTCTTTTCGCCGGAGCCATCGGCATGAGTCTGTATGGCTGTCAAGACACAGGATCGATTGATCCAGGTCCTCAACTCGCCGGCCTCTCAGTCTCTAGCGCATCGCTCCAACCACCATTCGCCAGCGAAACGACCGGTTATATCGTTGACCTGCCCAGTGCCACATCTGACCTCATCGTCTCGGCAACGAAGGCTGATCCGAATGACGTGTTGTCCGGTGCGATCACTGCCCCAGCAGGGCAAGCCACCGGACAAACAACGATTTCACCCCCTGGCCCTGGGTCGACCAAAGATATCTCACTGACCGTCACGTCCCCAGATGGAAGAGCCAAGATCTACACAATGACCCTGAGAGCGATCACCCTTGGCGGGGATAACACTCTTAGGAGTTTGACCCTCTCGCCAGGGACCTTATCTCCTGCCTTTTCCGCAGGAACTCAGGACTACCGTGTGAACGTTGCCACGACTGTCACCGAGGTGGCTGTCTCGGCAACCAAGTCTGATCTAAACGCCGTGATATCGGGTGATGTGCCGAACGAAGGACGAGCGACGATCATACTCAATGGCCCAGGAACAACGAAGGTTGTGTCGATCGTCGTCACGGCGCCGAATGGAACCTCAAGGACCTATACCATCACCGTTGTACGAGCGGCCCCTTCGAGCGACGATGCTCTATCCGGCTTGACCGTGAGTCCAGGTTCCCTGGATCCGGATTTTGCTTCGGGAGTCTTGGACTACCGAGTTGATGTGGCTAATAACGTGGACAGTGTGATCATCTCGGCAACGAAGTCCGATCCCAATGCCGTGATGTTCGCGTTTGATTCAGTGATCGCCGCGGCAGGAACGCCGACCGGGCAGATCTCCGTCCCATTGACGGGCAGACGCACCGAAGCCGACATCACCGTCACCGCACAAGACGGCGTGAGTACCAAGACTTACACTGTTACTGTCATTCGATCTCGCCGGTAGACAATGTCCGCGCTTCAGACCGGAGCAGACGCAACTCTTTTTCTCGTACACACCCATCGAAACAAATTGTCCCTGCTATAAGTGAGAGGCCTGCGAGACCTGGCTGACCATCAGCGCCCTCGCTCGCACCATTCACAATCTTTCTATCTCTCGATCTGATCTGTTGACCCGACTGGTTGGATCGGTTATAGAATGAACGACTGCTCGGCCTCATGAACAAATTCTGACAGGCCGCTTTGGAACCCTCTCGTAGTCTCGACACCTACCGTTTGGGTTCACCCAATACATAGAGCTTGTTGCTCTTACTTAGAAAGTAACCGATATCATATGCACCGTACCCTCACCGCCGTAGGACAATGTTTGGCCAGTATTCTTTCCCTGACCATCGCCCTCAGTGCCTCCGGCTGCAAAGATACGGGGTCGATCTCGGAAGGACCACAGGTCAGGCTCTCTAGCTTGTCGGTCTCTGAGCCAGGACTCCAACCGGCTTTTTCAAGCGCGATCACCACCTATACGCTCCATGTACCGCCAACCGTCGCAAGCGTGACGGTAACAGCCACGCCAGAAAACAGCAGCACCAACATCACGATCGATGGGACCCCGACCCGAAATCGTTCTGTGGACCTCAATCCTCAGGGACAGAACACGGCCATCATTATCACCCTCACTGAGCAGAGCGGAAGTCAAAGCTCCTACGTCATCACGGTACACCGGGACAACAATATCTTGTCGAACCTGACGGTGTCCTCAGGTAGTTTAACCCCAGGGTTTTCACCGGGCACGCTGAACTATACCGTAGACGTGGCAACCGGTGTCTCCAGTCTCACCGTCACCGCGACGGTTCAGGATTCAAATGCCAGCTTGATGATCAATGGACAAGGAATCAGCTCCGGCCAACCACGCGAGATTTCACCGCTGGCGCCCCCAGGGTCAGACACGCTCATTACCATCCTCGTGCGAACACCCAGTGGCGCTGAAAAGACCTACACGGTCACGGTGAGACGGCCGCTGCCTTCAAGCAATGCCACGCTCTCGGATTTGACCGTGAGTACAGGCACCTTGAATCCAGGATTTGCCGCCGGCACACCGAACTATACGGTCACTGTCCCGGCCAGCGTCGACAGCCTGACGGTGATGGCGACCAAGTCTGATCCGAATGCGGTGATGTCCGCAGCTGGGTCCGTGATCGCGCCGGCAGGAGTCTTAACCGGAAGCGTGAGCAGTTCTCTCGGTTTGGGAACCACAACCCTGTTCACCATTACCGTGATCGCTCAGGATGGAGTGAGTACAAGACCGTACACGATCACTGTCTTCAGAGATGCGCGCTGAGCATGCCGCCACACGCGCTCATGTTACTATTCGAGTGAGTAGCCCCTCGGAAGACTCGCAGTTCACAGCCCTCACCTGCCAGGGCTTCAATCCTACCGCTTCGGATCCAGCTCGATCAGTCCCTTGCGGATGGCGGTGATGGCGGCTTGCGTGCGATCATAGACTTGTAGTTTATGGAAGATGTTCCGGACGTGATTCTTCACCGTCTTTTCGCTCAGATCAAGGGTATTGGCAATCTCCTTGTTGGTTTTCCCGTCGGCCACCAATCGTAACACCGTAATCTCTCGCTCCGTCAGATCATGCTCAGCCCAGGATGGTTTTTTCCCCTTCTTTTGGGCCATCAATGAAAACTCCGCCAAGATTTTACTGGCGACAGACGGATGGATCAGCGATTCGCCTCGAGAGATCGCTCGAATGGCCGCCACGATTTGTGACGATTCAGAGTCTTTCAAGAGATAGCCTGTCGCACCCGCACGGACAAGATCGAAGATGTACTGTTGTTCTTCGTACATGGTCAACGCCACGATGCCGATGTGCGGGAACTCACGTTTGACTTGTCTGGTGGCCTCGACGCCTCCCATCCGTGGCATGCTGACATCCATCAGGATCACATCCGGAAGCAAGGCGCGGGCTTTTTCGACGGCCTCCGCACCGTCTTGTGCTTCGCCGATGACGTGAATGTCCTCTTTGGTCTTCAGAATGGCTGCCAAGCCTTCCCGAACCACTCGGTGATCGTCGGCAATCAGCACCTTGATTTTCTCCATTACTCCTCCCTCTCCTCTCGATGCCCCAGCGGCACCTTGACGATGATTTTCGTGCCCTTCCCCGGCTTCGATTGGACGAGCCCCTCTCCTCCCACCAGTCGAGCTCGTTCTAAGATGCCCTTGATTCCGAAATGATCCCACTTTTCAGGGTCGCGCAGCACGGCCTCCAGATCGAATCCGATTCCATTGTCGGCAATGGTGACGCGCAACAGCTCCATCTCGATGTCCAGCTTGATCGAGACTCGATCGGCCCGTGCATGTTTTTGCACGTTGCTCAAAGCCTCCTGGATAATGCGAAAGAGAAAGATCTTCGTCCGTGGGAAGAGAATCTGCTCATCTCCGCTCACAGAAAACTTCGTGGTGATGTGGGTCTGGAGCTGATACGACTTGAAATAATTCGTCAGAGCCGGAATCAATTCCATCTTGTCGTAGTGCAGGGGACGTAGGTTGAAAATCACTTGGCGGGCTTCCTGGATGGCCAACTTCAGCTGAGCCTTGCTCTCCTTGATGGTGGCCAAACTGGCCCGTGATTTCTTCCGGATGAGTTCCTGGCACAAATCTAGCTTGAAATTCACACCTGCCAAACTCTGCACGAAGCCGTCGTGGATCTCGCAAGCGATTCTGGTCCGCTCCTCCGTCACTGCCGCCCCAGTCTCTTTCACATACAACCGATACAAGGATTGATATTTGTTCAGCGTCTTCTCGATCTCCGCCGTCGCGCGAATACGAGCGCCGATCAGCTCCCACATGAATTTTGCACTGGCGCCGCCGATGATAGTGACACCCATTCGATGAAAATCCTCAAGAAACCTCCTGACCTCTGCATCACCCGACACATCGATGATCAGATCAACACGCTCCATCGCGAGGAGCTGCCGATAGTCCTGCGTGATCGGGATTCCGAACTGTTGCGCCAGTTCTAGCCCTGGGGCTTTTGGATCGAGCTCCGCCACACCGACAATCCGCACGAGGGGATCGTTTGCAAAGATCTCCATCAGCGCGGCCCCTCCACGACCGGCGCCGATAATGGCGACGTTCGTCGCCCCTGAGGTTGGCGGGTTTCGCCGAGCACGCTGAGAGAGGGGCTTCTTCATCAAGAGGCACTTCCTGCACTGGGCTTGTCGGAATGCACGACGAACACCGATCGAATCGGAGAACCTGAACAAGGCTGGGAGACAGGGGTTGAGGGATCCAGACGTTACGTCTTAACTCTCACGCCGGTGCTGAGCAAGCGTTTGTAACTCGTCCATAAATTGGTCGATGCCCTTGAACTCTCGATACACGGACGCAAAGCGGACATAGGCGACCTGATCCAGCTGATGTAACTCCTTCATGACTTCCTCGCCGACAACCCGACTTTGAATCTCCGTCTCGCCCATCTCCTGAATTCGTTTTTCTATCCGGTCGGTGACGGCCTCAATGGTGCCAATACTGATCGGCCGCTTTTCACAAGCCTTTTTCAGCCCGGCGAGAATCTTATTGCGGTCAAACGACTCGCGGCGGCCGTCCTTCTTCACCACGACCGGGAGTATCTCTTCAACTCGCTCGTAGGTGGTATAGCGGCGTTTGCAACCAAGGCACTCGCGGCGGCGGCGGATGACCTCGCCTTCCTTGGCCATGCGAGAATCAACGACCTTGTCTTCGAGTTCATCGCAGAACGGACATTTCACCGGTGGCGACCCGTCCTCTTACTAGCGGCTGGTTAGTATTGATGGATGAAGGGAAACCGACTGTTCAACGCCTTCGCCTCAACCCGTACTTCCTCCAGCACGGCTGGCTCTTGCCGATGTTGCAGCACGCGGTCGACTAACCCCACGATCTGCTTCATCTCGGGCTCGCGCATGCCGCGCGTGGACACGATCGGCGCTCCAAGGCGAATTCCACTGGCCACGGCGGGTGGTTTTTCATCGTACGGCACAGCGTTCTTGTTGACGATAATCCCGGCGGCATCGAGCGCCGCATCGGCATCTTTCCCCGTAATCCCTTTATTCGACAAGTTGAGGAGCATCAGATGGGTATCAGTCCCCCCGGAGACGATCTTATACCCACGCTCGACCAACCCCTGCGCCAAGGCCTTCGCATTGGCCAACACTTGCTGTTGATAGCGCTTGAACCCTGGAGAAAGGGCCTCTTGAAACGCAACAGCTTTTGCCGCGATCACGTGCATGAGTGGTCCGCCTTGTAATCCAGGAAACACCAGCTTATCGACCCCCTTGGCGTACTCGGCTTTGCACATCGTCACACCCCCACGCGGGCCACGCAGAGTTTTATGGGTCGTCGTGGTCACGAAGTCCGCATAGGGAACAGGGTTCGGGTGAAGACCCGCTGCGATGAGCCCGGCAATATGCGCGATATCAACCAAGAGATACGCGCCGACTGACTTGGCGATCTGCTGGAATCGAGGAAAATCAAGTATGCGGGCATACGCGCTAGCCCCGACCACGATCATCCGTGGACGGCATTCCTCTGCCACCTTCTGCACGGCATCGTAGTCAATCCGTTCCGTCTGGCGATCAACGCCATAGGAAAACACGCGGAAGAGGATGCCGGAGAAATTGACCTTGCTACCATGCGTCAAATGGCCGCCCTGAGCCAGATCCATCCCGAGAATCGTATCGCCCGGTTTTAAGACCGACAGATAGGCCGCCATATTGGCCTGTGATCCGGAATGCGGCTGCACATTGACGTGTTCGGCACCAAAAATCTGCTTGCACCGCTGAACAGCCAAGTCTTCGACGGCATCAGCATACTGACAGCCACCGTAATAGCGCTTCCCCGAGTAGCCTTCGGCGTATTTATTGGTGAGCAGCGAGCCCTGGGCGGCAAGCACCGCTGGGCTGGCGAAATTCTCCGAGGCAATCAAGAGCAACTTCTCACGTTGCCGAACCTCTTCAGACTCAATCGCGGCATAGACAGCGGGGTCTACCGCCTTCAGTGCATCCAATGAGCCGATCGCGTCCTGCATCATGCTGTCATCACCCCTTCATCATGAAGCGGAAGGTTCTTCTGCCTCTTGCTTCTTCACCACGTGGACCTTCACCGTCGCCACCACATCTCTGGGCATCTTGATGGGCACGGCCACAGTCCCAAGTTCCTTGATCGGTTGCGCCAATTGAATCTTTCGCCGATCCACCGTGACACCTTGTGCCGCCAATCCTTCCGCGATGTCTTTGGTCGTGACAGAACCGAACATCTTGTCGTCTTTGCCGACCTGCGCTTCGATCGTCAGCTCAACAGCCGAAACCTTCTTGGCGTAGGATTCAATTTCCAGCGTTTCCTTCTTGGCCTTATCGGCTGCCACTCGCTTGGCATGCTCGAAAGCCTTGATGCTCCGACCATCGGCCTCAACGGCCTTCCGGCGCGGTAATAGATAGTTTCTCGCAAACCCATCGGCGACGTTAATGAGATCGCCGAGATGCCCCACCCCTTCCAGGGTCTCTTGAAGAATGACTTTCATACCCATACTCCTTCACTAGATAAAGTAGCCGAGGATACTGACCTGATTGTGAAATGTCAATTCTGAGGAGTCCAGAGGAGTGGAATGAAGGCTGGTTACGGGATCACGCCGAGCGCACGACCCACCTTCGCAAATGCCGCTACGGCTTGTTGCAACTGCATCCTTGTATGGGCCGCCGACATTTGAGTCCGGATCCTCGCCTGTCCTGGTGGCACCACCGGATAACTGAATCCGACGACATAGACCCCTTCTTTCAGTAAGGCCTCCGCCATGGAGGTCGCAAGGGCGGCATCCCCCAACAGCACGGGAATGATGGGATGCTCGCCCGGCACGAGCCGGAACCCGAGCGTGGTCAGCTCGCTTCTGAAGTAAACGGCGTGAGCCTGAAGCGCCTCTCTGAGATGGTCGCCCTGTTTCACGAGATCGAGCGCGCACAATGCACCGGCTGCGATGGGCGGAGGAAGCGAGTTCGAGAACAGATAGGGTCGTGATCGTTGACGCAGCAGCTCGATCACCTCGGCCTTGCCGGATGTAAACCCGCCGGTTGCGCCACCGAGCGTTTTCCCCAAGGTGCTCGTCACCATCTCGATGCGGTCGGCAACCCCAAAATGAGCCGGCGTCCCCCTGCCCTTCGGACCAAGAACCCCTGTGGCATGGCTATCATCAACCACCACTGCCGCGTCATACCGTTCCGCCAGCTCCACGATCCGGTCCAGTCTGGCCAGATCGCCATCCATCGAGAACACCCCATCGGTGACGATCAGCCGCAAGCGGCACTCACCCGCTTCCTGAAGTCGCGCTTCGAGGTCTGCCATGTCGGAATGGGCGTAGCGAAATCGTTTGGCCTTGCACAGTCTGATGCCGTCAATCAGGCTGGCATGGTTCAAGGCGTCGCTGATGACGGCATCGTTCTCATCCACCAATACCTCGAATAGTCCCCCGTTCGCGTCGAAGCAGGAACTGTAGAGGATGGTGTCATCGGTGCCGAGAAAGACGCTGACGCTCTGCTCCAGCTGCTTGTGCAAATCCTGCGTACCGCAAATAAACCGCACGGAAGCCATACCATAGCCATGGGTTTTCAGCCCATTTTGAGCCGCCTGCACGATGGCCGGATGATTCGCAAGCCCGAGATAATTATTTGCGCAGAGGTTCAGAACGGTACCTTGTGACACCAGGAGGTCCGAGCCTTGCGGCCCCAGAATACGCCGTTCTGTTTTATAGAGACCTTTGGAGCGGATGTCGGCGAGTTGGGCACTGAGAACCTGTTTGAGTGAGTCGTAGGCCATGGTTTAGAACGGGACTGAGAAATGAGGACTGAGGGCCGAAGGCTGTTCTCTCAGTCCTCCTACGGAAACAAGACCACTTTGCCGCACTGACCCGACTGAATCAACTCAAACCCGGTCGCAAACTCTTTCAGCGGAAACGAGTGGGTCACGATTGGCCGAATATTGAGACCGGCTTTAAAGAGACCTGCCAGCCGGTACCACGTGCTGAACAGGCGCCGTCCGGTGATCCCATAGACGCGGATCCCCTTAAAAATCATTTCGTTCGGCAGATCGAAGCTCACCGGACCGGTCGGGATACCGAACAAGGTCACTCGGCCACCGTTCTTCACCGCGCGAAAGGCTTGATGTAACGCCGTAGGATCTCCCGACATCTCCAGCGAGGCATCAACTCCTTCACCGGCAGTCATCTCGAGGATGGCCGCTGCCACGCGCTCCGGCGACTCGGTCCTCGCGTTGAGAACATGATCCGCCCCAACCTGCTTCGCCAAACCCAGCCGGTAGTCACTGACATCAGATGCGATAATGGTTGCAGCACCGGCGGTTCGCGCGACAGCCGCAGCAAATAAACCGGTCGGGCCACACCCCGTGATCAACACCGTATGGCCGGTGAGATCTTCAGCGAGCGCGGCATCGACTGCATTCCCAAGCGGCTCCTGCACACAGGCTAACTCCGGAGGAATGTCCAAAGCCGTGTGCCACAAGACCCCCTCAGGCAATGCAACATACTGGGCGTACGACCCGTCCCGATCGATCCCAAGAATCTTGTAATTCTTGCACACATGCGCCTGTCCGGTGCGGCACTGGAAACAGGCTCCACAGGTCAGATGCGACTCGGCCGCAACGTAATCGCCTACCTTTACAAGAGTCACATCCCGTCCCACTTCCACGACGTGCCCGCACAATTCATGGCCAATGATCCGTGGCGGATGAACCCGCTGTTGTGCCCATTCGTCCCAACGGTAGATATGTGCATCGGTTCCACATAAGGACGTCGCTGCCACCTTCACCACCGCGTCATGTGGTCCCGGAGTTGGGTCCGCCCATTCGGTGAGCGTTAAGCCTGGTCCAGTCGCGGTTTTGACGAGCGCTTGCATGGATCCATTATACCAGCCCAATCAGAGACACCCATGGTTTCGGTGAAAGAAACGGGTTGCAGGAGCTTCTTCGCGATAGGTAGGATGCCAACTCAACTCGTGCTATCGCCCCAGCGGCAACGGATCTGTTCACACTGGCCAATAGGGAGCAGCCGAAAGGTGAAGATATGAAAACCAGGACAAACTGGATGCAGAGAATCGTCATGGTGAGTCTATTGGGACTGCTCCCCCTCTCTGCCGAGGCGGAAACGGCTCGCTGGACCATTGATCCAGATCACTCGGTGATCGAGTTCCGCGTGACCCATATGGTGGTGTCCAAAACATCGGGACGTTTTCTCGACTATCAGGGTGTTGTCGAGATGGACGCAGACGCGAAGACCTTCAAGACCATTGAGGCCACGATCAAGGCTGAATCGATCAACACGAATCAAGACAAGCGCGACATGCATCTGCGCAATACCGACTTCTTGGATGTCAAACAGTTCCCGACGATCACCTACAAAATGAAAAACTATCAGAAACAGGGAGACAGCTATACTGTGGTGGGTGAACTCACCCTGCGTGGTCTCACCAAAGCCGTTACGCTGAACGTCATCTTCAACGGCGTGGCGAAAGATCCCTGGGGAAACACCAGAGCCGGCTTCAGCGCCGATGGGAAACTAAACCGCAAGGATTTTGGGATGGTGTGGAATAAGACCCTCGACACCGGAGGACTCGTCGTCGGAGACGAGGTACAGATCCATCTCGATATCGAGTGCATCAAAGCTCAGAAAACCTCATAAGCGGTACGGTCCGATGAGAGCCATGGTGCTCAATCATACGGGCGATATCTCCCACAGTCCCTTACATCTCCAAGATCGGTCGGTTCCTGTTCCACAGGCAGGCCAGGTTCTCGTCAAAATTCACGTCTGCGGGGTCTGTCGCACCGATCTCCATGTTGTGGAGGGAGAACTTCCCAACACGAGCTTCCCATTAATTCCAGGACATCAAGCAGTCGGCACGGTGACGCAAGCCGGTGGCGGAGTCACGGACATCCATGAAGGAGACCGGGTTGGGATCGCCTGGCTTCAAGGAACTTGCGGACAATGTGAATTCTGCACAAGCGGGCGAGAGAACCTCTGCTTAGAAGCGACGTTCACCGGCTATCAGGTCGATGGAGGCTATGCTGAATATGCAGTCGTCCCTGCACGGTTTGCCTACCCAATCCCATCAATCTTTTCTGACGATCAAGCAGCTCCCCTACTTTGTGCCGGTATTATCGGCTATCGGGCGTTACGTCTCAGCGGCATCAAGCCTGGCCAGCGCCTTGGGCTCTATGGATTCGGCGCCTCAGCCCACATCGCAATCCAAATCGCACGCCATTGGGGCTGTCAGGTCTATGTGATCTCGCTCAAATCCGAGCACCAGAAATTAGCCAAACAGCTAGCCGAGATTATTCATGACTGATGGTCAGCGGGGCAGCGGCCGCCATTC
>CAKKRK010000067.1 GCA_919902665.1 Nitrospiraceae bacterium
GCACAGTTCGGAGCCTCGATGGCTTTTTTATGTCACGAGTCGTGAATTATCCGGGTTAGCCTCTGTTAATAACTGCCTCAATTCGCAGTACCGTGCTACTCCCCCTTGGGAAATGCATCTAGGGATGGTATTCTGACCAATCAGTATCCGTTCGTCGCCGCACCCGTTGTACCGAAAAGATGAGAACCGCCTGCTAGGAGCAGCAGGACCTATGGCCGGCTCCACACGCATGTCTCAATTTGCGAAGCAGGACCTCTGGACCAGGGATCTGACGACTATGTCATGGCTTCAACGGTTGAGCACTCAGGCGCTTCGGCTGGCTACCGCCGTCGGCATGGAGTTCCGCCATCGCCTGCTCGATGCGCGGGCGGCCGGTCTGGTCTTCACGACCTTGCTCTCATTGGTGCCGTTTCTCGCCGTGATGTTCTCGGTGTTAAAGGCCTTCGATGTCCACCATGTGATCGAACCCTTCTTGGCCCAAACGCTGGAGCCGCTCGGCCCCAAGAGCCAGGAGATCACGTCCACCATCGTGGGGTTTGTCGACAATATTAAAATTGGCGTGCTGGGTGCCGCAGGGATTGCCGGCCTCTTCTATACGACCTATTCGCTGATCGACAAGATCGAGCAAGCACTCAACGCGATCTGGCAGGTCAAACAGGGACGCACCTGGGAACGAAAATTTACCGACTATTTGAGCGCTGTCCTCGTGGGGCCGGTGCTCGTGGTGAGCGCGTTTGGCCTGCTCGCATCACTTCAAAGTCATACGGTGGTTCAGCGTCTCGTGGAAATGGAACCGTTTGGGACGCTGCTGGTGTGGAGTGGCGATGCGGTGCCCTTCGTGATGCTCTGTGCCGTGCTTACCTTCTTTTACAAGACGATCCCTAACACCCATGTCCATGTGCGCTCAGCAGCTGTGGGTGGCGTCTCGGCGGCTGTTCTGTGGATCATCGCCGAGGAAATCTTTGCGAAATTTGTGGCAGCCTCCGCCAGTTACAGCGCGATCTATTCGAGTTTTGCCGTCCTCATGCTGTTCTTATTATGGCTCTACGCCGGATGGATGATCGTGCTGATCGGGGCGCAGTTCTCATTTTTTTGCCAATACCCCACAGCCTATTTGTCCCGCCTGCTGTGGGATCAAGGCACGTACGTCTTTCGTGAACAGCTAGCCCTGAAGGTCTTGCGCGTTCTGGGGCATCACTACCTCAAAGGCGATCGTCCGTTGCGGCTGCCGGAGCTATCGAGCGAGCTGAACATGCCCTTGTCTCTGGTGGAGGAAGAGGTTGAGCGGCTCGTCGATAACGGGTTTGTGGGTCGCCTTCAAGAACTGGAAGGGGTGAGTCTCATCAAGGCGCCGGATCTGATCTTCGTGAAAGAGGTTCTGGATTCGGTTCGCAATGGAACCCCGCCGTGGGTGGTGCCCCACCTCGATCCCAGTGATCCGGTGTCTGCCCTGTTGCGTCGTCGTGATAAGGCGGTGGAACGAGCGTTGGTTGGCGAGACCATGCAATCGCTCTTGCAAGACCAACCGCTGTCTTGCTCCACGGAGCCGTGATTGTGTAACAGGCAGTCGTCTATCTGTTACGGCTGTCCATTGGTTTGTGGCGTGTCTCGATTCTTTCCGAACGATCGCACGTAGATCAAGACGTGCCAGGCTTCTTCTTCCGTCAGAATGAGTGGAATAAAGGGCGCCATCGCCGTGCCTTTGCTGCCGTTCTTTAAGATCCAGAGGAGTTCGCCATCTGTTCTGGCTGCTTGCCACTCTTGGTCGGTGAAATTGCGCGGCAAGGGACCTTTGAGTGTGCCGGGCTCAATATCGCTTCCCAACCCCTTGCCGTCTCTCCCGTGGCAGGTCACACAGAATGCTTTCCCCTGAAAAAGCTGCTTCCCTTTCTCAATGGTCTCTTGAGTCGGTGCCAGGGGATTCTTCCAGGTCTGAGCCTGGTTAATTTGGTCGACTGGAACTCGCGGCTTGAGTATGGCGTCATCGGCACCCAAGGCTGAGCTGCCGGTTGCCCAGGCTGCTGCGAGCAATACGGTGATCAAGAGAACGTGACCCATTGGGATGTTTTCCCCCATGTGTAGTACTGGATGATTGTTGGCCAAGCCATGGGGGCCGGCCCGGCCATTTTGGAGCTAGGCCGACCCTCCTTCGATAGAGCTACTTTTCTGAATAGCCTGGAAACTTATGTCCGAGGGATTGCGGGAAACTCACCGTCCCATCGGGAAATTCTTGTCCATGCTGCCACAGCTGGTAAACAATGCCGTCTGTCCCTGCTGCTATTTCTACGACTTTGGCCGCTTGGTCAGCAGGCATATCCAGGACTTGAACTCGCCCGGTTGCGACCTCAACCTTATGATCGTGGAAATGCCGGTGCCACTGAATGGCTGGGAGCTTGCGCGTGAGGTCCTTGGCGATGAAATATTCGATGGCAACCAATGGAGCTTTTGGATCAGTGGATTCGAAGAGTAGACATTGAAGGATCTTATCGGAAATCCCCTTACAGTAATGATGGAATGGGCCACCCGGGGTTCCATCCGCCATCATATGTGGCGCTTGAACATGGATGTCGTATCCCATGGCCGGACCGGTTGGTTCCCCGCCCACGGCCTTTTGGGTGGCCACTCCACTGCATCCTACGGCAGCGATCGCAAGTATGGCTAACAGACCTTTTTTCATCACAAACGCCTCCTAGGTTTGAGAAGTCCTTGCCTAGCCAATCCAGGCAGAGAATGAATTCCCCATATTAGATGATTATGAGAGGCAGTCGATTGAAAAAGGATTCGGATATTAGTCAGGACCATGTCACACCAAGGTACGTGTGTGCGTGGCGTATGAACTATGAAGGGAGCGTTGGTGAAGAAGGAGTGTCGGGCCGGGTCGGGGTAATAAGCTGCTGAGCCTGAGGGGCGATCTTGCCCTCGGCGTCCATCATTTCAAACATCAAGCAGCACTTGAGCCTTCCACACACCCCAAGCAACCGAGGGTCGTCAATCGTCAGGTTGAGCTTTTTCGCCTGCTTGGCCGAGATCGGCTTCATATCGGTCAGAAAGCTGGCACAACAAAGGACCAAGCCACAGGTATCGATGCCACCGAGCCGTCTGGCCTCCTCGCGTACCCCGACTTGGCGCATTTCGATACGTCCGCCGAAACGACGGGCTAAGTCTCGGACTAGTTCTCGGAAATCGATCCGGTCCTCTGCTGTGTAGACAAAGGTCAGCTGCCGACGGTGCATGGCTCCGTAGACTTCGACTAGTTTGAGAGAGATATTGAGTTCGGCTGCTTTCGTTCGGCAATAGGAGGCGGCCTCCTGCGAGAGCTGCTCAAGCCGGCGGATCAACGCCGTTTCTTCAGCATCCGGCTTTCGCAAGATGGATTTCATCGCACGCATAGGAGGAAGAAAGGGAGTTGTGTACGGTTCTGTGTAGACAATCCCGTACGTGGCTTCTCCATCCACTTCAAGTAAAACAGGATCTCCGTTGCGCAATGGTACGCTGACGGCGCCTAGCTTCTTGACCTCTCCACGGTTCCTGATCTTCACCCCGACCAGGCGGACTGAGGTCGGGTAGGCGTGGAGGAGCTCGTCATCACATGCAGGTTCCATGAGGAGATCATACACAAATTTGGTGGATGAGGGAAAGATTATGATTTGGATATGGCAAAAGTCCCTTCAGCATGTCCAGCCAAAGATATATATAAGATATTGATAAACATAAAGAAAAAAGCAATACTCAGCCAGGCCCATTATGATAGGCTATTTCCCAGTAGGAGGAAGGGTGAGTGTACAATGGGTACGATGCTTCGAGAACGAAAGAAGATGTTACGAATACCGAATCAGGTTGTCCTTCCGTTCGGCTACCGGATTACCGTTCGGCAGTTATCCGACGCGGAAATGGATAAGCGCGACGCAAATGCCGATGGGATTTGGGATGACGACACCAAGACGATCTATGTGCGGAAACGACTTCCCGTGACCCGTCGCCGCTACATTCTTGCCCACGAGCTGGGCCACGCCTGGTTGGACTGGCAACATCGATATATAGACGATGGAAAGGCCAGCACGTAGCGTCTGGAGCACATCAGTCTTCCGCCAACTTCATGATATGCCTCCATTCTAGGGGAGTGACCGGCTGAACTGAGAGGCGAGATCCCTTCTTCAACAACACCATGCCTTTCAGTTTATTCTCGTTTCGTAATTCTTCCAAGGTCAGAGCGCGAGCAAACTTCCGAACATACTTGATATCGACCATGTCCCATCTGGGCTCAGACGGTTTGCTCGCAGGGTCGTAGTGCTTGTCCTTCTTGTCGAATTGCGTGGAATCAGGATACGCGGTTTTGACGACCTCTGCGATGCCGACGACCGCCGGTGGATCAGTGTTGCTGTGGTAAAACAACACGTGATCGCCGACTGCCATGCTGCGCATGAAATTACGAGCTTGATAGTTGCGTACGCCATCCCAATAGGTCGCGTGGTTGGGAGAGCGTATCAAGTCATCGATTGAGAATGTGGTGGGCTCTGACTTCATCAACCAATACCCTTGTGGTCCCATTCATTCCTCTCCTTTTGTGAAGCATTGATCAGCTCCTTTCTCGCGAACGGGAGTCTATAAACTTGATCAGGGCCTGATAGGTCAACTCCCTTGTTTGAGCTTTGGTCATGCTTCGACCATTGAGGTTTCCTTCTAGCCAGATGCGATTAGAGATCGATTCAACGGCTTCGTTACAGAGAGTCCACATGTCATGAAGAAAGCCTTCGGGTAAGCCTACTTGAATACCTTCCGATTCGATCCGATCATCCAGGAGGGCGAGGAGATCAGAAATGGCCTGATCGGGACGATACGGAAGGGGAGTAAAGCCAAATTGTTCTTGGGATTGTTGCTCTTGTATTGCCTGATCTACAAGGTCCCGCATGTACTCTTTGAGTAGACCAATGACATGGCCAGAAAACGCAATAGGCTGTCCCATGTACTATTATCGAGCTTCCTGAAGGAAGGAGCAAGATCGGCCGAGCTTATTGATGGGAGAATGCCAGGTGGTTATTGGTGTGGATCATTGGGTGTGGAGCCTAAAGTGACCGGCGGTGATTAAGCGGGGGTACACCTCGCTGACCCGCTATGAGCGACGAAATCTCGTTGGCTATCTCACGTTCGGCAGGGTCGGTGTACCCGCGCACGATAAACTCTACGCCTTTTCTTAAGACACGCAAGCCCAAAGATGGCCTTATATTGGAGTCCATTTGGGCTAGGGTAAAGGAGCCAGTAGGACCTGCCTGAGCCTGGAGTGGAAAGATGAACAGCGCGATGGGTGCGCCGTCGGGAGGTCAAAGACGACATGCGAATCTGTGCCCTCTTGTTAGAAATACGGCTCTTGATTCATCGTGCGCCGGCATATTAGTTTCTCTCTACTATCAAGGGAACATCTAATTAGCCATTCCGAGCCCGTCGAGATGATGACCCCTCCCACAACCGAGCACTTCCAGATCGCGCTCAACACCTCTGCCGGTCAGATTACCACGGCTGTGGAGGTGCCGACTGGATTTGTGCCGGTCACGGCCATCGTTCCCTTGATACGTCGTTTTGGAGAAGAGGCCCAAGCGCTTGAAGTTGCCCGTTCCACCGATGCAGGCAAAACACCGTCCTGCCACAAGGGATGTGCGGCTTGCTGTCGAATGTTGGTCCCCCTGTCGGCCCCGGAAGCATTCGCATTAGATGAGTGGGTCCGCTCGTGTTCGACTGAGCAACAGGGGCGTATTGCAGCACGGTTCGCGGAAACGAAATCTCGGCTCCTGTCGCAGGGTCTCTGGCAACGACTCTCAGAACTCTGCAATGCTCCGGAACAACCGAACGACGATGCCCTGGAAGTGGTGAATCGCGAGTACTATGCCCTGCGACTGCCTTGCCCCTTCCTTGAAGAAGAGGCATGTACGATCTATGAGGCGCGTCCTGCGGCATGCCGGGAGCTGCTGGTGAGCTCGCCTCCCGAGCGCTGTGATGACCTGATCGCCAATTCTGTAGACCCAATTTCAGCCCCTATCCTGGTCAGCACGGTGCTGGGGCTTCTATGGCAAGAACTGACGAAATCTCCGACAAGATTGATCCCACTCCCGGTAGCTCTCGATTGGGCGAAGGGTCATGAGCAAGAGAATCAGCACACGTGGAAGGGCGTCGAGTTACTCGATCGTGCACTGGACAAGACATGGCGTTTCTTAAGCCAATCGACGTCTCGAAGCGGCTAAGATTCTGTTGAATAGTGGCCGAGATCAGCGTTATGCACCGTGGATGAAGAGGAGAGGATGTATGCAGAAGTCTGTCGTGGTGTGTTTAGACTTGGAAGGCGTGCTCGTGCCGGAGATCTGGATTAATGTCGCACTGAAGACCGGCATTGACGATTTAAAGATTACGACTCGCGAGATGCCCGATTACGACAAGCTGATGAGACAGCGGTTGAACATTCTCGATCGGCACGCGTTGAAGATTAGTGACATTCAAGATGTGATTGAAAAGATGGGGCCGTTAGACGGGGCAACTGAGTTCCTCGCATGGCTGCGGGAGCGTTGCCAAGTCATTATTCTGTCGGACACCTTCTATCAGTTTGCCCAGCCACTTATGCGACAGCTCGGCTTCCCAACTCTCTTTTGCAATCAGCTAGAGATCGATGGGAGTGGCCGCATCGCGAACTACCACATGAGAATGCAGGATCCAAAGAAGCATGCTGTGGCTGCGTTGAAATCGCTGAACTTTTATACGATGGCCGCAGGTGACTCGTACAACGACACCACCATGCTCAGGGAAGCCGACGCCGGATTTTTCTTTTGCCCTCCCGAGCATCTACCAAAAGAATTCCCTCAGTTTCCCGTGACGCAGACCTACGGCGAGCTACAAGAGCGGTTTGCGAAAGTGGGTCATTTGCAATAGCGGGTGATAGACGGGGATTTAGAGAGTTCGATGGAGGTTCTCGATGGATTCGGTCACTGCGACCAGCGGCCGCCTAGAAGTTGATCCAGAGCTGGGCGTAGGCCCAATCTTGCCCGACTGCTCGGGCCCCCAAATTCCGTGAAATATATGGACCAGGGAACAGATGACCATAGCCGCCTTGAAAGGCGACCATTCCGTTCATAAAGAAATGAGTCCAAACGACATCAACTTCGTCACCGATATGAGTTTCTGTGTTGTCGGGTTGTGAGAATACGTACACTCCTTGGCTTGCCCGGTACCAATTATCACGTGCGTTCGCAAGGTGGATGTTCGTGTACCAGAGTTCGATATGGTCGTTCGTGGTTGGGCGTGCTTGGAAGTTTCCTGAGAAACTCATCATATTCTTCCACGCGATGACATCCATGTATCCCATGTGAATGTGATTCGTCGGGAAGAAGTTCTCAAACGTGTTGGCGGTCTTACAATCGCCATAGGCCGCGTTGAGGGTACAATTCGCTCGGCCGTCTCCTGAGGCGTAGTCGAAATTGAAGGCGATTCGAGGTTTGCCTGGTAGGTTGAAGGCGGTATATCCGATCCAGTTTCTCGTTGCCCATGCATTGATGTGGAGACACTTTCCCTCTCCTCCAGGGTCACCACAGAGGGCGCTAGCACTGGCTGCGGTGTCCCCCATCTGGCCGAACTGATAGACCACTTCGCTGGACGCATCGAAATAGCCCTTTTTCATGGCCACGCGTGTTCCGACGGTATGGCGAGTTTGATTGCCGTGCTTCGGGGTGCCCAGCCCCTGGGAAGAAATGTCTCCTCCGCCGAGGTTGCTCTTGTAATAGGCGTAGAATGGTTCAATCAAAAACCCAGGGACTGTCTTGATCTGGTTGTACAAGATAAAGAGGTCCGCATCCCCGGCCGCGTTTCTTGCTTGACCTGTCCCCCCGATGTTTGGGTTTCCGCTCCCGAGGGCTGCTCCTTGTACCAGGTCCGTTTCTGCTGTCCGAAACCAGCCAGCATGGGTATCCATGATGCTGTGGCTATACTGCACCATGACCCCGTCAAACGAGAAGCCTGTGTTGGCCCAATCGAAGTGGCCGAACAAGCTTTGGTCCCCGAAGACGAGATACTGCCGACCGGCCTTCAGCCCTAACCCCTGTACACCGGCGAAGTTTCGGATCAACATGTAGCCGGCTCGTATACCCAGTGAGCAGACGGGTCTTCCTCCCTGGCTTGGCGTAGACCCGCATGTATGGATAATGGGGTCTCCATTGACCCCTGCGCCTCCGGCGCCGACCGGCGTGCCGTTTCCACCCCAGGTACGAGAATCAATCAGTTCCAGGTAAAAATTGACATCCGGGGACAGGTCGTAGCCGATACCCAGTCGGGTCATCTGCTGGACGAATTGATCATTGGCTTTACCGAGGAGGTTGTTTGGTGCAATGCCGGGCGCATTACATTGTCCAGCCGCTCCGATTCCGCCGCCAAAACAGACGTTGTTGCGGTATTCAGGCCGGACCCGAAGATCGGCGCGCATCCAGAGGTTGCGAAGGTCAAAGTTTCTACCAGTTTTGGGATCAAATGGTTCGTAGGCTTCTTTTTGTGGGATCCCGCGGCCGATCACGATCGGATTGGTGATCTTTTCGCCTGGTGGTAATTCGAAGGCGCTTTGGGCTGGGCTGCAAAAAGCAATAAGCCCAACCGCTGCTATCGTCGCCGTGAGGAGAACTGTTTGCCACTGTCCCTGTCGTGGCTCAGGAGTCGTTTTTCGGGTATTCATACTCTGGAAAAGAATTGAGTTGACTCGCGCAGGTCCTTCAGCAGGAGGGGGAAAATAGAGGGGAATCTCTCTAGCCCGTGTCCTCTTCGTGAAATCACTGCATTGATGATGTGTGGTTATTTTATATCTGACCCAACTTGCTCATGGGTGCGGGGGCCTCCTCCGGAGGTGTCCCTGCAGCTGTAATTTCTTCTTCGGCTTCTTTTATGGAAGCGTGAAGGTCTTGTTCGACCATTTTGACTTCTTGCTGAATCATGTTCAGCTCTGGCTCTACCGACTTGCGAAGGTCCTCAGCCGTATCTTTAAAGCCCTTAATGGCCTTGCCGACCTGGCGTCCGACTTCAGGGAGTTGTTTGGGACCAAAGAGGAGAAAGGCGATCACCAGAATGATTAAGATCTCGCTGGCTCCCAATCCAAACATGAGTCACGGTACGAGAAAAGGTAATGCCATTGATCTCTCGCTGTTCAGTCGTCCAGCCACTCAGGCCGCTTACCCTTGTTTTACCTGGCTTGGTTGTGTTGATTGGGGAGCGGGTGATGGTGAGGCTTCTGATTGGGCACCGACCTGATTAGTTGTAGTAGCCTGCGAATGGGCCTGCTGAGACTGTTCGGCCGGTGTGACGTCAATCGCATCAGCTTCGTGCACAGATTTTTTGAAGCCTTTGATGGCTTTCCCGAGGCCTTCCCCCAATTGGGGAAGTTTACCTGCGCCGAAAATGATCAAGACAATGATCAAAATCAGCATTAATTCCATCCATCCAAATGAACCGAACATCAGAACCTCAAAAGAATGTAATGAGTATGGACCTCGACTGGCATGTCCCTGGAAGAGAGGGACTCTTGCTCTGCACTCGTCGCTGCGAAGGCTATAGGAAGATTACAGGACAAGTCAAGAAGAAGCGAGGGATCGTGTTGAGTTAGAAGGGTTGGATAATTCCACCCCCAAGGACATGGTCACCTTCATAGAAGACGGCGGATTGGCCAGGACTGAGTGCCCGTTGAGGCACCTGGAACTGAATGCGGAGGCTTGAGGAGTTCAATGGCGACAGAATGGCGGGTGTCGGGGGTGTCGCGTAGCGGACTTTGACCTGAATTTCAGCGGATCTCTCCAGTAACTGGGGCGTAAACAGGTTGAGGTCGCTCACCGTGCACTCGTGTCTGCGTAGAGATTCCTCTGGGCCGAGCACGACGGTATTGGTTGCTGGCCGTACCTGTTGCACATAGAGCCGTTGTCCGGTGGCAATACCAAGGCCTCGGCGTTGGCCAGGTGTGTAGAACGCAATGCCGTCGTGTTGACCCAGGGGCTGCCCCGTCTCATTGATAAAGAGGCCTGGTTTTTTGGCCTCGGGAAGCTCCTTCTCGATAAACGTACGGTAGTCTCCTTGGGTGACAAAACAGATCTCCTGACTTTCCTTCAGCTCGTCGGCTGGGAGCCCCAAGGCCTCCGCTTCTCTCCACACATCAGGTTTTCTCAGATTGCCCAGGGGGAAGAGGAGCTTGGGCAGCCAGTGAGGGTTAAGGCGGTAGAGAAAGTAGGTTTGATCCTTGCGGTCATCGGTGGCCCGCGCCAGGACCGGAATGCCCTGATGGTTTTGGAGACGAGCGTAATGGCCTGTCGCGATGTAATCGACCTTGCGTGCGGCGGCGAGATCCATGAGGCTCCGAAGTTTCACTCTCTCGTTACAGCGGACACAGGGATTGGGTGTGGTGCCAGTCGTATAGCCGTGAAGAAAATCGTCAATCACTCCTTTCTGAAAGGTGTCACGGGTATCGATAACTTCGTGAGAGATGTTGAGCAGTTTGGCGACGTGCTTGGCGATGCCGACCTTGCAACAGCTTCGTTCTTGCCATTTTTTGGATGTTGCGACGGTTTCGTCCTCGTGTTCCCATACCTGGAGGGTAATGCCGTGCACCTCGTAGCCTTGCTGAACGAGCAATGCGGCTGCGACAGAGCTGTCAACTCCACCGCTCATACCGAGGAGGACGGTTGGGCGAGTCATTGGACCGGCATTGTACCGGGAGGAGTCGGTAAAGGGCTAGAGGTCTACTACGCGAGTTTTGCCTCGATGGGAGTCGAAATCATGAACGTTCTTGGGTGACGGTTGGCCGTCATCGACCCATTTATGAGCTCCCATATCACACATGCCGTGGAAGTGGGCGCCATCTTCGATCGAAATGCCCGGTGTACGAATGTCGCCGATGAGCACCCCAGGTTTAAGGATTTGAATTTTAGCAGTAGCTGTAACCGTTCCGTTGACCTTGCCGCTGGTCATGAGTGTGCCGGCAGAAAGAATGCCTTTGATAACCGCCTGCTCTCCGATAATGAGAGTCCCGGTAGTGTGAACTTCCCCTTCAACGCGGCCGTCGATGCGGATGGTCCCGTCAAAGTTGAGAACACCCTTGAAATCGACTCCCTTCCCGAGGAAGGTGAAATTATCGCTGTCGCTGGTGTCCTGAGAGCTTTTGTCGCCGAGAGCCCACATCAGTTGTCTTTGCTCCTTGTGACAAACACCGAGGAGGCGCTGTCCTTACTTACGTGGGATTGGACAGTAGAGAGGGGCTTATTCGGTGAGAAGGAGCCTCCCCTCTCTGTGTCGTCTAGTGTATCACATGCTCTATGCAGGAACCCTCCGGATGGCTGGTTCAGTCGATGTTCCGACCGCATGGAGATGTGTGGTGTCACGTTGGGATGTGGAAGCAGCGTGTTCCATCTCTAGGGTGCCGTTGAAGAGGACACCTTCTTCCATGGACAGCATGGGGGTGGTGACTCCACCATTGATGACCGCAGGTGCTCGCAGCTTCATCTTGTCTTGGGCGTGTATATCCCCTGTAATTTTTCCCTTACAGACGATTGTGCCGGCCGTCACTTTTGCTGTGATGACAGCTTCTTCGCCGACCAGGAGGATGCCATCGGTGTGGATTTCTCCCTCAAGAGTCCCATCAATCCGAACGGTTCCGTTATAGGTGATCGTGCCCTTGAACACGACCCCTTTGCCGACGAAGGCACTGACATCTTGGCCGGGTTCGTGGCGCATAGGCTCAAGGCTCGATCCATTGCCTTCAATATCAACCTCGTCGGAACGCCTACCGTCTTGTTTGTCCTTCCACATGCGCGCGCCTCCTCTCACGATTTGGGCTAGGGGAATCCGGCTGAATGGCGGAATCCTTATCGTTAAGGGATATATCGGTCGGTTCCGCCGAGATATTTAGCGGCTATCTGGGTGAAAGCGCAATGAGAACCGTTTTTGAGGCTGGTCTGGGGTATCAAGACATGATGAAAGTTAACTGAGCAGGGTCTCCACAATACCATCAAGTTCGGCAGGGGAAAAATAATGAATGACGATCTTCCCTCCCTGGTTTTGAGGGTGAATGGTCACTTTTGTGCCTAACCGTTTCTGTAATCTGGCTTCGAGTTCTACCCATGGGGAACTGTGAGGTGTTTTGTGCTGGCGCTTCTTTCCTACTACGGAGGATTCCACGAGTTTTTCTGTTTCCCTGACAGAGAGAGCTCCAGATGCCACTAGTTTACCAATCTTTAACTGGTCTTCTGGGGATGAAAGGCTGAGCAGGGCCTTTGCGTGACCCGTTGTGAGGGTGCCTTCTTGGACGAGCTCCTGGAGCTCAGGATGAAGATGGATCAGGCGAACGAAGTTTGCCACGGAAGAACGATCACGACCGACCTTTACAGCAATGGCGTCTTGGGTCAGGCCGAACTCATTCATCATGCGTGAATAGGCTCGTGCCGTCTCCATGGGATTCAAGTCTTCGCGTTGGAGATTCTCAACCAATGCCAGCAAGAGTGACTCTTGATCACTGCAGTTGCGGATGACGACTGGAATGGTCTCTAGACCGGCTTCTTTTGATGCACGCCATCGGCGCTCTCCGGCGATCAGTTCATAGATGCCGTCCCCCTTGCGGCGGACCATGATTGGCTGAAGCACTCCGCTCTCCTTAATGGACGCAGCCAGTTCAGCGAGTTCGTCTGGGGGGAAGGTGTGTCGTGGCTGATAGCGATTGGGGACAATCGTGTCGATCCGTATCCTCTGGACATCGGTCGGCTCAGTAGGCGGACTCAACTTGGAGGATGGGAGGAGGGCGCCAAGGCCTTTACCGAGGGCTTTTTTCTCCATGGGCAATAAACTCCTTAGCTAAATGTACGTAAGACTGTGAGCCGGCTGATGCCACGTTGTACAGGATTCCCGGTCGGCCGTAACTCGGAGCTTCTGCGAGGGAGACGTTGCGGGGGATGACAGCGTGATACACTTTATCAATGAAGTGAGCGCGTACTTGTTCGGCTACCTGTCTGGCTAAGCTATTACGCGAGTCAAACATCGTCAGAACAATACCCTCTAGGTCTAGGCTTGAGTTAAACGATTGACGAACAAGATCGATGCTCCTTATGAGCCTGGTCAGACCTTCCATCGCATAATATTCGCATTGGACTGGTATGAGAACCGAATCCGCAGCGGTAAGTGCATTAATGGTAAGAATCCCAAGGGCTGGAGGGCAATCTAGAAAAATAAAGTCATAGGCCTCTCTGATTTCGTTAATGATGGACTTGAGATGACTTTCGCGACTTTCAATATTAACTAGCTCAATCTCAGCTCCTGCAAGATCTGAATTGGCCGGAAGAAGGGAGAGTCCTGGAACTGATGTCGCCATTGAAGATTCTTGAATCGTGCTGATTTTAGCAAGACAACTGTACGTCGTGTTCTTTAACGATCCGTGGTCAATGCCGAGACCACTCGTGGCATTTCCCTGGGGATCCATATCGATGAGCAGAACTGATTTTCCTTCTAAGGCAATGGCAGATGAGAGATTTATAGCCGTAGTAGTCTTACCAACTCCGCCTTTTTGATTCGCAACCGCAACGACCTTTCCCATTGAGGAGCTCCTACAACAGAATTGTTCCACGTGGAACACCAAGGGTGTGTTTCATTTAGACTGAAGGCATAACAATGGAAATAACTCTCTGCCCATATCCCTTCTGCAGTTGAAATGTGTGTTCACGCGATAATGACCAGTTTAAAGAAAGATCGGATAGGGGAATTGGTTGTGATGAAAACAGAATGGCCTTCCCTCCTTGTCGAAGGAGTTTTTGGCCATCTTTCAAAATTAAATCATGCTTCAAGGCACGAGTCGCCAAGTAATCAAATGATCCGTAAGGCATGCGTTCGTTCAAGAATCTCTCTAGGGTACCGTCGAATATGTCAATATTTTCAAGTCGAAGAAGGCCGATGATGAACCGAAGAAAGGAGACCTTCTTTGCGACCGGCTCAACGAGAGTCATATTTATATCTAATCTAGCGAGTTTTAAAGGAATTCCAGGAAATCCAGCTCCTGTACCGACGTCAAGGAATCGGGCCCCGACCTTGACATCGTCAGCTTGGAGCGCGGCTAGAGAGTCCACAAAGTGTTTGATGATAATCTCATCATTTAGCGTGATGCTTGTGAGATTGATTGATTGATTCCAGATCTGAAGCTGCTCAAGGTACACCATAAACTGTTGTACTTGTTCAGTACTGAGTGGAACGCCAATTTCAGACGAACTTTCTTGCAACAGCAATGAAGGCGAACTCGATTGTTCCACGTGGAACAATTACGCTGATGCTTGAGCGAGGTCAATAGGAAAGGTTGGTTCGATGGAGTTTCAGGAAAGTACTTGCTGTATAGGAGGGAATTGGCGCCTACTTTTTTCTATCGCAACCAGAAGTAAGGATATAGCAGCTGGAGTCACCCCAGATATTCTCGATGCCTGTCCCACTGTCTCCGGTCTTACCCTATTGAACTTCTCTTGAACCTCCCTGGAAAATCCTGAAATGGAATTGTAATCAAACGTGTAAGGAATCAACTTCTGCTCAAGCTTCTTGAATTTCTCCACTTGCTGGATCTGCCGACGTACATAGCCTTCGTACTTGATCTGGAGCTCGACTTCTTCGCCAACTTCGATCTCTGGAATAACCGGCATCCCAAAAGCTTCTAGGAGTTCTTGATAACTCGCTTCCTGCCGGCGAAGAAGCTGTGCCATGGTCATTGCAGCCGATGCATTTTCGAGATACGTGCCTTTGGTCTGCAAACGGATTTCTTCAGTGAATGATGGCCTGGCTGTATTCAGATGCTCGATCTCCATTTCAATCAAACGTCGCTTCCGCAAGAACCTTTCGTACGCTTCATCTGGAATCAGTCCGACGTCGTATCCAACTGGCATGAGTCGAAGGTCAGCATTGCTGTGACGAAGAAGCAATCGATACTCAGCTCGCGAGGTAAACATTCGATATGGTTCGTAGGCATCTTTTGTAATGAGATCATCAATGAGTACGCCAATATAGGCTTGGGACCGGTCCAGGATGAGAGGAGGTCTCTCTCTCAGCTTCAGAACGGCATTGATCCCGGCAACCAAGCCCTGCGCTGCTGCTTCTTCATACCCGGAAGTCCCATTAATTTGTCCGGCATGATAGAGGCCAGCAACCTGCTTTGTCTCGAGCGTTCGGTAAAGTTGGCGTGGGGGGAAATAATCGTACTCAATCGCATAGCCAGGTTTGAGTATTTTGGCCTGTTCTAATCCAGGGATTGTTTTCAGCATAGCGGCCTGGACATCAACCGGCAGGCTGGTTGAAATACCGTTCGGATAAAATTCGATCGAGTCCAGTCCTTCGGGTTCAATGAAAATCTGGTGACGTTCTTTCTCCGCAAAACGCACGATTTTATCCTCGATGGATGGACAGTACCGAGGGCCAGTAGATTCGATGACACCGCTATATAGCGGTGAGCGATCGAGATTCTTTTGAATAATGTCGTGTGTCTCTCGGTTGGTATAGGTCAAATGGCAGAGTACTTGTCTGGTCGTGATGTGTTGAGTCCGATAGGAGAAAGGAGGGGGAGGGGAATCACCGGGCTGAGGAATCATCACGGAAAAATCAATCGTCGCCTTGTCCAATCGGGGTGGGGTCCCCGTCTTGAGCCGGCCGACCTCAAATCCAAGATCCCGCATGCAATCCGAAAGGTGTTCGGCTGAAGCTTCGCCGGCGCGACCGGCGGGGAAATGGTTGAGACCGATATGGATAAGACCCTTAAGGAAAGTACCCGATGTTAGTATGACTGCCTTGGCATGGATCCTCTCGCCTGAGCCCGTTATAATCCCGGTGACCGTACCCCCGGCCACGAGCAGTCGGTCCACGACTCCTTCGGCAAGCGTCAGATGCTCTTGTGAGGCCATCGTTTCCTGCATCGCCATACGATACAGCGATTTGTCGCATTGGGCGCGCAATGCCCGCACTGCGGGTCCTTTGCTTGTGTTGATGAATCGAAATTGAATCCCGGCGCGATCCGTGTTTCGCCCCATCTCACCACCGAGTGCATCGATTTCTTTCACGAGGTGTCCCTTAGCGATCCCACCGACGGCAGGATTGCACGACATCTGTGCGATTCGGCTCGGCTCCATTGTCAGGAGCAAGGTGTTCGCACCCATTCGTGCCGCAGCCAGCGCGGCTTCGCACCCGGCATGACCGCCTCCCACTACGATAACGTCAAATGCGATGGCCATCGGTCCCTCTACTTACCAATACAAAACTCGGAAAAAATCTCATCCAACACTTCGTCAGACGTAATGGTTCCAACAATCTCGCCCAGCGCATCAGCGGCACCACGGAGATCGACCGCAACACATTCTGGCTCTATGCCTTGTTGGACCGAGGCCAGTGCTTCATTGAGTGAGGCCTCCGCACGCTCGAGCGCCGCACGATGCCGAACGTGAGTGACAACGACACCATCGCGAGGTTCAAAGGACGGCTTCACAAATTGTGATTGAATCACGGACTTCAAGGCTTCAAGTCCCTCGCCCGTTTGAGAAGAAATGGGAACAACCTTGCACGGTGTATTAGCGCGCAGTGCGTGGGTCAGCCGTTCTACTAATGCCGCGTCGCAAAGATCAATTTTATTCACGACAAGGAAATGTTCAGCATGAAGGGTGGGGGAACGGAAATTTCTCAGATCCATCTGTGTTAGTTGAGCAGCGTCCAAGACATACAAGATGATATCCGCCTGGCCTTGAGCTTCGATGGAACGACGGATGCCTTCCTGTTCAACAAGGTCGGTGGTATCACGCAGCCCAGCGGTGTCGATCAACGTGATTCGCAGACCGAGCCAGACAATCGACTCTTCGATAATATCGCGAGTCGTGCCGGGGATATCGGTCACAATCGCTCGATTCTCCCGGAGTAAACGATTCAGCAAACTCGACTTACCAACATTGGGCTCCCCGGCGATCACCACGCGGACTCCCTCGCGCAGGACCCGTCCCGTCTCGGCAGTCTCCAACATCCTCCGAACGTGATCCAGTGTCTCCTGGAGAGAGCCGATCATCTCCTCGTGCCGGACGAACGTAATATCTTCGTCTGCGAAGTCGATCCCTGCTTCTAGGTGAGCCAACAGCCTGACGAGTTCAGTACGCAAACGATGGACCTGTTGCGCGAGTTCGCCCCGGAGCTGGCGTTGTGCCAATTTAAGGCACAGCTCTGATTTGGCCCTGATGGTGTCCAGCACAGCCTCAGCCTGAGACAAATCCAGGCGGCCGTTCAAGAAGGCTCGTTTGGTAAACTCTCCTGCCTGTGCGAGCCGGGCTCCAGCAACGATGCAAGCCTGACAGACTCGTTGCAGGACGAGCCCATTTCCGTGGCAGTGGATCTCCACCACGTCCTCCGCGGTAAACGATCGAGGGGCTTTCATGTAGACGACCAGGCCTTCGTCGAGCATCTGCTCGGTCAACTGACTTGGCGTGAAGCCTGAATGGCTACTGATTGAAGGAGCAGGCGGAAAGAGAATATCGGCCAGGTACAGCGTGTGAGAAGCGAGGCTATGAAGCGATCTCTTGGAGCGCAGCCGAACCACATGGCTCGCGATGTCAACAGCATGCGGCCCGCTTATCCGAACAATACCAATACCTCCCTCACCAGCAGGAGTGGCAATTGCACAAATCGTATCCTCGGGCGTTCCGACAGCTGGCATGTTTACACACGTTCGTGAGGATCCGTCACATCGAACGAAACCGACCGAGCATCATTTCTTACCACCTTGTTCGTCCGTCGTCAGTGCTGTGGTGGGAGTTCGAAAGAAAAGGTGATCCGTAGCGAATTGTTGCACAATGCTGAGCACGTTATTGGTCAACCAATACAACACGAGGCCGGCAGGAAAATTGACGAACAGGAATGTCATGGCCACCGGCAACATCAACATCATTTTTGCCTGAGTCGGATCCATGGTCGTCGGTTGAATCTTTTGCATCACCATCATGCTGATTCCCATGATGATCGGCAGAATATAGTAGGGATCCTGAAGCGACAGATCGGTGATCCACAGCCCCAACGGCGCTTGGCGCAAATCGATCGTCATGTACAGAATATTGAATAGCGACACGAATACCGGCATTTGCAATAACATCGGGAGACAGCCACCCACGGGATTGACCTTGTGATCCCGGTACAGCTTGATCAGTTCCTTGTTCAAGCGGTCACGATCATCCTTGAATTTTTCTTGGACAGCTGCCACTTTCGGCTGGATGCCCTGCATCTTCTTCATCGATGTGTAACTTTTATATTGTAAGGGGATAAACAACACCTTGATGATGATGGTGAGGAGGATGATCGTCACCCCATAATTGTGCGTATAGTCGTTGATATAACGCAGCACGGAGAAGATGGGCTTGGCCACGGCCCTGACCGTGTCCCAGCTCCCGAAAAGGAACCAGCCAAAATCAATGGTATCTTCGAGTCTAACTTGCAGACTCTGGAGCGTGTCAAACTCCTTGGGGCCGGCAAAGAGCTGGAGTTCGAGTGGTGCTCCGGAGGAATCAACCGGTAACCGTACGGCCGTGGAGACAAGTTTGTCTCCTTGCTTCTTAGGCCAAGCGGACGCACTAGTCTTTGGAATAAGTGCAGAAATGAAGTACTTATCTTGTAGCGCGACCCATTTCACAGGACCCTTGAGCTCAGTCTCGGTTTCCGGCATGTCGTGTTCAATCTTGTCGTCAATAAGCGAGGCGGCTCCGACAGAACCGATAAACCCTTCTCCCCAATCCACAACCCCAAAATTCGTCCCCAATCCAAGTTTCACTGCTTCTGCGAGCCCGCTGGATTTCAACGCGATGTCGACGACATAGCTCTCGGTGTGAAACGTCAGTTGCTTTTCCAGTCGTACGCCGGTTGCTGGATTACTGTACGAGAAGGTTATATGGCCCGTGGGGTGGCCCTGGTCCAATGTCGTAAAGTCCTTTTCGACCCTGTAGATCCCTTCGCTTAATTCTTTTGAATGAGAGGTGTCATCCACTGTGACCGTCAAGGGCTCGGCAAACTTTCCGCGCTGTCGTACGAGTTGTACGAGGGACTTTCCATCGGAACTGCTGCGATAGCGTTTGAGTTCCCAGCTCGTGAGTGCGGCCCCACGGGTCGTGAATTTAGCCCGATAGAGATCCGTCTCCACCTCGATGAATTCCGTTGCGGCGGCTTCTCTACGTGGCTCTTGAACCCCAGCCTCCCTGCCTGAGGGTGTTAGCGATGCAGGCTCCTTGGTCGCGGGAGCGCTTGAGGTCGGAGAGCCAGAGCTTGTGCTCGATGGAGGCGTCTCGCTCACGGAAGGCTCCGCCTCTTCCGAAATAGTCGGTTCAGGGAGTAGGCCTAGCTCTTTGATTAGGTACTCATACCCAAAGATAATCCCAAGAGAGAGAAACAAGAACACGATGACGCGCTTTTCCATGAAGAGGCTATGCTTTCTTTGATAAAGATATACTCGTCGCTACTTGACCGGGTCTTCTCCACCGGGGTGGAAGGGGTGACATTTCAGAAGCCGGAGGATGGTTAAGCCGAGTCCCTGTAATGCTCCATATTTCGCGATCGCATCTGAGGCGTATTGCGAACAACTGGGTTCAAATCGGCATGTGCGACCGTACAAAGGGGAAATCACCATGCGGTATCCTTGAATCAGCCACAGACACAGTGATCGCATATCAATGGGCCTTTGCTCGAATCACATGTAGGCGCTCAAGCGACGTTCTCCACGCTTGGACCAACCCCTCATGGGATTGCAGGAGTGCATCTCGCTTTGGAAACACGAGAAGTCCTCGGCCCGGAACCAAGTCCGGATGTAATTGCCTTACCAGTTCACGAAAGACTCGTTTCGCCCGATTGCGCCGGACGGCATTCCCAAATCGCCGTCCCACGATAATTCCAATCCGACTCGGCGAATCGTCCATCTTGTGCGCCAAGAGATTGAAGAGCCCGGTTGAAATTCGGCGACCATGTTGTTTAACGGTCTGAATATCTCGGCTGCTGCGCAAGAAGATACCATGGTCTATGCGAGGTTTCGGTGTCATTGAATGAAGGAGGTATTTCGACGCCGCATCCCATCCGTTCACGATCCCGGAGAAGGCTCTAGCTGGTAGGTGAGCGCACGCTCAACAGCAACGCGAGAGAATTGGAGAGCGACCCGAAGGACACCTGCCGATCCGACACGATGTACCTAGACAGTCAACCGAGCTCGTCCCTTAGCCCTTCGGCGGGCCAGCACCTTGCGTCCGTTCTTGGTGCTCATACGTTTTCTAAACCCGTGCTCACGCTTCTTTTTTAAATTGGACGGTTGTTGCGATGTAAAAGACATAGTCCCCTTTCCGTTCCCTCACTTTGAATAGTCAGGTCAAATGAACGGTGGATTATAGGGGAGGCATGTGGGCCTGTCAATTTCAGACTGCCTCCAACCATCGGTCGGTGTGCCCGGCTTCGACCCCAAAACGTCCACAGTATTGAGGCACTTTTGCTTTTGGCCACCAGAGTGCCACAAAGTCAGGTGTCACGGGATGATCAAAGTCACCATAAACATTGGAAATAGATAGAATTGTTACCTGATACCGACAATTATAGGTGGCACCGAGCTTGCTGCATATTTTAGGTGTGCCAGTATGCCAGAAGGTCGTAGTCTGTTAAGCTGACAGATCTATCATGAAATAATCTTTATAGTATTCTGAGGGGTAGCACCCGCGGCGGATCGGGCGCTGCTACGCTTAGGATGGATGGAAGAACAGCTGGATTGACCGAAATCGATGGATAGAACCTGTAAGGAGGATTCTTCGTTATGTTGAGAACAGCATCCCTTGTCTCCCTTGCCTTGACTCTCATTATGATCGCTGGATGTGCGGAACCTCCAACCCAGCAGATCCAGGAAGCAGAAAAGGCTCTCAAAGATGCACAGGAAAGCGGCGCGGCCACCTATAGCGCTGAAGAGTATGCCAAGCTGGAAGGGACCCTTACCACATTGCGGAAAGAAGTTACCGATCAGGATGAAAAATTCTCACTCTTTCGAGACTATGGCAAGGCCCAACAATTGTCTGTCTCGGCCAAAGCGGATAGTGAACGGATCAAGACGGCCGCAACCCTAAAGAAGGAAGAGGCGAAGGCAGCTGCATTACAAGCTCAACAAGTCGCCGAAGAGGCAGTGAAAGCCACGCAAGATTTGGTCGCCAAGGCACCGGTTGGAAAAGATCGCGCCGCAGTAGAGGCCATCAGGAACGACGTAGACGGGCTCAAGTCGTTATTGAAACAGGTTCAGGCATCGATCGACAAAGAAGACTATCCGGCTGCGCAAACCCAGGCAAAGGCCATTCATGACATGAGCCAAAGCGTGTCAGCTGAAATACAGAACGCACTTGCAAAGGTGGGCAAAGGAAGACCTGCGAGGAAAAGATAACGCACGGCATGGCGCGTGACCAGACACATACGAGGCTTGCCGCAATTCTCTGCGTCCTCTGCGTGGCTGGGTGTGTTCAAGCTGTTCCACCGGACCTCCTTGTTGCCCTTGAGGCCATCGACCAAGACTTGATCGCATTGCGGGCTCCGGAAGCTGCACCTGAGGAGTATAGGCAGTTTGTTCGCCAATGGGTCTCTCTGAAAGCGCGCGTCCAATTGGACGATGATCTGATCAGATGGCCATGGGAAGCGAGTGATCTTGAGAATGAACTCCGTCGGCTGTACATCACGAGCGAACGTACCGTCTCCCAGCTCCACGAGCGGCAAGCCTCGCAGCACCGCACGGCGCAAGCCACAGTAGCTCGCCTTGAAGAACAGCTTCATGCGATTACCTCGAGGGTCGAAGCGATTGATGGGCGTATCCTCCTAGGAGAACGAGTCGTTCAAACAGATCTTCTGGTGAAACAAGCGCGCTCCTTCTTCGAACAAAAAGACTTCCAACGAGCCATGCACGCGGCGGAGAAAGCGGATCATGCGCTCAAGGCCCAGACGGCATTGCTCAGTCAAGAATTGGGACGATATGCCGACGAGAATCGAATCGCCTCTTGGCAGACGATGGCCAGGCAGACGATCGAGTGGTCACGTATCCACCAATCAACGGCCATCGTGGTGAGCAAGGCCGACCGAGAATTGATACTCTACAAGAGCGGGCGGAGGGTGCTATCATACCCCGTCCGGTTAGGATTCAATGGCATGCTGGAAAAGCAGGTCCAGGGGGATGGGGCGACACCAGAAGGCCGGTATCGAGTGACGGATAAGCGCGGTCCAGGGCAAACGCAATTCTACCGAGCCCTGGCTCTGGATTATCCTAATGCCGAAGACCGGCGGCGATTCAACTATGCGAAGAAGTCGGGAAGGATCAGCCCGGCCAAAGGCATTGGTGGCCAAATCGAGATCCATGGAGCCGACAATGAACTGTTGGCTCGGACCCTTGGGTGTATCATGCTCGATAATCCGAATATGGCGATGCTCTTCGAAGGCGTTTCTGTCGGGACACCGGTCACGATTGTTGGTGCCTTGACCAGGGAGAACGCAGTGGCCTTGGCCTTATCGGAACTTGCGCAGCGAAGAACTCAAATCTGAGTGTAGACTATGCGCCGACTCCTTCTTGCCACGTCAGCGGTCGTCTTGCTCCTCATCCTGGTCGTGAGTACCCGGTCTATTAATCCTGCAGCGCCTGGGGATTCCCAAGCGGTTCACCAGGCTGGTGTTCAGGACAACACCAGCCTGCGTACATTGCAAGCCCGGTACAAGACGCTTTCCAAACAGTTATCACAGCTCATGCCACGCGAGCCATATATCTTGGTGGATACGGCCAGGAATCGACTGTATGTCAAGCGTCACGATGAAGTGGTCCTTAACGCGATTGCTTCGACCGGGAGCGGAACAATTCTCGACAAGCCTGGCGAAAGCAAGAGTCAGTGGATTTTTGATACGCCCCGTGGAGAGTTTCTTGTAAAGACAAAATTAGCGAATCCCACCTGGATTAAGCCGGATTGGGCATTTATCGAAGAAGGGCTCGCGGTTCCGCAAAACGCTGCTGAACGAGCGGAACAAGGTGTACTGGGCGATTATGCGCTGGGTTTTGGAAAAGGCTACTTCATCCACGGGACGCTCTATACCCGATTGTTGGGGAAGAATGTGACACATGGATGCATCCGGCTGAATGACAGCGATCTTAAAGGTGTCTACCAGCTCGCCCGAGTGGGGACACCAATCATGATCTTTTGACCCCTCCACAGTGCGCAGATATTGATGATGAAACTCTGCGCCATTCTGATTCTCTTCGTCTTTACCACGCCAAGCTGGGGAAAGGACTTCGAGGCCTTCCCTGACCTCCAGCTCAGCGACGTACAAGGACTGAAAGAAGCAACCCGTGTGCTTGAGGAAGAACTCAAGCTCGCGGCACGCCCGCAGACCTATGTGCTGATCGATCTGGTTGGGAGCACCATCCAGATTAAAGGGCGTGGCATCGGGCTCCACCAGATTCCGATCATTCGCTGGTCTAGTGAATCGCGAAACGAATTAAAAGGGATACACAAGCTGGTGGCGCGACCATCAGTCGTCCGACGAAAAATCGATCCGGGTGCTGCGGGTGAACAGGAGCCGATTTCACTTGCCGACATGCCTGCCGACTATGTCTTGTCATGTTCGCCTTCGATGACCATTGCCGTGGTGCCCTCGACAGCCGGCGAAACCCTCCTTCGCGGCGCAGCCATTCTGGGAAAATCCTGGTGGCATCACGTGCAACATTGGGCTAGCTCGCTCTTCACTGACACCCCATCAACACCGACACCTCATCTGCAACTCACCATCGCTGCCGACCATGCCCAGTCCTTGGCTTGGTCGCTAGTGGATGGGATGTCGATCGTCATTCGCCGACCAACCGACAAATAAGAAAGCACAGAAGTGAGTCTCTGTTGCCTTTTCTGCAACGGATTCATAAGATGCGGAGGATCCTCACCATCTCCACTACCACAATCTCATTGAGGCGGGAGGTCTACGTCTATGCGAATGAGTGACAAGCTTCCAGCATTATTCCAATCCACGGTCAATCCGGCTCTTGATGCGCTGACTCAGGCTCAGGCTATTGATCGCCTCTGGGCGAAAGACCATCGAGTCTGGAAGCAGGACCCCAAGGAGATCGTCGACCGGTTGGGGTGGCTGACGTTGCAGGATCAGATGCCGCAAGAGGTCGGACAACTACGGAATTGTGTGTCCATGGCCAAGGAGATGAAGGGCAAAGATGTGGTGCTCCTGGGTATGGGTGGCAGCAGTCTTGGGCCTGAGGTGTTCCGCACAGTGTTTGGCGCGCAGAAAGGGGCTCCGCGTCTGTGGGTATTGGACTCAACTGTTCCGGGGTGGGTGCGGCAGGTGACTGCTGCTATTTTCCCATCTCGCACGCTCTTTCTCGTGGCCAGCAAATCCGGTGGAACGATTGAAGTCATGTCACTCTTCGCCCACTTTTGGAAGCTCGTGACGAAGGCCAAGGGGAATCATGGCGGACGACAGTTTGTCGCGATTACCGACCCAGGGACCGGCTTAGAAAAGATGGCGCAGGACTATGGATTTGGACAGATTTTCAGCAACCCAGCCGACATCGGTGGGCGCTACTCAGTACTCTCTCTCTTTGGTCTGGTACCTGCGGCACTCCTGGGACTCGATATCACGCGGCTGTTGGACCGGGCCGCCGGCATGGCGGAACGATGCCGTCAGCAGGAAGACACCAAGGCGAATCCCGGTGCCTATCTCGGTGCAGTGATGGGGAGCCTTGCCAAAACTGGACGCGATAAGGTGACGGTCATTACGTCACCGGCGCTCGCGGCGTTCGGGCTCTGGGTCGAGCAGCTTCTTGCGGAAAGTACGGGCAAAGAGGGCACAGGCCTCATCCCCATCGCACAGGAACCAGTGTTAAAGCCGAGTGCCTATGGAACCGACCGTCTCTTTGTCTATCTCAAACTCAAAGGAGAAAAGAACGCGGCGCTCGATCGGGCTGTGCAAGCGCTCGCCGAGGCCAAGCACCCAGTCCTGCAGTTTGACTTGCGCGATCGCTATGATCTCGGGGCCGAGTTTTTTCGATGGGAGTTTGCGACGGCGATCGCCGGGCATGTGCTGGGGATCCATCCCTTCGACCAACCAAATGTGCAAGAGAGCAAAGACAACACTAATCGGGTTCTGGACACGTTCCGATCGACTGGACGCCTACCTGAGCAGGTGAGTAGCCATCCCAAAGACGTCGCACAAGATCTCGCGAACCAGCTTCATCCCGGAACCTATCTTTCCGTCCTGGCGTACACCACGCCGTCACGCCTGTTTGAAACGGCGGTGCGTCGTCTTCGCCAAGCTCTGATGACGAAACATCGCGTTGCGACCACATTTGGATACGGGCCTCGATATCTTCATTCAACCGGACAGCTCCACAAAGGCGGTCCCAAGACCGGGGTCTTTCTTGAACTCGTGGACCGAATGTCGCCGGACACGACCATTCCCGGTAAACCATTTTCGTTTGGCACGTTGGCCCAGGCTCAGGCGGTCGGTGATCTGGCATCACTGCGCGCGCATGATCGTCATGCGATTCGGGTTCAATTAGGGCGTGACCAGGTCGCCACGGTGAACGCGATCACGGCGGCACTGGCACCGGCCTCATCAGGCCGGCGACGTGGAACATTGAAGAAACGTCCCAAGCGCGCTTCCCGCTGATATGGCCGCCACGCCAGACATCCGCATTGCGCCGGGTACCCAGGAGTGGGGCCAGGCGGCTGCTTCCTTGATCCTTTCAGTGAGCCAACAAGCGATTCAAGCCCACGGCCGGTGCCTCATCGCCCTCTCTGGAGGGGCCACCCCGAAGACGCTCTATCACGTCCTGGCTACTCCCGAATGGGCCACGCGATTCGATTGGTCGCGTATGGTATTCCTGTTTGGTGACGAACGCTGTACGCCACCGGACCATCCAGAAAGCAATTTTCGAATGGCGCAGACGGAGCTCTTTCAACCGCTGAACATTCGACCGGAACAGGTGTACCGCATGAAAGGCGAGAGCGACGATGCAACGGCTGCCGCTCGGGAGTACGAGGCAACAATTCGACGACTGACGAGCAGTCCGGCTCCACGGGTTCCGGTTCTGGACCTCGTGCTTCTAGGGATTGGAGACGATGGGCACACCGCCTCACTCTTTCCCGGAACCGCAGCCTTGCAGGAAGATAAGAGGATCGTCACGGTCGGTCACGCGCCCACAGGCATCAGGTCTCGCCTCACAGTGACCCTAGGTGTCTTGAATCATGCGGCTGTGGTACTGTTCCTCGTGACGGGATCCGGTAAAGCCCAAATGGTCCGAAGGGTTCTCAACCAAGAATCTGAAGCAGATCGGTCTTTGCCAGCGGCGAGGATATTGCCCGCGTCGGGTCGACTCGTGTGGATGCTTGATCACTCAGCCGCACAACAGCTGAAGAAGACGTCATCACCTCAAGGAGAGACATGATTCTTGCGGGGGACATCGGAGGAACGAAAACCAACCTAGCGCTCTATGACTGGACCACCGAGCGAGTGGAACCACTACGCGTGGAAAGCTTTCACAGCGGCGATTACACCTCCCTCGAAGACATTCTCGTGGAATTTCTCACACCGCCGGAACCGCCGATTCCATTGGATTCCGTGGGGTCCGAGGGAGGGGAGAAGATCCAGAAGGCCAGTAAGCCGGCGTCCGAACCAGTGAAGCTAACAGCCGCCTGTTTTGGAATCGCAGGACCGGTGATCGACAATCGTTGTCAAACGACGAACCTTCACTGGGTGGTAGATGGTCCAACCATCGCGAAACAGTTCAGTATTCCTCGTGTGCAGTTGCTCAACGACTTAGAAGCCACCGCGTACGGACTTTTGTGGCTGCGAGCGGATGAGCTGGAAGTGCTGAACACAGGCAATCCTCCGAAAAAACGACAAGCTCTTGCACTGATCGCAGCCGGGACGGGGCTTGGTGAAGGGATCCTCTTCTGGGACGGCAAATCGTATCGCCCTATGCCGTCGGAAGGAGGTCATACGGACTTTGGACCAAGCAACGATCTGGAGATCGAATTGCTTCGTTATCTCAGGGGCCAATACCTCCACGTAAGCTATGAACGGATTCTGTCCGGTCCGGGCCTCCACGCAGTCTATGAGTTTTTGCGTGACACCAAGAAGAACGAACCGACATGGTTAGCGGAAAAAATAAAAGCTGGCAATCCCGCCGCTGAAATTGCGCAAGCCGGATTGCAGGGACAAGCCGAGATCGCCAAACAAGCGTTGGACCTCTTTACGTCCATCTATGGCGCGGAAGCCGGGAATCTGGCGCTGAAAGCGCTCTCGCTGGACGGCGTCTATGTGGGTGGTGGAATTGCGCCGAAGCTCATCAAGAAACTGCAAGACGGCACATTCATGAAAGCCTTTACGAATAAAGGTCGATATAAGAAGCTCCTCAGCAACATGCCGGTCAAAGTCATCATGAATCAGCAGACGGCTCTGCTCGGTGCCGCATCGGTGGCGGCAGCCCTCTCGCTCGCACCTACGCCATGACCTCAGTTGATCTCGATTACCTCAAGAAAGCGGCTGCCCTAAAAGCTAGTGAATTCGTCCGCAGCGGCATGGTCGTCGGCCTGGGGACAGGGTCCACGGCAAAACATCTTCTGGTGGCGCTTGGCGAACAGGTCAAGGCCGGCATGAAGCTACGAGGCGTGCCGACGTCACAAGAGACTGCCGTGCTCGCCAAGCAGGCCGGCATTCCACTGATCGACGCCGAGAATCGGTGGGAGATTGATGTCGCCATCGATGGAGCGGACCAAGTCGATCCCCATTTCAATCTGATCAAAGGCGGTGGGGGCGCGTTGTTGAAAGAAAAGATCGTGGCTGCGTCTGCAAAGCAGTTCATCGTGATGGTTGACCACACGAAACAGGTGCCGGTGCTCGGAGGGTCCTTCCCGCTCCCTATCGAAGTGATCCCCTTTGGGTGGGGCAGTACTGCCCGGGAAATTGAAGGGCTTACCAAAAGCCGTGTGGTACTCAGAGAACGCAACGGGGCTCCGTTTAGGACCGAGGCCGGGAACCTCATCGTTGACGTGCATATCGATCGCATCAGTCAGCCGGGTGAACTAGAAGCCGCCCTCAACCTCATCCCCGGTGTCGTGGAGACGGGGCTCTTTGTCGGTCGAACCAACGTCTTGATTGTCGGTACACCTCAAGGCGTTCACACCCTCCATGCCCCCAAGACATGAGCCCTCGCTCAGCAGACGAGAGGTCTTACGGGCGTTCGGGCAAAAGGTCCGCTTCCTTCTCACCGCACCAATAGCGTATACACTCGTACCATCCGAATCCGCAGACGCTTCAACAACAACTAGACAACAAGGTGAAGATATGAGTGTTGATGATATTTCAGGCAGCAACGATCCCTATCGGCTCCCGCGGCACGTGATTCCGACCCGGTATGACCTGAGGCTTGAGCCGGATCTCACAACAGGACGCTTCCAGGGCCAAGCGACCATTCGCATCACGGTCAAAACGACGACGCGGACCATTCTCTTAAATGCCGTGGATCTTGTGCTTCAGTCCGCAATGGTTGAGGGATTAAACCGAGCACCACTCAACGCGACAATCGAATTGGAACAACAGACCCAACGGGCTAGATTGTCATTTCAGGAGGCCATCGATCCAGGCGAATGGACGCTCGCCCTGCTGTTCGAAGGAACACTGAACGATCGACTCCGCGGGTTTTATCGGAGCACCTACAAGGATGCGTCGGGGATCACGCAGACCCTTGCGGCCACGCAATTCGAAGCCACTGATGCACGGCGTGCATTTCCCTGCTGGGATGAGCCTGATTTCAAAGCTATCTTCGAGACGACATTGGTTGTCGATCCACACCTCACTGCCGTTTCGAATACGGCGGTGGTTTCTGAATTGATTGAACACAACAAGAAGGTCGTACGTTTCGCCGACAGCATCATCATGTCGACCTATCTGGTGGCCTTCATTGTGGGGCAGATCGAAGCAACGAAGCCAGTCTACGTAGACAAGACACCGCTTCGACTCTGGACGATTCCAGGAAAACAGCCACTCACGCCCTTCGGGCAGGAGATTGCCGCTGCGTCGTTGAAGTTTTTCGAAGACTATTACGGCGTCGCGTACCCAGGAGACAAGTTGGATCTTCTCGCGATCCCAGACTTTGCATCCGGGGCCATGGAAAATCTCGGGGCGATCACGTTCCGTGAGACGGCACTGCTTGTCGATCAACGGACGGGAACACACGCTGAGCTCGAACGAATTGCCGATGTCGTGGCTCATGAGAACGCCCATATGTGGTTCGGCGATTTGGTGACGATGTCCTGGTGGAATGGATTGTGGCTCAATGAAGCTTTCGCGACCTTCATGGAGATGCTCGCCGTCGACGCCTGGAAACCGGAATGGAAACGGTGGGAAACATTCAGCGTCGCCCGCGCAGCTGCGTTCTCCGTCGATGGGCTCATGAGCACCAGGCCGATTGAATTCCCGGTCCATGCCCCTAAAGACGCGGATGCGATGTTCGATATCCTGACTTACGAAAAAGGCGCATCGGTCCTCCGCATGTTAGAGCAGCATATCGGTCCGGTCGTGTTCCGCGACGGGGTCCGGCAGTATCTTCGCGCCCACGCCTACGGTAATGCGGATACCAAGGATTTGTGGACCGCCCTTGGCACGGTCGCCCGCCAGCCGGTTCCCGAGCTGATGGACGGCTGGATCTTTCAACCAGGTTTCCCCTTGGTGACGGCGGAAGTATGCGGTCAAGAATTGCAGCTCTCGCAGCAGCGCTTCACCTATCTCATGCAACCGTCGGTGTCGGAACAACTCTGGCAGATCCCGGTTCAGATTCGCCTGGTCATCGGCGATCGGGTGGAGCATCGTCGGCTGTTGCTCACAGAGCGTGAGACGACGATCGGACTCCCAGCGGGGGTGACCTCCGTCTTTGTCAACGAGGCTGGCCATGGATTTTATCGGGTTCGTCATCATGGTGCGCTTCTGCAGCAACTACTGGATCAGGGGCTTGACCGTCTGGCTGCGATGGAACGATTCAATCTCATCAGCGACGCCTGGGCGACGACTGTGGCGGGACTGATGCCGCTTCCCGACTATCTCCAACTCACCGCACGCTTCAAGGATGAGCGAGACAGAAATGTCTGGACGGTGTTACTCGACTCCTTTTCCTTCTTGAACAGGATTGCGACACTAGAGAATCGAGTGGCATTGGAAGCACTGGTTCGTGGTCGAGTGGGCCCGGTGGTGAAAGAACTTGGATGGGATCCGAAGCCGGGTGAATCAGATCTTATCAGACAGCTGCGAGGGGATCTCATCGGCGCACTTGGCAAGCTTGGCAGCGACCCGGCAACACAGCAGCAAGCAGCAGAACGGTATCAGCAATATCGAAAAGACCCGTCGACCGCCGACGCGAATGTTGTGCCAGCCCTCGTCGGGATCCTGGCCCATACGGGAGACGAGGCGCGCTATGAGGAATTCTCAGAACGCTATCGCACTGCTTCCACCCCACAAGAGGAGCGACGGTATCTCTTTTCGTTGGCCGCCTTTCGACCCAAGGAACTACTCACGCGGACGCTGGCCCGGACGATCAACGGCGAAATCCGCACGCAAGATGCTCCGTTTATCGTCGGGGCGCTGATGATGAATGTGGATGGGCGAGAACAGGCCTGGGAGTTTGTGAAGGCGAACTGGGATCAAATGGATCGGCTGTTCCCCAAGCAAGGCCTCAGGCGCATGTGCGGGGGTATCGTGGGTCTGGCAACCCCGGAGCTGGAGCAAGACGTACGCGCGTTCTTCGCTGCCCGCAAGATCGATCTAGGAGGGAAAACCCTGGAGCAATACTTCGAACAACTTCGTATTGCGGTCTCATTCCGCGAACGGGAAGGAGGTGGGCTTCAGCCCCTTGGACTAACTCGCTAGATACATACAAGGCGGACGCTCTGCAATAAATGGTGCTACATCAAATGGCTGCGATGAGAATTCTCCTATAGGCACTGCTCCTCTCTTTCTATTAAGCCCATCATCACGGGAGGTCTCGGGTCACCCAGGTTTCATTGGAGATCCGGCCTAGTGATTTCCCCAGGTTGTCGGCTGCCTAGCGGCACGTTACAATACGACGTAAGTTTTGTTGGGAAATTCGATGTCTACTCTCAGTTGTCCCGCTTGCGGGGCGAGCAAAATCCGCCTCGCGGCAAGAAAATCTCTTTCTGATGTTCTGCTGGGTGGTCTGACAATCTATCCGTTTCGATGCCAGCTCTGCGCCGATCGCTTTCGAACATTCCTTGGGCGCCGCACGCCCAATCCCCGTCGCAGCTTCGATCGCGTCGAGGTGTCCTTCCCGGTCTGGTTCAAATCCCGACGATCCTCACCCTCTTCCCGACTAGGGTATGAGGGTGTGATAGATAATCTGTCGATTCGTGGATGCCGAATTCGTTCCACTGCTCCAATGAGGATCGGCTCGAGACTAGAATTAGAGTTCCAGCATTCAGACAATTCTTTCCCGGTGACGATTGAGGAGGCAGTTGTGCGCTCCATAGCCGATGGCGCGATTGGCCTGCGCTTCACCAAGCTTCATCGCAGCGATGAGCGGCGCATTCGTCAGCTCGTCGATGTGTGGCTGCCCGAACTTCTACACTCGGTCTAGCGTGGTCCCGTCTATTCTGTTGCCATAGCCATACCTCTCAGCTGGTTCTGTTCCACCTTCCCAGTTCTTCGCTTTTACTTCGATGCGGTAATTTGCAGCACACACTTGCCTACTCGTCCTTCTGGACAGGAGCGAAGGGTAGGCGGGCAATGCGATGGAGCACATACAGCGACAGTATGAAGACTGTGGCCAACATGAGCAGCATCCATTTAGACCAGAATAGCTGTGGATCGACCAGGGGTGTGGTGTAGATAGACATCTCGCCATTCTGGTGTACCCGCCACGGGATGCCAGGGGCCAGATAATGGGTGACGTATCGGTATTCCGCTTCACCTCTAACAATCTTCTCAAGTTCACTGTCCAGAAGCGTCAGCCAATCACGACCGAATTTCGGAACGCCGTGCGCACCAAAAAACAGCGTGTCGGGGTTGGTGAGTTGCAACAACCGCGTACTGTTTGCCTTGTACGCCACGAGATCAGATCCCGGCGCAAAGGCAATGATTCCACCGAGATGGCGGTAAATGAAATCACCGGCAAAGACTTGATTGCGGACTTTATCGAACAGGACCGTTGACTCCGTGGCATGTCCAGGCAGGTTGAGTACGTCGAGTGTGCGACCTCCCAGATCAATGACGTCACCATCGGCAATGATGGACGCCACTTTCAGCGAGTGCCACTCCATGTCGAGCGATTCCCATGGGCTGATGGTGAAGACTCCGCCTTTGATACTGGTGCGGATTTCAGGACGGTCGATGAGTGTGATGCCGTCGAATGTAGCAGCGTCGTAGATGTGGTCATAATGAAAGTGCGACAGGATGAGTATGATCGGTTTGTCTGTGTATTGCTCAGCGACCTCGCGCATGGATCGAGATCCGGGAAGCCGTTCGCCGCTGCCTGCATCGAACACGATGGCCCGCGCGTCACCAACGATCAGATAGGATGTATTGTACTGGGAAGATTTCGGTTCATTGATAGCAAAGGTTTGAGTGTCAATCGCTTCAATGGCGTACCAGTCATCAATCATCGTGGAAGCTGAACTGTAGAGCTCTCCTTGTTTCACGTTGCCGAATACGTCAACTGGCTCCACAATCCTCTCGAAGCAACCTGCAAGGCCAAGACACCCACTCACCAGGACTATAACCAGCCAAGGTCTCATAGAAGAATCTACAAGGTAACAAGGTAATTGATCTTGGTTATACAACAGCTGAGGAGGCGTATCACGTGGACCGATTGCAGGAAATCACGCGCAGTGTTGTCTCTCCCCTCTGTTACTCCTGCCGCAGCACGGACAACGGCGGTTGGCCGAGAATTCGATAGGTGCTGAGGAAGCCTACCAGCATGGTGAGTATGATCGTCGCTATGACACCCACAGCTAGAACAGCTGGTTGAAGGTTCCAGGAGAGATCAAACACGGTCTCCAGAACAGCCCACGACAGCACACTGGCCAGCGCACAGCCGAGCAACCCACCCAAGGTCCCCAACAACGCATATTCGACTGCAAATGAACGTGCGATCATACTGCGAGTCGCTCCCAGGGCTTTCAGAATGACTGACTCGTACAACCGGCGATAGCGTGTCGCCGCCAGGGCCGCAGCCATCACCAGGCCTCCGGACAGAACACAGAACAGCGCAACAGCACGAATGGCGAGGGACAGTCGATCCAATACCTTCGCAAAACTGTCGAGGACGTCGCCCATATTGATGGCTGTCACATTAGGAAAAGATGCGACGACCGCTTGCTGTAAGGCCACCTCTTCGGACGGGGCGACACGAACGGTGGCCACATAGGTATGCGGAGCTCCATCGAGGGCGCCCGGAGAAAAGATCATGTAGAAGTTGGTCGAGAAGTTCCCCCACTCCACTTGTCGAATGCTGCTGATCTCTCCAGTGATGGGTGTTCCTTGTATGTCGAGCTCAAGGGTGTCTCCGACTGTGAGGTCAAGTTGCTTCGCCGCATCCTCCTCGATCGAGATTAGCGGTTTGGTAAAGACCTGTCCCGGTTTCCACCACTCGCCTCGAACGACCTTGTTGTCTTTGGGGAGATCATGGAGGAACGTCAGGACGTACTCGCGTGTCAGGTACCACTTCTTCCGCCGTTCTTCCTTCTGGGCGGCTTTCTCTTTCCGCTCTTCCTCCTCCGACGTCGCTTCAATTTTGACCGGTTCCCCCTTCAGACCAGCGAGTCGTGATCGCACCAACGGGGTCAGCTTGGGGGCCTGATCGTTGGACCGCTGGTGCAAGAGACTGACGAATCCTTCCGCTTGATCGGGCTGGATATCGATGAAGAAAAATGTTGGTGAGTCGGTCGGCCGATTCTCACTGACCTGCGCGAGGAGCGATCGTTCGACAAGCGACACCGTGGTCACCACCATCACGCCGATTCCGATGGCAATCGTGATGTTCACGACCTGGTTACCCGGTCGCACCACGTTCCCCAGCGCCTGGCGAAGGATGAGCGCCTCAGGGCGTGGTCCGTTCTTAAGGGCGCCGAGTGCCAGATGGGCTGAGGTTCCCAACAGCAGCACTGCAGCGGCAAACGCGAAGATAAAGAGCAGACCCACTCTCCAAGAATTAGCTTGCCAGATCGATAAGAGCGCCAATCCCAGGCCGATACCGATCGACGTGATGGCCTTTGCGGGGTCAAGCCCCTTCCAGAATATCCACCATCGGGTCTGGTCTGAAGCACTGGAGGAGGCAAGCGGGGCAACATCACGACGAAAAATCCGAGCCGGTTTGATGTCGCGAATCGTCAGTAATGGCCACAGTGTAAACAGAAGCGTTGATAGGACACCCAAGGCCAATCCTTTGGCCAAGGGAGCCAGGGGAAGCGCTATTCCTCCCTGAGTGAATCCTAATTGGTCAAGAAGATCCGTTACCATCAGCGCTGCGATCAACCACGGAAGTCCTTGGTGGAGCAGCACACCGATCATCAGACCAACCAAGCTTCCACCCAGCCCAAGGATCATGGCTTGTAACCCATAGGTCTGGATGATCGTGGAAGAATCTGCGCCGACTGTCTTCAAGATGGCGATCGTATGGAGCTTGTCTCGCACAAAGGCATGAACCGATGTGGCGACCCCCAAGCCTCCTACAAATAGAGCCGTCAATCCGATCAAGCCCAAATAACGGGTCAGCTGTTCCAACGACTGTTTCAGCTGCAGCTGTGCGTCTCGGTAACTGGACACGCGGGCAGCGTCGAGCGCAAGTCGTTCCCTCAACTCGTAGAGCAACGGCTCAGGTGCCATAGTGCTTGGGACCTTCAGGAGATATCGTTCACGCAACCGGCTGCCGACCTTGATCAACTCCGCTGTACGAAGCCCCTCTCGTGACATCAACACACGGGGGCCAAGGCTGAAGGCATTAGCCATGCGATCCGGTTCCGTCTTGACCACCCCAGTGATGATGAACAGACCTTGTCCGATCCTGAGTTGATCTCCCACCGTGAGCCCCATCCGGATCAGGAGAGATTCCTGCACGACCACTCCAAAACAGGTATGGTTCGGGCACAGGCGCGTTTGTTGGCGAAGCAGGTCCACGAAGTCGCTCTGTGGCTCCAGTCGGAGCGTGCCGTATAATGGATACTGAGGTTCGACAGCTTTGAGCTCGATGATCTGTGTCGGCTGTCCACTTCCGGATGATCCGGCCCTTGCGGCCATCGCAACGAGCTCGCTGACGTGGGTCAGGGCGACTCCACGATCGATCAACGCATCCAGCACTTCCTGGCCTGTGGAGCTAATCGGGCGGGAGAGTCGGACTTCAAGGTCGCCTCCGAGTAGGCCTCGCGCCTCCTTGGTCACGGCTTGTTCGACCTGTGTTCCGAAAAGAGAGACCCCGGTCAATGCACCTACGCCGACTGCAATACAGACCAAGAAGTAGAGAAAGTGCCGCCATGCCGCGCGGGTTTCTCGCCACGCCATATTGATGATGAAGGATGTCATGGGCGAGATTCGGGCGCAGAATCAGAGAGTGACTGATCGGGGGGAACCAGGTGATTCTTGCGTGGAGAATCAGTTGTGATCTCACTGATCGATCCAGAATACGAGGGCATGGAATCAGACTCCACACGCCCGTCACGGAGAGACAGCACGCGCTGCATCGATGAAGCCAGAGTGGTATCGTGCGTCACGAGCACGAGTGTGGTTCCATGATCGCGATGCAGTGAGAGCAGCAGCGCAATGACATGGGCACCAGTGGAACTGTCCAAATTGCCGGTCGGTTCATCGGCCAATAAGATGGGTGGACGGCAGGCAAAGGCACGGGCCACGGCGACTCGTTGTTGTTCCCCTCCGGATAATTGGACTGGATAGTGTTCCATACGGTTTGACAACCCGACCGCAGCCAGCAATTCGGCGGCCCGTTCACCAGCGTGCCTCTCGCCACTGAGTTCGAGGGGAACTGCCACGTTCTCGATGGCCGTCAGCGTGGGAATGAGATGAAAAGATTGAAAGATATAGCCGACTTTTTCACGTCGAAATCGGGCCATCTGGCTTTCACCCATCGCCGTGATATCTGTTCCATCGAGCTGAATAGATCCGGTGGTTGGTCGATCGAGGCCGGCCATCAACCCAAGCAATGTCGATTTGCCGCTTCCTGAGGGCCCCACAATCGCGACCGTCTGCTTGGCCGGGATGTCAAAGGTGATGCGGTCAAGAATTGTGACGGAACGACCTGCGGCTGGTAGAACCATCGAGACGTGTTTGACGCTGATCATGAAAACTGTTCACTTCTTCGGTGAGAAAGAAACATTGGACGATATTATACTGTCTGGATGGATGTGAGCTAGTTTTGTATCACGTTATGCCATTATCACGACAACTTCATCTGATTCCGCTGCTGATGTTCGTGGTTCTACTCTGGCCGTTGGTCTTGGATGCAGCCTCCACCTCAGCATCAGACACGAGGCCCCGTATCGTGGCGTTTGGTGACAGTCTTACTGCCGGACTCGGGGTACAGGCCGTTGAATCCTACCCGGCTCAACTTCAACGCCGACTTGATAGCCTCGGCTACCGCTATCGGGTGATCAACGCTGGTGTGAGCGGCGATACGACCGCCGGCGGACTTCGACGCGTACCCTGGATTCTGAACAACAAGCCTGAGCTGGTGATTCTCGAATTGGGTGCGAACGATGGACTTCGAGGGCTCCCCGTCGATCAAACACAAAGTAATCTCCGTCAGATCATCCGACAATTGCAGGAATTCGGTACGACGGTGGTCTTGGCTGGGATGAAGCTGCCGCCGAATTACGGACAGGACTACACGGCTAGCTTCGAAGTTATGTACCGGATGCTGGCCAAAGAGTGCCAGCTTCTCCTCATCCCCTTTTTCCTCGAAGGGGTGGGTGGTTCATCCACGTTGAATCAGGCTGACGGTATTCATCCAACCAAGGAAGGGTACGAGGTCATCGTGGAGCAAGTGCTGAAAGTGCTTAAGCCGATATTGGATAGGCAGGTACACGAACCCACGTCCGCTCACAAGCAGAGTTGAACGTGAGCACGATTAGAGCCCGTACAATGTTAGACAAGGCAATGTAAACGGGTCAATGAAGCGATATTCCTCACGACTTTTTGAAAAACGTATCGTAGACGCCGTACGCGAGGATCCCTCCTATCAGCACGTAGTACAGGGCGCTGATTCCGCTATAATCCGGAGGCCCTCCCCCTTCTGGAGCGTTCGCTAGCACCGGTAAAGCCTGGATCAGTACGGTTCCCGTTAATAGACCTGTTCGTGAAAGTAGCCGTTTCATCTCTTCCCCCTTCTACATCCTAATACAAAAAAGTGGGGCGTATCATACTGAATGTTGGTCGTGAGGTGCAAGAGGAAACCAGTTTGGGAGAATTAGCGTTGGGACGGGTCAACTTGCAATTAGTGGGGAGGCGGTACGACGGCTGACTGAAGCGCGTCAGCCACATCTTTAAATGAGCCGACAAGCTTCTCGAGCTGAGAGCCCTTCTGCTGCATATCACCCGTCACTGCCCGCATCTGTGCGATGTACCGCACGACCTCGGTCGTCAACTTGCTGACTGTAGTCAACACCTCCTTGTAGGAGGCCACTTCCCGTTGAAGTTCCTGAGTGGTGGCCTGCGCGGCATTGCCCTCCCGCAGAGAGGTCTGGAGTTGTTGTGTTAGCTGTCCAATGTCCGCGTCACGGTCTTTCAACTGAGATTCAAGATTCGTCATGACCTCTTCATTTTCCCTGCGTCGCTCCTCAAGGTTCCGAATCGTTTGGATCCACGCCAGGGCCGCTCCGGGACCGAGTGCGGGCGGACTAGGAAGCGGCTCCTGCCGCTCAAGAGCTTTTGTCGCAGGCTCCAGCCATTCCAAAAAGACCATGACCTCGCTCAGCTTCACGTCGGGCGTGACTGAGTGCGGGGTAGTCCTTTTCCCATTCTCGGAAGAGGCGACCGGAGGTGTCGTGATCGATCCCTTTGCAGGTTTTGGTTTGCGTGTGGGCTGGGGCTGGGCCCATCGCTGATATTCCAGTAGCACCGCGATGCAATGGCGGCACATCGGCTCTTCGGGAAGCGTGCAGGAACATTGCGAGACAAGGTGGCCGTCTTTCAGTCGGATGGTCTGCTCGTATAGACCAGAATGACCGACGACGGCGGACGTGATCTGCGAATCATCGGCCTCGACAATACGGACGCGATTCGCAGTCAAATACTGATGGGCGATTTGAAAGGACGAAGCATCCGAGACGGCCTGGATCATTTGAGGGTCGAGCAAGCCGAGTCGTTCAGCGCTGCAGGGAATTTTCTTTTGCATGTACGTGCGAAGATCTCTTGTGCTGCTACTGAGGATGCATGATGGCCTCAGTGTGCCGAGCGACTTGAATCCTGTCAAGCAATGAGCGGTTTTGAATTGCCCTATTCTATGTGACGGTCTGAAGAGTAAGGCGCTGAGGTGGTCCTACCGGCAGGGTTTGGCCGAACTGGACTTGCCCATAGGTGTTAGCCAAATATAGTCCGCAATGGATTCTTGTATGAGAGCCTGAACATTGGCAGTTTTACTGGACTCGAACGACGTCATGTAAATCGTAGCCTGTTTGATGTCACCTCTCAGGCGCCTGGCGACTCGCTTCGGCACGGGGAGGCTAAATTGAACATGGCCAGCTCCCGTGTAACTCACGATCATGCGACGGGGGCCGCCGTTCTCGCGGCGAAATTCTTCTTGCGTGATGACCAGCGTTCTTGCCATACCTTCATCCCGGACCATTGATGCCTCATACATCGTTCGGAAGTGCTCCTCGCTTCCTCCGTGGCACCGTACCAACTGATCGACAATCCTCTCGCGGTACGCGGGGTCGTCGACGATATCCTCCTGTAGGATTCCCCACGGCGCCCATTCAGGCTCCTGCCTGGCTTGACCAAGCCCTAATTTTACGACACGACGAATCAAGGGCTTGGGTGGATTCATCGCCCGTACGGACAAGCGTCGTTCTCGAGCAAACGTCACCAATGGCGCGTAATCTTCAAACGCGCCACCCCAATTCTGTTTCCAGCGCACCTGCTCCAAGAACTCGCTCGTAATTGGCTGATCGGCCGCGACATAGCTGTCGAGTGCTGGTTGGCCGTCCCAGCCGAACATCTCCATCCCAATGGTGGGCTCAATGCCATCAGCGACCAATTGATTCAGCACTTTCAGCGCAGCTTCAATATGGTAGGGATTGTGGTGTTCCTCCCCCAGGTAGACGATGTCGTGCTGTTCCAGCTTTGTCATCAATTCTGAAAACGGGAGCACGCGGCCGCTCTGAGTTTCAAGAATTTGCCAGGGTTGCCATCCCTCGTCGGCGGTGGGCCGGAGGCTGCCGTCGCGCTCAGCCGCACAGCCGATCGGTAATGCCAGCAGACCGACGAGCATGAGTAGCAGGACGCTCAATCGCCAACCTAGTGAATCGATGGACAAGAATGGTAGTGGCATGAAACCACTCCTATCATACTGAATAAGCATGAACAAGCGGACTTGACGCTGAAGTTTGAAGATTACTATGCTCCTACCCTTGGATTCCAATCGACACCCACTTCTATACACGACGATCAAACGTTCATGAGTCTCGACCCGCTTGCTGACTTCCGCCGTGTTGTGAGTGTCCGCGCGCGTCAGTTGCCGCGACAGTGGGAGGCCTCAAAGAAGTTGATGGAAGGTGCCATCTTCCCTTCTACTTTTACCCGACTTTCTGAGGCCATTCAGAACAAAGATCTTCCAGCTTCAGTGAAAGAAACCTTGTTGCGCCTCTTTGAACAGCCCGTGCCACGGCGCGTTCAGGATCTCGATGGAGGATGCCTCAAGTCCATCACGGGCCTTCCTCCGGCTAAAGCCCTCCGCGCACTTGCCGTCTTTTTTGAGTTGGTGCCTGCAGCTACCGTGAGGTGGCCCGTGCAGCACCTGTCGAGTGAGGAGGTCGAAGAAGCCGTGCGGCAGTTGGAGAATCCATTTGACCTTCTTCGTCGCACTGATGCGGCGTCTGTGTTGGAGATCGGCGCCGGGGATCTCTCGTTCGCCGAGGAGTTAGCTAATCTGTACGGTCCCGAGCTCAATCAGCAACATCGCTCGTTTGTCATCCACTGCCTGGATCGACTCGACCCTCGTTCTCAACTGGGCGGTCCACTCCATGCGAATCCGGAGAGGCTGAAGAAGCTGCAGTGGAAGGAAGAGGTGTCCTTCTCCTTCTTTGGCAACCAAGACATGTTCAACCTTGGTGATCTGGATAAACAGGAGTTGCTGGCCCCACGATATACCATTGCCACTTGTTGGGCCCCAGCCACACCGACCTTCGCATATGAGCCGACCAGGCTCTCTGAGGCTTTCATTCGGAACGAACTGGAGAGTACCAAAGGCGCCTTTTACCAGACACGCTTTGGAAAAGAACAAGCGCTCGAAGTCCGGCATGCCGGCCGTGCCCTCCTCTTCCCTCCATGGAAGTTTGAGATCGTTGGCCCTCTTGCTCTCCTGGACCTGCTCGCCCGTCGCGGATTCCTGTGTATTTTAGGGTCAGTCGACACGCAAGTATTCTGGGAACTCCTCGCGCAGCTGCTGGAGGAGCCACGCTATCGCCCCCCAGACGAACTCTTCAACTCCACCAATCTGCCCAAGATCTTTGGCTCGGTCTATCATGCTCTGGCCGGTCTCGCGATCGGCGACTCCATCGACTTGGCTGAGGTGGCAGCCCTTCGGCGTCACTATCTTGGGTCAGACGCATCCCCGGGGCTGGATGGCATGGCCGGTCATTTTCGGCATGTCCGCATCAGCCGAGGCGCTACCTTCCCGGGAATTCCTGCGAGCAGCACCGCACGGAAGTTCTCGTCCATGACCGAAGAAGTTCCGCCGTGGTTCATCACACTGGTTCCTGCGTGAGCGACTGGTCTAAGCCCCGTGCCATGATGCCAGATCGTAGGGGCGCAAAAATCTTGAATAAATTGACCGTCTCCAGCCCCTTTGTTAGACTTCGATCGTGTCCGATCACCAGCCAATCCTCCAACGCCATTTCACGCCCTAGACCATCATGAATCCAACAGGAATCATTCAAGCCATCCAGGACAATATTGCGCGGGTGATCAAAGGTAAACCGCAGGTGATCGAAATGAGCATTGTCGCGCTTCTGGCTCGTGGGCATCTCCTTCTCGAGGATGTCCCAGGGGTTGGAAAAACGACGCTCGCGCATAGTCTTGCGAGATCGCTCGATTGCTCCTTCAAGCGCATTCAGTTCACAAGCGATCTGCTTCCATCTGATATCGTGGGCGTCTCAATATTCAATCGCCAGAAACAAGCCTTTGAATTTATGCCGGGTCCGATTTTCGCCAATATCGTATTGGCGGATGAAATCAATCGAACGACACCGAAAACACAAAGTAGTCTGTTAGAAGCGATGAGCGAAGCGCAGATTTCTTTCGATAATAAAACCTATCCCTTGAATCAGCCCTTCATGGTCATAGCAACGCAGAATCCCGCCGAATACCATGGCACGTTTCCTCTTCCGGAGTCGCAGCTGGATCGGTTCTTGATGCGGCTTCGCATCGGCTATCCCTCGCCGGAGGAAGAAAAAAAGGTCCTTGACCGACCGCAATCGCTCCATCCGGCCGAAGAGCTCCAACCATTGCTGGCGACTCAGGATGTCCTGCTACTCCAGGAGCAGGTTGATCGCGTACTCATGGAGGAAAGCATTACGGACTATCTCTTGGCCATTGTCCAACGCACCAGGCAGTCTGACCTCTTGTCATTGGGGGTCAGTACCAGAGGAGCGTTGGCGTTGAGTCGGGCTGCCAAGGCCTTGTCACTCGTTCGCGGGCGGACCTATTGTCTGCCGGACGATATTAAGGAACTGGCCCCCATCGTGTTGTCTCACCGCATTATGGTGGCCCGCGCGCAGGGGTTGCGTCAGCGAAGTTGTGAGCACGCTGAACGGATCATCCAGGATTTGGTCGACTCGATTCCTGTTCCCGTCTAGGTCTTCCCCTACATCTGTGTCCCGGCGTGGAGCTGGTAGTACATGCTGCGTCAATCTCCTTCCTTTCTTCATCGGATGTTTCGCCACCGATCAACGAGCGTGACATCAGAGGGCGTTCAATTCCTGCTCTTTACTATGGCGATCGGTATCGCCGCCATCAATACCGGCAACAACCTCTTCTATCTTTTGCTCGCGATGATGTTGAGTCTCGTGTTGATCTCGGGAGTTGCGGCGGAATACTGCTTGCGACGGCTGGAATTCCATCGTCACCTTCCCGATCATCTCATCGTGAATGAACCAACCGCCGCCACACTGGTCGTGAAGAACCGGAAGTCACAGCTCCCCAGCTTTTCATTGAAGCTGTTTGATGTCAGTGACGGCCGGAAGCTGGATCGAGGTCTGGAGATTCACCAACTCCCTCCAGGCGCCAGTCAGCTGATGTCATATCCTCTCGTCGCCACGCGGCGTGGTCGGTTGCAACTGGACGGTGTCTGTGTCGGGACGGAGTTTCCGTTCGGGCTCTTCATGAAGCACACGTTTTACCCGATCGATGAAACGGTCATTGTGTGCCCGGAACTCAAGCCGATCGACGAGAGGCTGTTTCAGGGGCTTCTCACAGTTGGAGCGGAACAGAGCGTCCCCCAGAGGGGGGTTGGCAATGATTTATACAATCTGCGCCTGTATCACGCCGGGGATGATTCTCGAAATATTCACTGGCCGACGACGGCGCGGACATCCCAATTGACGGTCCGAGAAACTGAGGCCGAAGACCAACGCCGAGCCACCATTTATCTACCGACCGTCGCTCCGGTGAGTCACGATGCCGTGTTTGAACAGGCGGTTTCCGTCACGGCTTCCATCGTTCAGTATTTGGCGCAACGCGGGTACATGCTCCAGTTGTTTGTGGGGTCGTCGCGCTCATCATTCGGTCAAGGAGACGGTCACCTCTTGGAGCTCCTTCGAATGCTCGCCCTGTGTGAACGGTGCTCGCCCCTTGCAGGGTCCTCCGTGCCGACAGAATTGTCCGGAGACCCTTTAGAAGTCGACGAGGGGGCGATGATTGTCGTGCAGCCATGGCGGGGTCCGGGAGATATCGAGCCCAACCAGCCTGCCATTCTGATCAACGGACACCCTATCGCCGGAGCGTTCCATGCCGTTTGATCAGGCCCTTCGGTTCGCGTCGATTTGGCTGGCGTCTACGTCC
>CAKKRK010000068.1 GCA_919902665.1 Nitrospiraceae bacterium
TGCTGCATTCCTCATAGCACATCACCAACGGGGAATAAATCAGACCTTCCCTAATCAGATTGACCGCTGCGGGAAACCATTGAGCAGGAGCTTCAAATCATGACGATCAAGTATTTTCAAGACACGGATACCCTCCATATTGAGTTCAAAGCGGCAGTCGTGACAGAAACGAGAGATCTCGATGAGAACACGCAACTCGATATCGATCAGGATGGACATATCTGCGCCCTGACGATCGAGCACGCCCGAGATCGAGCGGATATTCCTCATTTTTCGTTTGAGCAGATTGCTGCCTAAGAGCGGTCAGGACCAAGTCCCCTCTCGCATCATCCATCGGCAACCTCGGCAAAGATGGCATTCCTCAGGAAATGCGCGACGAGTTCACCGCCATTCCGGCGGAGTGGATCGTAGTAGTCCTGCCGGCGGCCTTCAATCAGGACATCCCGCAGCCCCACCGGCTGCACTCAATCAACCGCCACCGACTTTCTCTACCTCGTACCCTTACTAGTCCGAGGGAAAATTCGTCGCAGCGACACTCCCCTTCAGCTTCCCCCTTTGTGTAATCTTGCTTTCTACTCACCAGAGGGGTAGGACATTGGTCATCCAATCTACTAGCCGGAGCAGGACTTCATGTCAGAACCAACCATTACCTGTCCAAACTGTAAAACGGAAATCAAGTTGACTGAATCCCTCGCCGCGCCCTTGATCGAGTCAACTCGTCGCGACTACGAGAAGCGGCTGGCGCTGAAAGATACGGACATTGCCAGGAAAGAAGAGTCTCTGCGCGAGCGGGAGGAAGCCGTCTCGAAGGCTAAGCAGGCCATCGACGATCAGGTTGCCGAGAAGTTGCTATTGGAGCGGGCAAAGATCGTCACAGAGGAATCCAAGAAGGCGAAACTTGCCCTGCAATCGGATATCGACCAGAAAGCACGAGAGCTGGCCGAGCTCCAGGACGTCCTCACGCAACGCGACGTCAAACTCGCCGAGGCCCAGAAAGCCCAGGCTGATCTCATCCGACAAAAGCGCGAGCTAGACGATGCCAAGCGTGAGCTAGAACTCACGGTCGAAAAGCGCGTCCAAGATGGGCTCTCTGTCACCCGTGAGCAGGCCAAGAAGGAAGCTGAAGAAGGCTTGAAGCTCAAGGTCATGGAGAAGGAGCAAACCATCGCCTCCATGCAAACCCAGATCGAAGAACTCAAACGTAGGGCTGAACAGGGATCGCAGCAGCTCCAGGGCGAAATCCAGGAATTGGAGCTGGAAGCCTTGCTACGGGCAAAGTTCCCGAGGGACACAATCGAGCCTGTGCCGAAAGGTGAGTTTGGCGGGGATGCACTCCAGCGAGTCATCGGGCCTCTCAGCCAAGTCTGTGGCACCATCTTATGGGAGTCTAAGCGAACGAAAAATTGGAGCGACGGTTGGCTGGTCAAACTCCGTGACGATCAGCGAACGGCGAAAGCAGACATTGCTATTATCGTCAGTCAGACTCTTCCCAAAGACGTTGAGTCTTTTGATCTGGTCGATGGGATTTGGGTCACGAACGCAAAGTCCGTGTTCTCCTTGGCAGTCGCTCTCCGCCATTCCTTAATCGAACTCGCCTCGGCTCGGCAAGCCTTAGAAGGGCAGCAGACAAAAACTGAAATGGTCTATCAGTATCTCACCGGCCCGCGGTTCCGCCATCGAGTCGAAGCCATCGTTGAGGCCTTCTCTTCCATGCAGGAAGATCTGGATAGAGAAAAGAAGGCCATCACGAAGCAATGGGCCAAGCGAGAGGAACAGATCGAGCGAGTGATGCAAGCTACTGTCGGCATGTATGGCGACTTACAAGCGATTGCCGGAAAATCGTTCCAAGAAATAGAGGGGCTCGAATTCACAGCATTGGAGCCCAAGAACCCAATCCAACAATTGCTGCCTGAGTAAAGAATCAGCGGCAATGCGGCGATGGTGCTTCGGTGTCGTAATGATGCTAATATGCCAGAAGCATTTCCAGTTTAAGAGATACGACCTATGACCACTAGAAAGGCACGCGAGAAGACCGCGACAAAACAGATTGCTGCCCAAAAAGGTGCGCGCAAAACTCGCACTGAACGAAAATTCCCCGCGCTTACTTTTGAGGAGGCATTGGAGATCCCCGAAGCTATTCAGAAGTATGCCGCTGGTCAAAAAGTCCGCAGACTTACTTTGTTTGAGAAATTGGACAAGGAACCTGATGGCAATGAGGCGCGACACCTCATTACGGCTTCAGGGCAATACGGTTTAACGAAAGGTGGATATCAAGCTGACTTCCTTGAATTGACACCTGATGGCAAGGAGGCCACGAGCGACACAATTACGCCAGCGAAAAAGCTGACAGCACGCTTCGAACTTGCCATTAAGAAGCACACGCCTTTTGCTTTCTTATACAACCAGCTAAACGGAAATAGATTACCCGCACAAGAAGTTCTGTCAGATCGCTTGTCCGAGGCGGATGTAGAAGATGGCCAGAAAGCGGAGTGCATCGACAAGTTCATCTTGAATGCTAAATTTCTCGGGCTGCTTAAAAATTAGGTAATTAGGGCGTTTCGTAACCATCTGGTAGGCTGGGGGCCGCATGGTTAC
>CAKKRK010000069.1 GCA_919902665.1 Nitrospiraceae bacterium
TGGGCCGACAGGCGCATGACCAGCGCCGTCATATTGAAGCCGTGTCCGTGCGACTCGGGAGTTTCTCCGAGGCGGAGGAACTCGTCACGCGAGAGGCCCAGTTGTTCCCAATAGCCGGCAAAGTATCGATCCATCAGATGGTGCGGGAAGACATCGTGCCCGGCCGGCACTGGGGTATGTGTCGTGAAGACGGTGCTCTGACGGACCAGCTCGCAGGCCTCCGCATGGGACGACCCCTTTTGAACAAACTCGCGTACCCGTTCCAAGGTGAGGAAGGCCGAGTGACCTTCGTTGGCATGCCAGATCGATGGCGAGATATTGAGCGAGCGCAACATGCGCACGCCGCCGATGCCCAGCAAGATTTCCTGGCAGAGGCGCATTTCTTGGTCCCCGCCGTAGAGACGGGCGGAGAGGGCCCGGTCCTCCGGGCTGTTTTCCGGCACATCCGTATCGATGAGAAAGAGCGAGATCCGTCCCACCAGCACTTTCCAGACAGTCGCGGTCACCCGGCGGCTGCCCATCTCGACGGCAAACCGGCAGGGATCTCCCGATGGAGTCAGGGCCAGATGAACTGGAGATTCGTCGCGGTTGAACGGGGCGTAGGCTGCTTCTTGCCACCCTTCTGGCGTGATTCGCTGGCGGAAATATCCCTGTGGGTACATGAATCCGATGCCGACGAGCGGCAAGCCAATGTCGCTCGCCTCCTTACAATGGTCTCCGGCCAAGATTCCGAGACCACCGCTATAAATGGGCACGGAGGCATGCAACCCAAACTCAGCTGAGAAGTACGCAATCGCCGATTTCGCCAGATCCGCATGGTGCGTCCCGACCCAACTTTTCTTGTTGGCCAGATATTCGTCGAACAGGCGGAACACCGCCGAGTATTGGCGGAGAAACGACGGGTCTTCGGCCAAGCGCGTGAGCCGGTCCGGTGTGACATCGGACAAGAGTTTGACGGGATTGTGGTGTGTGAGAGACCACAGAGTTGGATCAATCAGTTCGAACAGCTGGCGAGCCTCCAACGTCCAGCTCCACCAGAGATTTTGCGCCAGTTCGGGTAGACGATTGAAGTTCTGCGGGAGAGAGCGGTGCACTACGGTAGGAGAATCCACAAACACTCCTTTGGTCAAGATCACGCAATCAGTATCGGCAAT
>CAKKRK010000070.1 GCA_919902665.1 Nitrospiraceae bacterium
CTTTCAGCGCTTCAAACAGCGTGACGCCTGCGGCCACAATGGTGAGGACATCTGACGTGCTCTCCCGGATGATTTTGCTGCCGCCGATATGGAATCGTTCATCCTGTCCATAAATCACCGGGGTCTTCGGTCTTCCCGCACGGACATAGACCATCCCTTTGTGTTGCGCGGCGGCTTCGAGCAAGCGATAGGTCGAGTTGCCATCCGAAGGATAGAGCACCGTCACGTTCGGTTGCACAGCCATCATCGCGATGTCTTCAAGTCCCATTTGTGATGGGCCGTCCTCACCGATGCTCACGCCGACGTGTGTGCCGACGAGTTTGATATTTGAGCCGCTGATGGCGGCCATGCGAATGAAATCGTACGCACGGCTCAAAAAACAGGCAAAGGTGGCGGCAAAAGGGATCTTGCCGCATGCAGCCAGACCGGCAGCGGCTCCGACCATGTTCTGCTCTGCAATGAAATTCTCGAAAAACCGATTGGGGAATTTCTTGCCGAACTTATCCGTATAGGTCGAGTTTTTGACGTCGGCATCCAGCACAACAACCAGGGGGTTGACCGATCCTAAGGCTTCTAGTGCCGCACCAAAGGCCTCACGCGTGGCGACGGAGTCGCCAAGTTTGTAAGGTGGTGGCGGTATCGTGCCGATGGTGACGGGAGTGGCGCTTGGAGCGGAAGCTTTGTGGATTTGAACCGCAGCACCGTTTGGGCGCAATTGCTGTGTGAGTTCGTCGATCGCCTTCTGAGTCTCTTCGCCTTTCTTCAGCGGTTTACCGTGCCAGTCTGGTCTGTCTTCCATGAACGAAATACCCTTGCCCTTAAATGTTTGGGCGAGTAACACGGTGGGCCGTCCTTTGGTGCGAGCGGCCTCATCGAAGGCCTTCAGGAGCGCTGAGAGATCATGACCATTGACGACCATCGCATGCCAACCGAATCCGGCCCAACGGGAACGGTATGCGTCCATATCGTGCTGCAACATCGTGGGATCGCTCTGGCCAAGCCGGTTGATATCGACAATAGCGCAGAGATTATCTAACCCGTGCTGCCGTCCGACCTCGGCTGCTTCCCACACCGAGCCTTCGACAGATTCACCGTCTCCCATCAACACATAGGTGCGGTGATCCAGCTTGTCGACGAACTTGGCATTCAAGGCAATACCGACCCCAACCGAAAGTCCTTGCCCCAGTGAGCCTGTGGCCATATCAACGAATGGTAAGCGGGGAGTGGGATGTCCTTCGAGGTCAGACGTTAAGGTGCGTAGCTTTAAGAGATCGCTTGTCGGAAAGAGCCCGGCTTCGGCCCACGCGGCATAGAGCAGTGGAGCCGCATGTCCTTTTGAGAGGATGAAGCGATCGCTGTTGAGTGCTTTAGGATTCTGAGGATCGTAGCGCATGACGGAGAAAAACAAGGCGGCCACGATATCGGCAGCTGAAGCACAGCTCGAAGGGTGGCCGCTGCCAGCCTCACTGGTGGCCCGCACACTGTTGATGCGGAGTTGGGTTGCCTTGTTGTGTAAGGCGTTAAGTAATTCAGGCGAAGCAGCTAAACCGGCCATGGACGATCCTTTCGGCATAGAGATCAAAGCACACGTAGTTGTTGGTTGTATACTCTTGGCAGTAGTCTGATCGAGCTGGAGGCTAACAAATCAGCGAGTAGAGGTCAATGAAGAGATGCGCTCCTGTCAACCCAATTTAGAAATGTCCTCTTTCTCCCAACGTAGAAATGTCCGGTT
>CAKKRK010000071.1 GCA_919902665.1 Nitrospiraceae bacterium
TTCGGAGCCTCGATGGCTTTTTTATGTCACGAGTCGTGAATTATCCGGGCTAGGACGTTCAAATAGTGCAAGATATTCATGGACCTACTCCGTTAAGTTACGGTGCGGGGCTGGTACCCATCTTCGCCTGTTCGCGGATTCACCCATCGGTACAAAAGTTTTGGCGCCAGACTCAGCTATTCGCCTTGTTCAGTGGCTTCCAGAAAGACTTCCAGTACGTTCTCTTGTCGGGAACTAAAGCATTTCTTGCGCCACACGCACCTCAAGAGGGAAGGCCTGGTATTTCGACGACCTCGGCGATGTGTTTAGGAGTTGAACAGCCTGTGTTTGTATCTAAAGAGATTCCGTGGTGGATCGGATTGGATACAGCGGGAATTGTGAAGACCAGGCTGGAGGAACGGCGTGAGTGATTGAACAGATGGGAGTGGTCGGCTCGGTTCTATTGAGACTGGGTAGTTCTTGAAGCCACGCTGGAGCCAGCGGCCTCCTATGAGGAAAGCCTGCTGAATAACTTCGGCAGTCGTGTCCTCTCGGGATGTCAGCCTTAGCTGAGGTTGGCTAGAATCAGGTTGTCCTCGTGTTTCTTGCGTCCTCGCTCACGGAAGTGCTCCAGACTTCAAAGAAGGCTCCCGGTACATTTTTATATCCGCAGACTGTCTTCGATCCTGATCGTTTGAATTCCCGACAGACTCATTCGGATACGGTGATGCCGGAGCCTCCCATTTCTTTTGGCAGGTCCTTCATTTTTAGCAGCCCGTCCTGTATCCGCAGCTTCGTCTCCTCATAGTTCACATGGATGCCGGCCTGGTAGGGGAAGTCCGGAATGACTGCCGCATACACGTCGGTGACCCCCCACGTAGGATGCTCAGTAAAGACATGGCCGCCACAGGTCTTACACCATTTGCGAAAACTCAGCGGCGTCTTGCTGTATGTGCGGATGTTCTCGGCTCCCTGTATGATCTGCACCGCGTTGGGTTTCCACAACGTGAAGGCATTGACCGGCGCAGCCGACCAGGCTCGGCAGGACTCGCAATGGCAATAGCCCATGGCGGCTGGCTCACCGCTGACCGTGAAGCGAACCGCGCCACAAAAGCAGCTTCCTTGGTACATGATCCCGTTGCTCATCGTGTATCTCCTTGAAGGTGTTCGGGTGTCTGACATATTCTGGCGTCTCACGGCCAGAAGTCTTCATCCAGGTCGCAGGTGTTGCACTTCAACCTTGAATTCACGCTCAGCTATCACTTGGTCGGGTTCCAAAGAGTTCTCCTAGGCCTAACGGCGGGTTTCAGCAGCGGTGCGCTCGTTCCTAAGATGTCCTACACGATGATACTCGCGCCGTCTGCCTCAAGCTGAGGCTAGGCGTCAGCCTGTCGATTCACTGCGATAGTTGTCGAGCCATGGCGGTCGTGCGTCCCTGTGTCGTTCATAGTCCAGATCCTTGAACGGCCCGGCCTGAAACACACGGCCGTCTGCCATCCTCGCGTAGAAGTACCTGTAGTACCTTAATGGGGCGCCGCCGCCATCGGCTTGCCGCTCAAGGTCGATGTATGCATTGAGATGCGCCGTCGACAGGGCACCAGTTGATCCGGCGGGCGGGTTCAAGACAGGGTAGAGCCAAGCACCCGAAAACTCCGGTGCGGTTCGGGCCCAGGCGGGCCAAGCATCACGCGGCATTGGTTGTGCCTCTCCGGTCGAGAGAATGCACTCGAGCGCTGGAGCGTCAATTTCCTTCCAGTTCATTCCTGGTTGCCTCTTGCTGCACGCCTAACTCTTAAGTGAACCGCTGAGGGTTTCGCGAATAGCTCGTAGCATATCCCATTCAATCTCCGACACTTCCCTGCTGAAAACATCCGCAATATCTGTCGCTTGACAGCCTTTGTCAAGAAGCCACTTGTTGGGACAGACGGCGAAGCCTGGCGGTATATCGACATATTGGCCCGCAGCCTCCAGCTCTCCACAGACGAGAGCTAGCACTCCGGTTTGCTAATCCGTGCTTTGAGCTGTGTCTCCTTCATCGCCTTGTACATGGCTATTGGCATTAGGAAAGTGTGGAGCCTTTGGAAAGCTTGTGCTTTGGTCTTTGGGTGACGTTCTGAGGGGGCCTAAACGCAGATTGCTTTTCGACTGCGTGATAGGTTCCGTCATTTGCCTGTCGACTAGAACGTGTTGTTGGGCGCGATGTTTGTGACAGGAGCGGAAAACATCTGACGGATTCGACAGCGAGATCAATGGCGAGATCTGGCCAATGCAGGCAAGTGGGTGTGCGCTGCTCCACATTCATGAGCTTCCGCACTGTGGCGTCTTGAAACCAAGGGAACTCTTTGAAGGAAATAAAGAGCTCGTGGTCTCTGGTCGCCAACCAGATTCCGTGCTTGGAGATGTTTAGGACTTCAATTTTTGAAACATCTTTGCCTTGTGTGCTGAATTTCATTTGACTGCTCCCGTATGAGCGGGCTCGTTCTTTCCGTGCATGATTAGAGCGATGAACAGCGCAGCTATCGGTCTATCCTGCTTTTGAAAAGCCTTCATTCCGAAGAATCTCCGCCACATTCTGCTCATTCACGAACACATCGGCCAGAAGACGATCGTAGACATCTCGGCCGTGTGGCTCGATGCGAATCGAGCCACCGCGAAGGAGTTGTTCTAGCCGTTGCTTGGCTGCCGGCCCTTGCAGCTCGCTCATTTCTGGGGTGTCGATGCCGCGAAGTCTGATGCGCTCGCTTCCGACGCGAATGGTATCTCCATCGACGACACGTACTAATAGCGTGCTCAGCAGTCGCACCTCCTGCCTTGACCGAGTACGAAGCGTAGAAAGGCGAGACTGTTTGTGCGTAGAGCCGAGTTTGTACCGTCCTTTGGGGTAGCGCTGTGGTCGGCTGTCCGGCGGACGCCGAGGCCGACGCTGCTTGTAGGTGGGGAGGCGATCTGAGCCTTGCTCCTGATTCGGTGACGGATACCAGCAGAGATCACATTGCGGTTGTAGAGTCGAACCAAGATCGGAGTTCGGTAAACGATCAGCATGGGCATTGGGTTGGAAGGGTATGAGAACCCACCAGCCGATGAACAACCAAGTTGTAATGGGTACAGGCAGTTTCATGGAATGTGTGCATATGCAGGTGCCGCGCCAGACTCTGATCGATTGACAATGTTCAAAACCGCATGCTGGAATGGGTTCGCATTTTTACGAGATACGAATGACGCTTCACGATTCACGGAGGTTGAATGTCATGGATATGATGGGACGGGTGGGGCTGGTTGAAATTCCTATATTGATTGCCCCGGATCAAAAGGCCTGGATGGATCGCATGATTAAGGAAGGGAAAATCGCCATTCCGCCTGGCGGCACGTTGGAAAAAGGGTCGCTCTATTCGATGTTTATTCGCATGCTGCTCCATAACGCGATGGAGGAACAGAAGCGGCAGGAGGCATTAGAGGCCGAAGATGAGGATGATGAGTAGAGAGTACTCAGATAAGCCTCAAATGGGAAGGGTTCTGAGGTGTCAGTGCCCTGTATCTAAATAGATAACGAGTGTATCCTGGAAGATACGAATGACCGATCTGACTGGGCGTCTTGAGCAGACGCTCAGTTAGAGTTTCTTGAAGGCTGTGTGCACGGCGCGGAGAGTCTTCTCGATGTCCTGTGTGCTGTGGGCGGTGGAGAGAAAGGCAGCCTCAAACTGAGAAGGGGCGAGATAGACACCCTGCTCCAGCATGTGGTGAAAAAACTGGCCGTAGCGCTTCG
>CAKKRK010000072.1 GCA_919902665.1 Nitrospiraceae bacterium
AATTTCACCATTCTCCCACTTATGGAGGTGTCTGTGAAATCAGGGGAAGGTCAGTGTTTCGGGATGCATGTTTCGTCATCCGGTTCAGCGATGGTCTCTTCTCAGCCGATAGTTAGGGGAGGTTCGAATCGTTCATGGTTTTGATTAGCGAGGCAGCGACAAAAAGATCAATGGTAATGTGCGAAGGTATGGGCTTCGTGGTGTTGCTCGGTCAGTTTTCGGAGGTCGCAGTGGATGTCGTCGGGGTCGCAACATTCGGTTTCTAGTTGGATGGTCATATGCTTGATGCCGAAGTCCGTCGTAATCCGGTTCTGGATCAGCTGCAGCAACTCCAAAGGAGTACGATGATGCTCGATCATCACGTGGCTGGTGAGCATGACCAGTCGAGGCTCGACGGCCCAAATGTGAAGATCGTGCACGTTCGTGACGCCGGGGATGGCCTCCATGGTCGCTGCCACTTGAGACGCGCTGATGCCAGGCGGAGTTGACTCCAACAGGACATCCATCGACTCTTTAAAGATTGGCCAGGCTCCTCGGAGAATGACTCCGACGATCAGGAGGCTCACAAGTGGATCGAGGACGGTCCATCCTGTCAGGAGTATCGCGCCACCGCTCACAATCACGCCGAGCGACACCCAGGCGTCTCCCAACATGTGCCAGAACGCACTCCGAATGTTCAGATCGTCTTTCGCTCCGTGTTGGAGCAACAGGGCAATGCCGAGATTGGCCACAAAGCTGACGGCCGCAATCACCATCACCCACCCACCGTCGACGGGAACCGGTTGTAGTAAGCGCTTCACACCGACTAGTGCGATGCCGGCAGCGGTCAGTAGAAGAATGAAGCTGTTCAGAAACGCCGCGATGATACCGGCTCGATGGTAGCCGAAGGTCCGGCTCTCGGAGGCTGGACGTGCGGTGAGGAGATGGGCATAGAGTGCGAGAAAAAGCGCCCCCTGATCGACGAGGTTGTGACCAGCGTCGCTCATGAGACCAATACTGTTGAGAAACCAACCGCCGACACACTCAGCTGCGATGATCACGGCATTGATGGCTAGTGCAAGTTGGAGCCGCGATCGGAGATGTGTGTACGAGGCAAGTGTTGTCATACGTGACAGTGTCGCATGGGCGACGTGATGCGGCAAGCGTTGGAGTAATGTCCTGAACCCCTGGCTACGCTGAGCTGATCGCCAGGATAACATTGGGTTTGTGACAGAGATTTAGGGATGCCTTTCAGCAACAACTGCGATGGCCCATCTGAAGTGCTCGCCTGTATCTGGCGGGTGCAGACGTAAATCCGAATCGAACTCTCAGCCTCTCATCCGATGTGTCGTTGTCTCCGGAGGACAAAGGCTCGACTTTTCCTAGCAGGATGCGGAAGAAGACCGCCTTACGTTTCGCTTACACGCCTTCGTAGAACTGTTCCTCCGTTCAAACCGCATATGGTGCCATGAGGACTTCCACAGTGGCCGTCATTGCACAGCACTGTATTGAAAATCATTCAGAATGATAACTATTTGGAAGCAATATTGAGATGATTGTAGTGACTCCGTGATCGGCCACGGAGTGCTGCAATCATCCGGAATGTCTCAAGTAGATCCTCTCTTGTGAGTGTTGATTCTCAATGGGTTTTCTCTGAATGTCGCTCATTTATTAGCGGCACACACCTTGCTTAGTCGTTGCAGCAAACGGATGAGTAATTTTGCGCTGGTGCTTCTTCACTACCAGCCGATCCTCTTAAGAGCAATTTCAGTAAGAGCTCTTGTCCATGCAGCGTTCACTTCTCCGAGAAAGGTGTGGTCTATTGTGGTGAGAATACCTATCAAGACTATCCGCTTGAATTGGGTGAGAGCCATTAGTGTTGCACTTGTGTTGTGGGCTACTGCTGTCTCGGCCGCCACGCTGAGCTGGGATGCCGTTAGCGCGCCTGATCTAGCAGGGTATCGCGTCTACCAATGCAGTCAAACACCCTGCGAAGAATTATCCGGGACGGCGACGCTGCTTGCGACACTGGGAATGGTCACCAGTTTTAATATCGGTACACCTACCGGCACTCAGTACTATTTGGTCACGGCGTACGATCTTGAAAACAATGAATCTGACCCCAGCAATGTTGTCACCTATATCCCTTCGCCGCCGCCGACTGCAACAGTGAGTCTGACTGTTCTTGGGTCGCCGGATAGGGGCGAGCCTTGGGCTGTGCAGGCGACGACGAACGCGTCTGGCACTGTGTCCGTGCAGTTCTGGGTCAATGGGAGCCTCGGGTTTGTTGCGAATTCCGGCCCCTATTGCTCGTTCGGCAACAATGGCACGTCTTGTACCAGAGTTCTCTATCCTTTCGGAGACTACACAGTGGAGGCGCGCGTGCTGAGCAATGGGGTTGAAGTGGCTCGTCAGGCTATCGTGGTCACCACTGCCGCTGCAACGGTGGGCCTAACGGTTCTTGGGTCGCCGGATAGGGGCGAGCCTTGGGCTGTGCAGGCGACGACGAACGCGTCTGGCACTGTGTCCGTGCAGTTCTGGGTCAATGGGAGCCTCGGGTTTGTTGCGAATTCCGGCCCCTATTGCTCGTTCGGCAACAATGGCACGTCTTGTACCAGAGTTCTCTATCCTTTCGGAGACTACACAGTGGAGGCGCGCGTGCTGAGCAATGGGGTTGAAGTGGCTCGCCGGGCCATCGCTGTTATCGCTGCGCCAAATACCAATCCAATTGCTGCAACAGTGGGCCTGACGGTTCTTGGGTCCCCGGATAGGGGCGAGCCTTGGGCTGTGCAGGCGACGACGAACGCGTTGGGAACCGTGTCCGTGCAGTTCTGGATCAATGGCCGCCTCAAACGCACGGAGTCTAATGGTCCCTATTGCTCGTTTAATGACAACGGTGGGTCCTGCAGAAGGGTCCTGAAGTCTTTTGGATTCTACACGGTGGAAGCACGCGTGCTGAGTAATGGACTTGAAGTGGCTCGCCGGGCCATCGCTGTTATCGCTGCGCCAAATACCAATCCAATTGCTGCAACAGTGGGCCTGACGGTTCTTGGGTCCCCGGATAGGGGCGAGCCTTGGGCTGTGCAGGCGACGACGAACGCGTCGGGAACCGTGTCCGTGAAGTTCTGGGTCAATGGCCAACTCGAACATACGGAGTCTAGCAGCCCCTATTGCTCATTCAACGATAGCAGCGCATCTTGTAGCAGAGTCCTGAAGTCCTCCGGATTCTACACGGTGGAGGCGCGCGTGCTGAGTAATGGGGTTGAAGTGGCTCGCCAGACCATCGTCGTCAGAGCGGCGACATGAGGGAGGCGCCGTAGCAATCGCAGTGCTTCATTGACGAATGTGAAGACAAAGCGTCCTCCTGTATTGTAGCTATCTCATGGATTTTGGCGGCAGGCGCTCACTCAGGACTGGGTAGGTGACTTGATCGATTCCTGCATTACCGGTTGAGAGATCTGAGGCGATCACACGCAGCGTGATCCCGTCGGGAACCTCTTTCGATGGCGGCACAAAGAACGGCGCTTCAAATGTGCGGCTTCCTTCATCGTAAAACATCTGCAGCCGCTCAATGATTCGGTCTCCGATCAGCACCTCTCCATAAATACGGATCTTTCGTGAGTCCCAATCTCCGTGGGGGCGGACCAAGGAGCCGGACAGGGTTTGGACTGAGGCTCGGAGTTTCACGTCGTCTTTCGCGATCAACGGTTCGTGCGGTGTGGGTCGCTCAATTTGGACGAGGTACCCATAGAGGTGCAGAACGATGCCGTCATGCGTGATGTCTTGTCCTGGGAGCACGAGTAGAGTCGTACTCGTTTTCTGTAATACGGCAGGATAGGCCAGCGGCCCTTCAGCCGAGATCTCCACCAATGTTGGTTTGTGTAGCTGCAATGTTGTGGTGAACACTGCGGAGGGGCGAGAGCTGTAGACTGGTTCTTCTATCATGTGCGGTGTGCGCATGATTTGGTTCTGGTCGCCAGACCCGCCCTGCTGCAGACCCGTAGCCAGAATTTGGCCAGTCGCCACCTCCGTGATCGTCACACGCGCTCCACCGACCTCTCGGCCTAACACCATGGCCCCGTGCGCGACGACTCGGACCAGTACCACCGTGGGTTGTGGGCCGTTGAGCGGGATATTGGGAGGTGTTTGGCCTCGGACCGGAGTCGAGAGATAAGAGAGTAGAGTGAGCGAGAAGATCAGTCCCACCAGGGCGAAGGAAGATCGTGTCATTTCACCTTCGTGCCAGGGTCCACTTCTTCTTGAATGGTGAGCAGTCCGCGCACGTCGGCATCGCCAGCAGCCAGTACCATGCCCTGCGACTCGATACCCATGAGTTTGGCCGGCTTGAGATTGGCGACGATCACGATGGTTTTGCCGACCAGCGCATCCGGTTCGTACTTTTTGCCAATGCCTGCGACGATCTGGCGCTGCTCGGCGCCGAGAGAGACTTGTAGCTTCAACAGCTTCTCTGACTTCGGGACGCGTTCTGCGCTGATGACCTTTGCTGTCTTCAGCTGAATCTTCATGAAGTCGTCGATGGTGATCTGGGGCGGTGCGACTGGAGTTGCTGCAGGGGGCGTTGTTGGGGGAGTTGCTGTAGTTGTTGGCGCAGTAAAGGTTGACGGTGAAGGGATAGATGGTTCGCTCACTGGTTTTACTCCTGGTTTTGATTCGATACGCGGGAAAAGCGATGGGCCTTTATGGATGATGGTGCCTGGCTTCAACCCACCCCATTCAACCGTATCTTTCAGTAGAGGGCTTGTGAATTCAGCTGAGATGCCAAGCTGACCGCAGATTAACCGCGCACTGTTAGGCATTATGGGATATATGGCTAAGCTGAGGCAGCGCAGCGTCTCTGCCATGGTATAGAGGACAGTCCTCAGTTGTTCCGCATTGCTCTCATGCTTAACCAATGTCCAGGGCGCGGTCTTGTCGACATATTGATTAGCAAGTTGGACGACGTGCCAGATAGCTTCCAGGGCCCGGTTAAACTCCAATTGCTCCAGATGATGCGGCAACACGGTGTTTAGGAGAGAGACTATGGCTTGTTCGAGTTCTCGCTCTGCTGGTCCACCTGTCCCGGGAGCCGGTACCAGCCCTCCTTGAGACCGCTCGATAAGGGTGAGCGTTCGACTCAAGAGATTACCCAGGCCGTTGGCAAGATCACTATTGATGCGCGTCACCATCCCGGCAAGGGAGTAGTCTCCGTCTTGTCCAAATGGCACCTCGCGCAGTAAGAAATAGCGAAACGCATCCGCGCCGACTTCATCGATCATCTTATTGGGATCGACGACGTTGCCGCGGCTCTTGGACATCTTCTCACCATCGACCGTCCACCAGCCATGGGCAAAGATGGTTTCCGGCAACGGCAGGTTCAACGCCATGAGCATCGTGGACCAATACACGGCGTGGGTCGTCAGGATGTCCTTCCCGACAAGATGGACGTTGGCTGGCCAGAATCGATTGCCAATCGGTTTTCCGTGAGGGAGATATTCCAACGCGGACATGTAATTAATCAGCGCATCGAACCAGACATAGGTGACGTAGTCATTGTCGAATGGCAGTTCAATCCCCCAGGAGAGTCGTGATTTTGGTCTCGAGATCGAGAGGTCGCCTAGTTTTTGGGTTTGTAAGAACCCAAGGACTTCGTTGCGTCGCGATTCCGGACGAATAAAATCCAGATGCGTCTTGATGTGTTCGATCAAGCGGTCCTGATATTGCCCCATCTTGAAGAAGTAGTTGTGCTCGCTGAGCTGTTCGACGGGGCGTTTGCAGTCCGGACAGAGTCC
>CAKKRK010000073.1 GCA_919902665.1 Nitrospiraceae bacterium
GTGAAGTTTCGACTCGCCTCAAACCCTCCATCAAGATAGACCGCCGCAATAACGGCCTCCAACACATCCGCTAGCAGTGATGTCTTGTCGCGCCCATTCGAGAGCTCTTCACCCCGACCAAGTTTCAATCTGGCACCGAGATCCAGCCGTCTGGCGGCATTCGCTAAGGGCGCTTCGCTCACGAGCGACGCTTTGAGTTTTGAGAGAGCCCCTTCACTCAACTCAGGGTATTGCCTCGCAAGATAGTCGCTCATAATGAGCGACAATACGGCATCTCCCAAAAACTCAAGCCGCTCATTATGCTTTCGACTGGAATCTCGACGCTCATTCACGTACGATTTGTGGGTCAACGCCTCGATCAAGAAGCTCGGATTTGTGAATCGATAGCTCGATATGGCAGGAGAAGAATCGGCTGAAGGAGCCGGCGTCATTGTGACACGCGCACTACGCGTCCAGTCTCGTGAAGATCAAACAGGCATTCACTCCACCAAATCCAAAGGAATTCGACAATGCCGTTTTAATGGCGGACGGTCGTGCCTTATTGGGAATATAGTCCAGATCACAGGCCGGATCCGGATGATCCAGATTAATCGTAGGAGGAAGAACACCATGGAATAGCGCCAGAAGACTAAAGACGGCCTCGATCCCACCGGCAGCACCGAGAAGATGCCCGGTCATAGACTTGGTCGAGCTGACTGGAATGCGAAATGCCTGTTCGCCGAATACTCTTTTGATCGCTCGAGTCTCAATGGCATCGGCCATCGTCGACGTACCGTGTGCATTGATATACCCGATCTGATCGCGATTGATTCCGGCATCTTTGAGCGCGAGTTCCATGCAACGGACAGCCCCCTCACCCTCTTCCGGAGGCGCGGTGATATGGTACGCATCGCTGTTCATCCCATATCCAATGATCTCGCCGTAAATTCTGACCCCACGCTGAAGGGCATGTTCCAATTCCTCAATCACAAGGACCCCTGCCCCCTCGCCCAGCACAAATCCATCCCGGTCCTTGTCGAACGGACGGCTCGCCTTCGTCGGCTCATCATTCCGGAACGACAACGCCTTGGCCGAGGCAAATCCCGCGACACCCAGTGGAGTGACCGCCGCTTCGGCTCCACCGGCCACCATGACATCGGCATCGCCACGTTGAATCAGTCGGTACGCATCTCCGATGCAATGATTGCCTGTGGCGCAAGCCGTCACCGCACACGAGTTGGGCCCCTTGGCTCCGATCCGAATTGCCACCTGCCCGGACGCCAGATTGATGATGGTCATTGGAATAAAAAATGGCGAGACCCGACCCGGCCCCTTGGCTCTGAGCACATCATGATAGTGCTCGATCGACCCGAGCCCGCCAATCCCAGAGCCGATGTACACACCGACCTTCGTTGCCTCTTCCGGCGCGACCTTGAGGCCAGCATCATCCACCGCCAACTGGGCGGCACCCACGGCGTAGTGGATGAACGTATCCATCTTCTTGATTTCTTTTTTTTCGATGAACTGAGCCGGATCGAAGTCTTTCACCTCACCCGCAATTTGGGCATCATATCCCGTCGGGTCGAATCTGGTGATCCGGCCGATCCCAGACTCACCGGCACAGATCGCCTTCCAGGTCTTCTCGACACCCGTACCCAGTGGGGTCACCAGCCCAAGACCGGTGACCACAACACGCCGAACCGCTCGATCAGCCATTTCTGCCGACATACTTAGGACTTTTCCTTGATGTAGTCCAGCGCCTTTCCAACGGTCAGAATCTTTTCCGCATCCTCATCGGGAATTTCGATCGAGAACTCTTCCTCCAGCGCCATGACCAGCTCGACGGTATCGAGCGAATCAGCGCCAAGATCTTCAACGAAGGAGGCTTCCGGCGTCACCTCATCCGCTTCCACCCCGAGCTGCTCAGCAATAATCTTCTTGACTCGCTCATCAACAGTTGCCATCGCTATGACTACCTCCTTCCCCAGTATGACCCCGTTGCACCGACACATGGGGATCTGTGACGGGCGTACATTCAAACGATTTGACGTGCTTATACCATCAACATCCCGCCGTTCACGTGCAAGACATGACCGGTGATGTAGGCTGCATCCTCGGATACCAAAAACCGCACGGCTGCCGCAATATCCGCCGACGTACCCAACCGCCCCAACGGGATTTGCTTCAGAAGCGTGTCCTTCACATCAGCCGATAGGCCATGGGTCATAGCCGTGTCGATAAACCCGGGCGCCACCGCATTCACTGTGACGTTACGGCTGGCATACTCCCGCCCGACGGTTTTTGTAAACCCAATCACCGCCGCCTTCGAGGCCGAGTAATTGGCCTGCCCCGCATTCCCAATGACCCCCACGATCGAGGCGATGTTGACGATGCGACCATACCGTTGCTTGGTCATCGGCTGCAAGACCGCTTTCGTGCAGTTAAACGTCCCATTCAGATTGATCTGAAGCACCAGATTCCAATCTTCTTCCTTCATCCGTAACAACAAACCATCACGAGTGATCCCGGCATTGTTAACGAGGATGTCCACCTTCCCCCAGGCCTTCATGACTTGTTCAACCATCGCCTTGGTTTCATTAGCATCAGCCACGTTGACTTTGATGTTCAGAGCCTTACGCCCGAGCTTTTCAACGGAAGCGACCGTTTCCACAGAACGGCCGGGGTCCAGATCAGCGACGGCAATATCGGCCCCCGCTTGGGCGAGGCATTCAGCAATAGCCCGGCCGATACCTTGTGCAGCGCCAGTGACAATAGCAGTTTTTCCTTGTAGTGACATTTCAGACCTTTCAGACCATACGTTAACAGGCTGACAGGGAATTCGTCATCTGGTTTTCCATACGAACAGTTTGGCCTTAGCTGACGGCCCTGAGTGTCGCGTCCAACGACTTTGGATCGTTCACATTCAACAGTTTCGCGTCAGGAAGGATTCGCCTAATCAATCCAGTCAAGACAGTGCCAGGGCCAATTTCGATAAACGTCGTGACACCCATTCTTCCCATGGTCAGCACGGTATCCTCCCACAGCACGGAAGAGGGCAGCTGACGGACCAGTGATGCCTGGATCTCGCCTGCCCGGCTGATTGCTTTGGCCTCTGCATTATTGACCAGAGGAGCGCTCAGGTCCGACCACCGAACCGTGGCTAAATCCTTCGCTAATCGATCGGCGGCTTGCTGCATCAACGGGGTATGGACCGGCACACTGACCGGCAAGGGGATGGCCTTTTTACAGCCTTGCGCTTTAGCCAATTCAATGGCCCGTTCCACTGCCGCCCTTTCACCCGCAATGACCACCTGCCCAGGCGAATTGAAGTTTGCTGCCGCAACAACCCCGACCGATGACGCCATACGGCAGACTTCTTTGACAACCTCGGCGTTCAAACCCAACAAGGCTGCAACGAGACCGGTGCCTGGAGCGACGGCTTCGGACATATAGCGTCCCCGCTTCTGAACCAGGCCAACGGCATCACGAAAGGATACACCGCCTGCCGCAACCATCGCTGAATACTCACCCAAACTATGCCCCGCCACCACAACCGGCTTGATCCCGACCGGTTCAAACAGTTTCCACGCCGCCACACTACTCACAAGTAAAGCCGGCTGGGTGAACTCCGTGAGATTGAGTCGTTCAGCTGGTCCCGTGAAGCACAACTCGGCGATATCATACCCCAAGACCGCAGTGGCCTCATCGTAGACGGATTTCAATGAGGAATGCGCATCATAGAGCGCCTTCCCCATCCCGACTGACTGAGAACCCTGTCCAGGGAAAACAAACCCGATTTCTAGAGCCATGGGGGGTTAGATATCTTCGAAGTTCCGTGTAAAGTCAACGAGAAAAGTTGTCATAGGTCGCTGCCTTCAAACAATCACGAAACGTCCACATCGGAATGGCCCTGGATCACGACCTGGGTGTTCTCTACCATCGGATGACCGCAGAGGCCCAGGTTAATCCTGCTCCAAACGCCCCAAGCAGCACCAACGAGCCATCCTTGATACGCCCCTCACGCACTGCTTCATCCAAGGCGATCGGAATAGAGGCGGCTGAAGTATTTCCATATCGATCCACGTTCAGCATAACCTTTTCGATCGGAAGGCTGAGCCGTTCCATCACCGCCTTGAGAATCCGAATATTGGCCTGGTGGGGCACATAG
>CAKKRK010000074.1 GCA_919902665.1 Nitrospiraceae bacterium
ATGCCGACAAACTTTCCGGGCTTGTCAAAGGTATAGGCAAAGTCGATAGAACCATTGGGATACACTTTGGGCGGAAGGTTAAACACGGTGTTGGCCTCAAGATTCTCTTCTGTGCCGGTGTCTTTGATGATCCGAACTTCGGCAGGGAGGGTGCGAAGATCTTGCTCGATGTAATCCAACACGACAATTGTTTGGCCGACCGCTGGGATATCCTCACAGAATTGTTTTTGTTGAGTATTTTCAGGCTGATATCCACTGAAGTGCATCGTGTAGGGGCCGATCGTGAGCTTGCACATGTCCTCGGCCATAGAGAGCCCACCGTGAGCATAGACCTGCGTGGACAAGAGAGCACTCAGAATAACTACTGCACAGCCAACTGTCAGTTTCAGCGATACGAAAGACTTCATGAACGTGTCCTCTTTTTTGCAATGGTGAAGAGAATGCTCAGATACTGACATGCGTCGTCCGGTTGCTCATGAGCGACGGCGTGATGCAAACCATCCCCGCACTCGACCCGATTTCGAGAGCTCATATCCGACAACCCCGAGTACCAGCAGCAATGCCAATGGTCCAAGAGCTGCGCGTCCAAGCTTTGAATAGTCAGCCTGCTGCACTCGCAGCAGGTAGGTGGAAGGGCTGAGCCCTTCCGCTGTGATGATCAATTTGTAGAGCCCCTTTTCTAGCGTGGCTTCACCCCGCACGATCCCATCAGGGTGAGAAACCGGCTTCCAATAGGCCACGGTCTTGGCCTCGTCCTGCTCGTTTTCATTGACCCCTTGAATGATCTTGACCCCTACCGGCAGATTGCGCAGGCTTGGGTCGACAAGGTCCAGGACAAGGAATGTATCCCCCACATCCGGGATCTCTGTGCAGTACTGAGCTTTCGGTTCAATTTGGGGCTGGTAGGCACTGAAATGCACCATATTCCCACCGATTTTGCGCACACAAATGTCCTCTTCCATCGACACATTCCCATGTGCGATGGCGGCAGTAGGGCCGATTACGGTTACGAGGACCAAGGTCAGGAGGGGAAGGCTTATTCGGATCGCACACTTAATCATGACGTCATCCGCTGAATGAATTGTCTAGGTAGCCTAGATTCCGAGGAATTTACCATCCCGCAGACTGTTGTTTCAAGTGCTCGAACCATGCGCCTCGATTGGTCTCGATGGTCTATCACCTCGTGCATGGATGTGGCTCGAACAATATTGAGAATCCATTTCACCGAATTTGAGAGACGAATTCAGAATACATCTATTTATCGAGTTGACGACGAGCGCGATACGTGATGATAATGAGACGGACGGCGATGACTTATTCGGAAGGAGGCCAAAGATGAAAGCGAAAGAAGGGGTAATCAACATTCTTAACAAGATCCTGACGGCTGATTTGACTGCCATCAACCAGTATTTTGTCCATGCCAAGATGTGTGAGAACTGGGGGTATGACCGGCTCTATCATAAGGTGCGGGAGCGGAGCATCGATGAGATGAAGGATGCCGACGAACTGATCGGCCATATTCTCTATTTGGAAGGGGTGCCCAATGTGCAGCGAATGAACGCCGTTCAGGTAGGGGAGACCGTACCGGAACAGTTCACATTGGACCTGAAAGCGGAGCACGAGATGCTGACCTTGCTGAATGAGGGCATTGTCCATTGTACGAAGGTCACGGATTTTACGACTCGGCACATGCTGGAAGATATGGCGAAGGATGTCGACGAGCATATTGATTGGATCGAAACTCAATTGGAAACCATCAAGCAAGTTGGCCTGGAGAATTACCTGGCCGAGCAGATCAAAAAAGAATCCTGAGGGAAATTGCGAAACCCAAAGGAGCATCCTGTACGAACACTTCGTGAAAAGGGCCACGATGCGTGACGGGTTGCAGTGGATGACTCAGCTTCTATAGGTCGCTGCGTTCTGCGTCCTGTAGCTCGGTACCGTTAAGCAATAAGGGCCACACCGTTAAAAAAAGAGCCCATGGTTGTTCACCAACCATGGGCTCTGGACTTCAAGTCCTTTGGCCGAATCTATGCCGGTTGTGGGCTCAACCGATTACCCTGACTTATAGTAGCAAGCGAGGTCCTCCCGAGGTTGCGATCGCTTGGCTCGTCATGCGGGAGCCTGCAGGTTCTCTTCGTGAAACTTGACCATGAGCTCCATGCGTTTGATGGAAGATTTCTGACATCGCGTCCGTCGTATCGGTTTCCACTCCGTTCGACACGGCCGGAATCTCCCATTTCCAATCATGAACAGCTGGGTTGAGTCATCAAATTCTTTCCCCGCACGCTGCACACTATGAAACACGACTTACTCACGAGCAGGAAAAAGTTTTGAGCCATGCTTTCAGCCGTCGCGTCTTGAGCGATCGTGCCAGCCCTCTGGCCTGTCCCTGTTGACGCTGGGAACATCGGCACTTGATGCACCATAGCTGCGGATTGCGATGGCAGATCGGTTCGTGACAGCGCAGGCAGGTCGTGATGAGTGCACATGCATGTGGGGCTGATCGCATGGGTTCTACCTCTTTTTTCTAGTGATGGTGTCTGGGCTGTGGACGGTAGCCAAGGCTGTTTATTGATAGTCCTCGTTCAGTGCCTTCAAGAACGCCGTGAGTGGAACGATGTCTTGGACTGTGAGGGCAATCCCTCCCAGCTCACGATCGCCGTTCCGTAAACCACCTGTACGTTGGAGATCCGATACCTCACGGTAGAAATCCACAATCTGGTCAAGTGTGTCGAATTGACCGTTGTGCATGAAGGGCTCGGAATGTCCAAGGTCTCGAAGACCGGGTGTCTTGAATCGCGCAATGGCACGATCGAGTAGGGTTGCATCCGGTAGTGGACAGGGCTGTTGATCGTCGCAGAGAATCGCACGGATCTTTGGCTGAGGTGCCGGCATGTCCGGATTGGCGAAGACGTTCCACAGGCCCAGGTCGGTCAATGTTGTGCCGGCAGCGGGAACGGCTCGGAATCGTTCGCTGGCCTGCGGGTGTTGTTTGGTAGCCGGCAGATCAGCGGCAGTTCGTGCCATGAGTGTGGGAATAGTCAAATTCCTGAAGGCCCCAACACCATGACCAGGAATCTCATCATATTCCCTCTGTGTCGTCCCCGTATTGTGGGCCTTGAAATCGGTGAAGTTCGGCGCGGCATGGCAGGCGACGCAGTTCCCAATTTTTCCGGCTGTTAGTTCAGCCGGTGAGGCAGCGAGCGCCGCCGGTTCCGTCAAGAACATCTTCAATCCAGCCAATTCCTGCGCCCCAAACGAGAATGGCTGGGTATGAAATTGGAACTGACCGTCTGTTCTGTTGGGGTTCGAGGTGACAAACTGAAGTGTCCCGGCCGACTCACGTGATTTCACGAGTTGCAGAAGACGTCTGCTGTAATCGATCGGAGATTCGTTGGCATTGGGCGCTTGCGGGAGCCTGTTGGTCTCCAGAAACACATCGAACGGAGAGCGGATTGGTGCTCCACTATCTTCGGTCTGTGAAAAGAGGAGGCTGTTGACGTAGGCGGTAACGACTTTGACGACGGCATCGAACACCTCCTGGTCGGTCGCGGAGTCGATCGTCTTGCGGAATTCCGAGGTGAGCTGGAATTCTTCTGGTATGGACGCATCAGTTCCGCCGAAAAGCACTCGGAAGGGGGTTCCGTCGAACTCCTTCGCCAGATCTCCGGTGCCGTTGTCGGACCTGACGATCCTGGCGATATGGGTGATGGCCTGGGTTCGTTCTCCAGGCAGCCAGCCGAAGTTTCTACCTGTGAAGGTGGCCGCGATCAGTTCTTCCATGGAGTTAAATTCGGCATCGAAATGGAATAAGACACCGTCTGGTCGATCGAGTGCTGAATTGACGAGAGGAGGTGAATTGCGGACGGCAACAGTTTTGCCGTCCGCTCGGACCGGGAGGGGGCTACGGCGCGCAAAATCAGCATAGGTCCGCATGCCGCCTCTCGGCGCATCCAGAATATCGTCAACCAAATGACAAGTCCGGCAATTCATTGAGAGCCCCTTGAATGGTCCCGGAGTGATCGGCGCACCCAAGGTTTCGACCGTATCGACGACGTTGTCACCGATCGTTGGATCATTCACGTCACCGCCGGTATTCACGAACACCTTGAAGGCCTGGGCAAATCGTGTTTCCAGAAACAGCCGTTCGCCGACGGCTTCTTCAGCCCCTGGCGTACCGGTGGCGGTGAGAGGAGGTGGAGTACTCTCACTTCCTGAACAGGCGACGAGTCCAGTGAGGAATAGAAGCAAGGAGGGAAGACACGAGCGATCTTTGATTCATGTGTAATCAAGGTTAGATTCATGGCGTCGTGGTTCCTTTCAATAGAATCAGTTTGACCCTTCATGGCAAGACCCCTCATCTAAGATCAATGGGCATCCCTCGTTCTGTAGGGGAGGTACGGGCCCTCGGGAGGTGAGAGCCCGTACCTAGCAAAGTGGGAGAGGTAGGGCTCCCACTTCGCAGTCAGCGTAGGTCGTACGGCGACTGCGCTACCAGTGAGGCCTGTCCCTTCCATACATCGTTTCCGGCTCTCTCATGAGTTCATCCAGGAGACCGACGACCGAAGGGTCAAATTGTGTTCCTGCCGCCACCTGGAGAATTCGCAGTGTAATGCGATCTCGAAGGGGTCGATCGTAAACTGCGGGGACGTGAATGGCCTCGAATGCATCGGCGACTCCAAGAATTCTTGCTCCCAACGGGATGAACGTTCCCCTGAGTCCATAGGGATATCCCGATCCGTCCCATCGCTCGTGGTGATGGGCGATCATGACGGTGGCTTCACGAAGGAATGCAAAAGGTTCGAGCAACGTGGCTCCCAGCCGCGGGTGGTTTTGAATCGCCACATAGGAGTCTGGTTCAACCCATTCTCGTTTGGTTTGTAAATAGTGTGGAAGCATGAGAACGCCGATATCGTGAAGCAGGGAGGCCAGTTTGAGCTGGTGCAACTCCTCGTCTGTGAGAGATGCGGCCCGTCCGATGTGGAGTGCAATCGCCGCTGTTCCCTGTCCATGACCGGCTTGCCACGGTAGAAGCCGGTCCAGTTCTTTCGCCACTTGCCGAATGAGAATACTCTCCAGATCGCGCCGCGAGGCGGATGGCAGATGGAGACGATCGATCTTTGTGAGCATGCCCTGAATGGTCAAGACGGCCGGCTCGATCCGATCTGTACTGTCGACATGCATGACGCTGCCTCCTCAAAAACGAAGAGCCCAGAATCACTCGGGTGATCCTGGGCTCTGGGCGAATAGCCGCTGGCCGCTAGATGGTAGACCGCCAACTGAGATGGTTAGGACCCTGGTGGGTGCTTCCCTCCCATTAAAGGCTGTTCCAGTATCCACATTTCATACAGTGGGACCACCATCATGACTAAGAAACTGATCGTCATAAGGGTATCTCCGGTCAACATGGAGATCACAAACATCGGAGACACGTAGCTAATCAGCCAGGGCGATACCAGATCGAGCATCACGCCCCCGAAGCCAGCCCATGTGGTGACGGCCTTGAGGGTATGGCTTGCACTGGTCAAATACATCACGTGGATCAAAATCATGAAGACGACTGGCATCGTGAAGAGATGAAAGTGGGTAATTTCCGCCAGCTCGCGAAACGACATCGGTTCCCCGAACGTCGCGTCCGATCCTCGATAATGCTCAGCGATGCCTTGCGGTGACAATCCCGTCATGCTATGTGCCCAAAAAAACGAAAATGTAAATCCAGCCAGCATCAAGAGCAAAAATAATGTGTAGAGCAACCGAATATGGCGATCTGAATCACGGAGCCTGAATTTTTGATTAAAGTTTCGCATGTTTGGGACGCTGGGTCCGCTTTCGCTAGTTCCCGAAAATTGAAGGTAAAAACCCTTTATCTTTTTTTGCGGCCAGCGTATCACTGCCGAGCCCGGCAGGCTTCAGGTAGAACTCGTCAATCAACACGAGTACCCGCTTCACACCAGCGCTGATGGAACGGACGGACATTGTGGCGCCTGTGATATTGATAATATCTTTGTTGATACGGATTGGGTCCAGGACTGACTTGCCTTCATATTGCACATTGAATCGTTTCCGTCCTACTTCGCTTCCTCTGGCTTCGCGAAACACCAACAGTTCGACGTCGGAGCAGACCCCTTTTGCATCGACACCGACCATGTAGGTCATATGCTTATGCTTGCCGATGGTATTGTGGACCATGGCGTAGCCGTCGATTGTATCACCCGTTTCACCAATATAGACTTCGAAAGCGTGTTCCGGGAATTTCCATCCGATGCGTTGTTCGATCAGATCTTTCTTATCTTGGGTGAGCTGGATCACTTCCTTTCGCACGCGTTGCGATTTGGGGAGGACGATCTTCACGGCCTCATCTTCTGACATGAAGACTTCAGCGTGATTCAACTCGGCCTCAGTGAGATAGCGCTTCAGATCGTTGTCCCACACCTTTTCGGCACGAGCCGAGAGGGGAATGGTGAGACAGAGTGCCGTCCCAATCGCGAAGCATGTGAAAATTGTTCTTAGGTGGCTGAACATCCGTGTTCCTGCAACTTGGCATCGAGACGATCTTGCATGTCCCGCATGGCTTCTATGGAGGGATCAGTCGGGGCCCAGCCAAAGAGACGTGATCCTCCTCGAAAGACCCAGCTGTGCCGTTCTTCGATGAAAAATATTCTTGTCCCGTCGTCCGTCCGCTTCACTCGGAGCGTGAAGCGAGATCGGTCTCTGCTGTCTGGGATTTCCCGTCGAAACGCACCATACTTTCGACCTGGCATTGGAATGTCGAGCCAGTGTGTAACGATCAATCCAGCCTCTTTATCGTTCGTATCGGCCGACCGATCCTTTACGGCATCGATGGCTGCATCCCAGGCTTGGTCATAAGTACAGGTGGTCGTCCGTTGGTGCATGCCGCTGGTCAGCAAGGCGCAACCTCCCACACTTCCAATCAGAAGGAGCGGGAGGATGTTCAAGTTCATTCGCTGCAGAAGCTTTGTCATGTCATGAGCTCCCCGCCGATCCGGCGGGGAGCCTCCCTAGCTGTACGGTTAGAAGTAGGTCGCTGCCTGGAACAGAAATCCATCCCCGTCCATTGGACTACTGGCGGTTCCCAAATCTCCTGCAGGGATTAATCCCACTGCACCGTTCTGGGCGTTATGCTGCCAGTTGATTTTAAACACCATGTCTTCGACGGGTCTGAAATTTAGACCGACTGTCAACCGGTCGAGTTCTCGCCGATTGCCAAGGGTGTTGGCCCCACCCACCGTGCGATTATCTGTGTCAGTATCGATTTGCTCCCAGCGCACCGTTGCCGTGAAGGTGGATGCATCAGAGAAGTGGCTGGGTGCCAGTCTCTTTAGGAGTTCCGGCATAAAGTGATAGTTCCCCTGAACATAGTAGCCAAACATGCCGGCAGGGCCTATTGCGTTGCCGGCCACGCCGGTGGCGTTGTTGTTGCTGATTCTGGTCCAGGCCGCTTCGCCGATCAACTCGAATGGACCTCGCTGCAAGGTCCAATCCACCGCGAAGATGTCGATGTTCCCTGAACCAACTGTAGCAGTGGAGGGCTTATATTGCCCATGGTATCCAGAGCCGGCGATCTCAATACCCAGCATAGGACTAAAGGCCAGGCGACCAACGATGGCTTTACTGTCATCGCGATCTCGGGACACACTTCCGCGTGCACCCCGGATGCCCAAGTCCGTGACCGCACCAGCGGTTTGAGTCATGCCGTTGACCGCATAGAGTTCATAGTCGATTTTGGAGAGAGCCGATGGATAGAAGGTGCCATAGATACCAGCGCCGGCTTCGAACCAGGTGCTCGGAACGATGAGTCTGGATACCATCGGCCGATCGACAAGGTCGTTCAAGGGTGAGTCGTGAAGCAAGTTAAATTTGCCGACGGGCATCAGAAGAATGCCGCCACGGAGATTGATTCTCTCATCAATCAGATAGTCTAGTTGAGCGAATTCGACCTGTATCGAACCATCCCCCTGCGGTGAGTTAGTCCCCCCACGTTCGATTTCAATTTCCGTCGCGAATTTTACGCGATCGGTGATATCGGCAAAAATGAAGGGCACCAATCGCTGCTGGCCGAAACTATTGCGGCTGGGATTGTCCAAATTTTGGCGAGAGAGGATGTTGTACATCACGTCCGCATAACCGCCGAGCGTGGCTTTGGGCATGCTTAAAAACGGTTTCGCGTAGATCAGCTTCCCCGATCCCGTAGATCCGAAACCGAGAGAGGTTTTTTCCTCGCCAGGGCGTCCCACCCGAATATCGGTCATAGGCCCGGTCGGCACTGGGTATTGCTTAGGCTGCGAACTTTCCGCAGGAACCCCTCGAGATTCACGTTCCTGTGCTTTTTGTAACGCCTCTTCGAGTCTTTTCACTCGTTCCTCAAGGCTCTCTTCTGCGAAGACCGGAGTGACCGACAGCGCAAGAATTGAAAGAGCCCCGAGGAGTAACCGCATCTTCATCGGTATCCTCCCTGATTAAGTAATGGTTGTAGACTGACTCGGGACTCAATGGTCTCTGGCCTTCGGGTACATAGGAAACAGGACGACTGCATGACGGTCGTTTCTCCTCTTGGAACCGGATTATCAGATTGCCGTTCCCCAGCCTTCGATTGAAGAAAAGGGGATCACGACAATACGCTTGCACCGCTTGCACTTCAGTTCCAAGCCTTGCCCGCTCACCTTGGCGATGAGCTGGCCGCACTCACAGCGGGTCTCATGAGTCTGGTCATGTTCCAATAAAGGAGCTTTCTCGATAGCCATGATGCCAGATTTCCCGCGTAATGAAATTGAGAACGATTATTAATATCCTGATCAGTGTCCCACTGTCAAGTGGGAAGTTATCACTGGCAAGGTGGATGTCGTGTGCGTTTCTGGGGGCGCTTGTCTTATAATTTCCACATGAGAATATGCTCTGTTGCCAAGAGCTTCTGTTAGTAAACATCCGACCCTTGGTGGGTGCTCGATGGTTGAGATCCTTCCTTATCCGGTGCAGAGAGGAGAATGGTTTACGAAGTGATGCGTATTCTGCGATGTCCCGGAATAGTTCATCGGCATTGGGGAGGAGAATAATCTAGCGATGAAGGCTCTCCTTCTAAATACTAGGTCCATAGCGATAGCCGGCCTTGCGCTGGCATCCTTCGCGAGTTGCGCCGAAGTGTCACCCTCCCCTCTGCCCATCGTCCTAAAGCGTACTCAAATGCATATGGGGACTCTGGTTACGATCACGGCTGTGTCGCCCGACCAAGATGTGGGCAACCGGGCGATGCAGGTCGCATTCGATGAGATTAAGCGACTCGAACAGTTACTGAGTACCTGGCGTTCCGACAGCGAACTGTCACGGGTAAATCAAGAGGCCGGCCGTCGGCCTGTCCAGGTAAGTTCTGAGACGCTTGAGCTGGTTACTCGATCTCTGGAGTTAGGGCGCCTGACTATGGGTGGGTTCAATATTGCACTTGGTCCTGCCATCGAAGCTTGGAGTGTAATCGAACGGCAGCGCATCCCTGATGAGAGGGAGTTGCAACGATTGAAGCCTCTGGTCGATTGGACACGCATTCAAGTCAATCAAGAAGCGCGGACTATTTATCTGCCTCATACGGGAATGCGTATTGATGTTGGTGGGATTGGGAAGGGATACGCAGCCGATCGGGCGGTGGAGGAGATGAAGCGGGTGGGAGCGAGAGGGGGCGTCGTCGCCTTATCGGGAGATATCAAAACATTCGGCGTCCTTCCAAATCGAAACAGGTTTCCCGTCGGTATCAGGCACCCACGTGAGGAAGGGGCATTGATTGCCATAATCGACCTGAACGATGAAGCGATTTCAACGGCGGGTGATTACGAACGGTTTTTCGAACGAGATGGCATCCGGTATCACCACATCTTGGATCCCCAAACATTGCAGCCGGCACGAGCTTGTCAGAGCGTCACGGTGATTGCCAAAGAAGGCACGATGGCTGACGGATTGGATACTGGGATTTTCGCGTTAGGACCAGAACAGGGGATGGCGTTGGTCGAGCGTTTGCCGGGGGTTGAAGCGATCATCATCGACCAGGCGGGCAAGATCACGGTCTCGTCCGGACTCCGTGGTCGGCTGCACGCACCATGAGGTGCCGAGGAGGACTATCGGGCCATCTTGAGATCGTAACTAATCGAAAACTTTACTGGCATTTGGTGCCGTTCCAGTGGGCGAGAGAGCGTGATCGGAGGGCCGCTTCTCACATCCTCCAAGGCAACTTGATCAAGCGCAGGATTGCCTGAGCTCTTCGCAATACGCACATCGCTCAAGAGTCCGTCTTCATGCAGCATCGCGGTCAGCGTCACTTTCCCCTGAACACCCTCCGTTCGTAGCGTTGCCGGGTATCGTTTGTTGAGATCTTCAATCCACCGTGCCATGAGCTCCGTCAGCCATCCGTAGTCGGCTTTGGTGGGCGTGAGTTGGTTGGGAGGTGCCGAAGACACAATCATTGTAGACGAAGAGTCGACGGGAGAATCCTTAGCCACCTGGGATTCAGGTAGAACGGTCGAATGCTCCTGTGCAGACATGATGAGGTCAGCAGATGGACCCGCTAGGTCCTGCCGAGCAACTTGAGGTGATGGGACAGAAGGTACCGAATCAGGTGGAGCCTGTTCCTGATGAAGCTCTGGACTGATTGCATCGATAGGTACTGGCGCAGGTGGTGTGACCGGTCTCGTTCTTTCTTGAACCTGCTTCCCCGCTGGAGAAGCAGGTTGCTGAAGTGCCGGACTTGGCGGCGCCATTGCCCCAGACCTCGACGTGGCTCCCGATAAGGATGAGAGCGGAGCAACCATAGCCACATCCCACTGGAACGGGTCAGCCTGCGGCGCCAGCTGCATACGCTGGACGAACAAAATGGCTGCCACGGCTAGGCCTCCGTGTAGTAGGCAGGATACCAGCCAACTAGCCGCCAGAGGGCCAGTCTGACCGCGTGAACGCGTCATGGATTTCCCCATCACAGGCGGATGACCTCCAGACTGACTTGCTGAAATCCTAAGCCGCGAATCTCGTCGACGAGGGCCACGAATTTCTCGAGCAGCGTGACTTTGTCGGCTCGCACGACCACCGCCGATTCACGCGGCTGCGCGTTGAGAACAGAGGGAAGGCCTCCATCGGGGACCGGAGAGTCATTGAAGAAGAGACTTCCATCAGCCGTCAAGGAAATCACGATGGGAACATCCTTCCGATCGCTCACCTCCTTGGCCTTGGCCAGGTTGACGGGAATTTGTCCCGTGCTGATGAAGGTGGCGGTCGTCAAGACAATGACGAGCAAGACCAACATCACGTCCACGAGCGGGATCACGTTGATCTGATCAATGTTCCGTTCCATGTTGTGTCCTATACTCGGTCAGGATCTCACTCACACGACGACGCAGCACGTTATTCATCACGACACAGGGTATAGCGACCAGAAGACCGATGGCGGTCGCTTTCAATGCCAAGCTCAAGCCGATCATGATGGTACTCACGGCCATCGTCCCCGACGTTCCCATCGTATGGAATGTCAACATTATACCAAGGACGGTTCCCAGGAGGCCGATATAGGGGGCGTTAGCAGCCACCGTACCAATAATCACGAGGCGTTTAGTCAGAGTGATTTCCAGTAGTTGCATGTTCGAAAACTGAGAGAGATTGATGCGTCGGTAAAAGAGCCAGCGCTCGATGGCGATAGCCACAGACCACACGCTCAGGGCCAGTAACAGGCCGATAACTCCGAAATCAATGATGTCTTTCAACGCATCCATCGAGGCTCCTTACATGGGAGACGTGGGTAGAGTCCGGGGGTTGGAAGCCAGAGTATCGGTCCATCCATGCCAGATCGCTGAGCAGCTGTCAATTTGCACATACATGAGGCGGTTTCTATTTCTCTAGGAGTGAGGAGATGGTTTGGCAGGAAAGAGAACCGTGTGCGTGGCAGAGACACGGAGTTCGACGGCGGTCCCTTCTTGGTAGACGCAGGTTGAGCTTTCACTGCTGTGGATGATCTGCCCGGATGGGAGCTGGATCGTGTAGAGATTTTCAGACCCTCTGAACTGGCGGGCCACAACCCGAGGTTCGGCTGATTTATTGGGCATGAGCTGGATGTCGTCCGGGCGGATCATGACGACGACCGTGCTTCCCTCAGGACTGTTGAGCGTATCAGGGAACTCTCCCAGTTCGGTATGCACTCTGCCTTGTCGAATCTGTCCGGTGACAAAGTCGGCTTGGCCCACAAAATCGGCCACGAACCGCGTGGCGGGGAGATGATAAATCACCTCCGGGGAATCCATTTGCTCGAGTACGCCCTGATTTAGGACGGCGATGCGGTCGGCCATGGCGAAGGCTTCATCATGATCGTGGGTCACAAGAATGGTCGTAGTTTTCATTCGGCGTAACAAGGCATGGACTTCCTGCCGCATACGGCCCGCCATATCGGGGTCAAGGTTGCTGAACGGCTCATCAAGGAGGAGCAAGACTGGATTTTGCACCAGCGCTCGGGAGAGTGCCACTCGCTGCTGCTGTCCTCCTGACAATTCATGCGGGTAGCGTCGGTCGAGCCCTTCGAGGCCGGTCAGCCGCAGCATTTCTTGAACCCGACATGTCCGTTCCGCCCGTGACAGATGATGAAGCCCGAAGGCAATGTTCTCGGCGACGCGCAGGTGTGGAAAGAGGGCGTACTCCTGAAAGACCATGCCGACACGGCGGTCCTCCGTCGGAATCGTTTCCAAGGACGAGGAGACCAACCGGTCCGATAAAAAGATTTGTCCGGACCGAACTGGTTCAAAGCCGGCGATGGCTCGTAGGACGGTGGTCTTGCCACAGCCGGACGGTCCAAGCAAACAGAGGATTTCGCCTTCTCGTGCAGAAAATGAAATATCGCGGATTGCCGGTCTGCTGGGATCGTAGGCACAGGACACAGAACGGAGGTCCAAGATGGAGGAGGCCGGCGTGGAGAGGTGGAGGTGACCTTCATGCCGGTCGGCATCCACCTGTGTCATGTGCAACGGTGTGTTCATAGCGATGTTATGCGGCCCGCCAATCACGGGATAGCAACAAGGCGAGCGCCGGTAGGCCAACGAGCACGATCAATAAGGCGGATGGGGCCGCAAGTTGGTAATACTCTTCACTTGCTTCCAGCCAGACACGGATGGCCAAGGTGTCAAACCCCACCGGTCGCAACAACAATGTCGCGGGGAGCTCCTTCATCGTCTGCAAAAAGATCAAGACCCACGCCACGATAACCCCGTTACGAATGAGCGGCAGCGTCACGCGACGCCAGGTCTCTCGGACGGTCAGACCCAGGGTGCGGGCGACTTCTTCAAGATTCGGCGTGATCTGTTGAATCGAGGGTTCAAGCGACTGGAGCCCGGCTGGGAGATAATGCAGGACATAGGCGACGATCAACACGAAGACCGTACCATAAAAGAACGGCAGGACGTTGAGAAAGAGGACCAAAACCGCGAGTGCGGCGACCGGTCCTGGGAGGACATAGCCGGCGTACGCGGCTTGCAGACAACCAGTATTGAGCCAGGTTGGTTTTCGGCTGGCGAGGTAGGCGAGAGGCAGCCCAACCAATACGCCGGCCGTGGCCGCTAGGGTCGACAGCAGGGCGCTGTTCCAGACGAAGCTGAAGAAGCGGGTATCGAGAATCGCTTGGGCTTCAGGGGATAGACTCCATGTCACCAGGAGAGAAACGGGGATTCCGAAGGCCAAGCCGATCACGGTGCTCAGGCATGTCGTGAGCGCTGCCGTGTGCCACCATCCGCACTGGATGCGTTGAGGCGCTCGAAAGCGCCCGCTGGTCTGGTAAAACCGGCTCTTTCGACGAGACCATCGTTCAGTCAATAAGAATAGGAGCGCCAGGATGACTAATAGGATGCTCAGGATACTTGCGGCCTGGTTGTCAGACCGTCCGGTCATTTGCTGAAAGACGGCGTAGGTCAAGGTTTGATAACGCAGCAGAGAGACGGCACCAAAGTCGGACACGACGTACAGGATAACAAGGGCGACGCCGGCGACGATTGACGGGCGTAGCAACGGAAGGGTGACGAACAGCATTCTCCGAAGTGGTGACGCGCCACATGTGCGGGCGACTTCTTCAAACGACACGTTAAAGCTGAGGAGTGCACTGCGCGTGAGCAAGTAGACGAAGGGGAACGTATCGAGCGCCATCACAAAGGTGACGCCCCAGAAACTTTGGGGTGAGAAGATTCTGGCTTGAGGTCCGGCGATCATCTGCCAGAGCTGTTCTACTGGGCCGCCGAATCCCAAGAGATAGTTGTACACATAGGCCAGGACGTAGGTCGGCATGGCGAGTGGCAACACAAGCCCGACTTCCCACAGTCGGCGGCCGGGGAACTCAAATCGTGTGACCATCCAGGCGGTCGTGACGCCGAGCCCGAGCGTCAGCAATGCCACGGCGCCCGCCAAGGAAATCGTATTCCACAACAGTTCCGGGACTCGAGTGGTCCAGAGCCGATACCACACCGAGAGATCGGCTGACAAGGCGAGGGTGGTGACATAGCCGAGAGGTAACAGGATCAACGTCGCGCTGGCTAGGGCGGCGAGTTGGAGCGGTGAAACAGCTGATCGGCGTGCGACAGTCACGAGGCGCTCGCGCGGTTACCGCATCCCGACTTGTTCGATGAGCAGTAATGTCGGCTCTCGGAGTTCGGCGAGCTTGGTCAATGGGACTAAGGCTGCCCGGAAGCTCTTCCGTTCGAGCAACGCGGGGTCTGCTTTCACCTCTGGATGGAGCGGGTACTCCTTGTCGAGGTCGGCGAACATCTTCTGGCCGGCCTGCGCCACGAGAAATTCCACGAGCAATTTGGCGTTCTCCACGCGGGGTGTGTGTTTCAGGATGCCGATGCCCGCCACGTTCATGATGGCGCCCATGCCCCCCTCCTGTTGATCGGGCATCACAACCGCCAGCGGTGCAGCCGGTTGTGCGGCGAGATGCCGGTAGACGTAATAGTGATTCACGATGCCCATGGCGACCTGACCCTTGGCGACGGCATCAACGATCTGCGAGCTTTTTTGGTAGACCTGTGTGCCGGCGTTATCCCGAAGCCCTTCGAGGAATTTTTTGGTGTGATCGTCACCGAGACTCGCGCGAATGACCGACACTCCTGCCTGCAAATATTCGCTGCCGGCGTTAGGAATGGCGATTTTGTCCTTCCACGTAGGATCGGCTAGATCCACCAAGGACTTGATCTGATCGGGCTTCACCAGTGTCGTGTTGTACACAACAATCCAAAACCGGCCTGACAAGCCGATCCAGCTGTTGTCTGCTGCGCGGAATTGAGGAGGAATGGCCCGTTCGACTTCCCGCATGTTCAAGGGGCGGAAGAGTCCCGCCGTGCGTGCCAGTTCCAAGCTGCCGGCATCATTGGTGATGAAGAGATCGGCGGGGCTGCGGTCTCCTTCGGCCTTCATCCGGTTCACCAACTCAGTGGTACCGGATGAGAGTAACTCGATGTGAATCCCAGTCTTTGCCGTGAAGGCATCCAAGACCGGCTTGATCAATCGTTCGGCCCGTCCAGAATAGATGGTCAACGTGTCGGCAGCAGAGGTGATGGCCGGCATGACCAGCCAGAAGAGCATCAGGAAACAGGTGGCTGAAATGCCTAAGGCCCTCCGTTGATGGGCAAGGGCTGTGATACGAGAGGAAGGTTGAAGGACCATGCGCATGATTGAACCTGCTATTTCAATGTGAAGTATGGGCTGAGTTGAAATTGATAAACCGTCTCAAGAAGGATAGCAGAAATATCCCCAGAGGTCAACGTGTGATCCCCCGCAACAAGCTGCGGGGAGCGTCATTGGCGGCAGGGGGAGCAGAGACCGTAGAGCTCAAGGCGGTGGGTTTGGATTGTGAAGCCGTTCCGTGAGGCCACCTCTTCCTGGAGGCGCTCGATGTCGCAGTTCTCGAACTCCACAATCTTTCCGCAGCCGGTGCAAATGAGGTGATCGTGGTGGCCCTTGTGCGAGATGTTGTCGTACTGCGTTTGAGTGCCGAAGTGGCGGGCTTGAGCCAGACCGGCTTCGCAGAAGAGGTTCAGCGTGCGGTAAATGGTTGCCAAGCCCAGGTGAGGATCCTTTCTGGCCAGTTGGTGGTACATCTCTTCGGCTGTAATATGTTCTTGCTTGAGAAATGCGTCGAGGATCAGTTCACGTTGGCGCGTGAATTTCAGCTGGTGCTTCCCGAGGTGCTCCTTCAGGACACCCATTTCTTTGACATGTTTGGACATGGTGATGAGACCGATCCTCCTGGAGCCGGGATTAAAGACGAAATCACGCGGCGGGTCAAGAGTGATTCTGCAAACCGATCTGAAAATCTCTCCGCCTTTGACGGTTGCGTTTCCGGCTGGTTATAGTGAAACCTTCACGATATAGAGCGAGGAGACTGTGAGAACGCCCAACCAGATTGCCGTCGACCGTGCCCTGCTCTTGTACGTCCTGCAACTCGCTGAGCCACTTGGTCAGCTGAGCGATGTCAAACTGCAGCAGCTGTGTTTTTTGTGTGAGCTTCAAACCTTTGCCAAAGGCCTGAAAGCGTTTCATTTCGAATTCTTTCGTTTTGCATATGGAGCGTTCAGCAAGGATCTCGATAATGACCTGACCTCCCTCCGCCGAAAAGGCCGGATCGAAAATTTTACGGTATCGGATCAGGCAAAGGAGGAAGCGATTCCCTTACTCCTGCGTGCCATCGAAGGGGAAGAGGCCAATGAAAAGGTCAAGGACATCATTGATGCCGTCGTCGCGGCCTATGGACCACAAGACAGCGGGACCATCACGAACTCCGTCGAGTCGGTTCAGCTGAGCACACCTCAGGACCCTGAGCTGAAGATTCCCATTCGCGATATTGTGTTCCACACCACGCTGCTCGTGCCGCATCGGATCGAGGTGCAGGCTGAATTTACGTTGCCTCCGGTCATCGTCACACAGCTCAACACCGTGCTGGGGTATGACAGCCGACCGGTCATCGATGCTCAGAGCTGGTAGATCTCGCCGTACTTCTTTTCCACGTAATTGAGAAAAGGTTCGGGACTCACTGTTGCCCCCGTCACGCGCTGGGAGAGGTGAGCCGGCGTGAACATGCGACCCCAGCGGTGAATCTTCTGTTCGAGCCACCGGCGCAAACTTAACAATTGGCCTGCCGCAATCTCATGCTCCAGATTCGGAATCTCCAACTTGGCCTGCTCGAAAAATTGGACGGAGTAGAGGTTGCCTAAGGTATACGTGGGGAAATAGCCGAACGCCCCGAATGACCAGTGGACATCCTGTAACACTCCGTCCGCGTCAGAGGGTGGAACGATACCCAAGTACTCCTCCATCTTCTGATTCCAGATGGCGGGTAAGTCTTCTGGCTGAATCTTGTCTTCCAGCAGATCCTGCTCGATTTCGAATCGCAGCATGATATGGAGATTGTAGGTCAGCTCATCGGCTTCCACGCGGATCAACGACGGTTTTACGCAATTGATTGCGGCATAGAACTGGTCGATCCCCACGCCGCGCAACTGGTCATGAAAGGTCTGTTGTAAAACCGGATAAAAGAAGCGCCAAAAAGGCTGCGAACGACCCACGCAGTTTTCCCACAGACGAGACTGACTCTCATGAATACCGAGAGAAACCGAATCACCCAACGGCGTCCCGAAATATCGTTGATCCAACCCTTGATCGTACAGCCCGTGCCCGCCTTCATGGATACAGCTGAAGAGGCAGGATTGCAGTTCATGGTCATGGACTCGGGTGGTGACGCGCACATCGGTTGGATGAAACGACGTGGTGAAGGGATGGGCTGACAGATCCAGACGGCCACGCTCAAAATCATAGCCCATCGCCGTCAAGACTAGCCGTCCGAACTCCAGTTGTCGAGCCTGGTCATACGAGTGGTGCAACACGCTATCGTCGATCTTCACCCGGCTCTGTGCGATCTTTTTCAGCAACGGCACCAGCCGTGCCTTGAGTGCAGCAAACACCGGTTGGAGATTCGCAATGGTTGCGCCTGGTTCATAGACATCCAACAGGGCGTTATAGGGTGAGTCCTGATAGCCGAGATACTGCGCTTCTTCACGCTTGAGCCGGAGCACCGTTCGAAGGTTTGGGAGGAACATGGAAAATTTGTTTTTCGTTCTGGCCTCAGCCCACACTTGCTGGGCAAGCGAACATTCTCGGCTCAGTGCCACCACGAAATCCGACGGCAGTTTCTTCGCGCGGCTGAAATCCCGCCATGTTTCGCGCAAGAGCGAGCGCGCCGGTTCGTCCCAGCTGTCTCCGGGTTGTTCGGTCGTCTGACCAGTTGCTGGATCCACCCATTGTGACAAGAGCGTCTGCATGTCCGGCGAGACGAGCTTCTCATGGGCCAAACCTTGGAGCACGGCGATCTGCTCAGCCCGAGCTTCTCCACCACCGACCGGCATGTAAGTTTCCTGGTCCCAGGAGAGGACTGAGGCCGCGCTATTGATCCGCTGAATTTCCAAGAGCTTGGTCGTGAGGGGTTCTAACGTGGCGAAGGTTTTCAATTCGGCCTCCAGGTCACTGTGCTAAGATTCGTGTCCGTGATTCGGTCGTCGCAGTGTACGCAACGGGCGGCGCATTTTTCAAACCATCGAAGAGAATTCCAATGAATAGGTTGGTTCCAGCCGAGATCGAAGCCTATGCCGAAGCCCATTCCATACCGGAGTCGTCGGTCTGTCGAGCGCTGCGCGAGGAGACCCAGCGGACCATGGAGTATCCCCAAATGCTGGTCGGCCCCCTGGAAGGGGCGTTTCTCAAAATGATGACGCAGTTGGTGGGTGCCAAGCGGGTACTCGAAATCGGGATGTTTACCGGCTATAGCGCCCTTTGCTTTGCTGAAGCTCTACCAGAAGATGGAACAGTCATCACCTGTGAGATCAACGAGCCATCAGCGGCGGTGGCTCGACGGTATTTTGCGCAGGCACAATGCGGGAGCAAGGTCAGCATCCGAATGGGCCCGGCCCTCGACACCATGCGGACGCTCTCCGGACCATTCGATCTCATCTTTATCGATGCCGACAAGGTCAATTATCTCAATTACTATCGACGTGCGCTCGATCTGCTTGCCCCGAATGGGGTGATCTTGATCGACAATGTCCTGTGGAGCGGCGAGGTGTTGAAACAACCACCGCCGGACGAATCCACTGCGGCTATTCAAGAGCTCAACCGGACCGTCTCAGCTGATCCGCGCGTATCTGCCGTCTTGGTCACAATCCGGGATGGGATTTTGGTAGTGCGACGAGTAGGGTAGAACACGATAATTCCAGGTTCCGTAACCCCTTCTACTTGTGCTATCTGTATCGATACACATGATCTAGATGAATTCCTCGTTATGGCGACCACCGGTCATCTCCACTTCCTCTCCTTCATCCAGCGCAGCTCCATTTCTCTGTCAATGCATGGGCTTGTGCAATGGTAAGAATGAAGAACGGCGTTGTGTTAGGTGGGCAAGCAGGTGAAGCCGGAGCATTTTTCTCAGTTTGTGTGAGATCTTCCTCGTGCGAGGCGGTGACCGCCCCGCACGAGGATTGAATTATTTCGCCGCTGGGGCTTGGGCTATCTCCAGCACTTTGACCTCGACGTAGAGTGTCTTGCCGGCCAGCGGATGGTTGAAGTCGAGCACGACGGTCTCATTCTTCACTTCGGAGATTCTGGAAAAGACCTTCCGTCCATCGGTGGTTGTTCCTTCCAATTGCATCCCCACCTTCTGTGCCTCCGCCGGCACCATCTTCCTTTCCACCTCCTGAAACGCCTTGCGGTCAACCGTGCCGTAAGCATCCGGCGGAGCGACGGTGACGTTCTTTCTCTCTCCTGCCGCCATGCCCTCAAGCGCCTTCTCCAGGCCAGGAACCAGCTCATGTTTCCCCTGAGTCACCTTCAATGGCTCTCCGCCGACGTTTGAATCGACGACCGACTGATCGTCCAGCTTCATGGTGTATTCCAGCGACACTTGTTTGCCGTTCGAGACTGTCATGGCCGATGCTCCTTTCTTTGGTCCTTCTGCTGAGACACAAGCCGCAGACAGGAACAGAATGGCGCTCCAACCGCAGAGTGCAGAAAATATAGATACGCGTCTCATAGGCACCTCCTGTGAGAAGTAGTTGGTGAATAGACTGGAACGGGTCGCAGGCAGATGCGAGTGGTGAGCGATCAGTTCCAGACTTTGTTGTGGGGTTACTTGTCACGCTACCACATCAACTCATGTGATGCTACCCACAATGTTGCCACTATTCTCACTTGAAACAGTATGGGGAATGGCACGTACAACATGGTCGTTGATTGGAGCAGCGCTTGCGGTGTATGGGCCAGATTCTGAAATCTCCGAAGAATGTTGTATCGCTGACTGATCTGGGTACAATGCGAACGATGAGGTGTCGAGGGGGCAGTCCCCTTGGCGAGGGCAGGATGTGAGAGGACGTTACACGTGGAGGAGGAGTATGGCGCGTCGCATGAGAGGTGAAAACAGGGGACTGAGAGTCATTGGGCCTAGTGTACCGGGATCCAAGGCTGGTCAACGGGAATCGTCTTCCGACGGATCAACCAACGGCAGGTCGGAGGATTGGGCGGAAGGATGTGAGCCTCTGGATCAACGAATCGCTGAGCTTGCCTATATTCTGTATGAACGAAGCGGGTTCCAGGATGGAAAAGATTTGGAGCATTGGCTGGAAGCCGAACGGCAAGTGAAGGCGGTGCGTGACCAGGCTGCGTAATACGAATAGAGGCAATCCGGGTCTCCTCTCTCAATTGCGTCTGGGCTGTCGATGATCCGATGTCAGATCGAGATGCCTCCTGTTCAATGGACAGCATGTCTATGGATTAAGGGGCGTCCTCGCTGACGCCGGATCATCGATTCCTTGCGAAAATGGCTATTCTTTCCGCGTATACACGATCTCCATCATCTTCGTTTCTTTATGTCCGTGGTGCGCACCATACATATCGAACTGCTGGGTATTGTGGTCGATCATCTTCCAGATCGCACGATGCGACATCTTTCCGCCCCCTGGCTCAGGGTGTGAGCCTCGCAACGTGATGGTCTTGCCGTCTGAGCTGGCCGTGCCTTCCATGTAGAAAATGCCCGTGCCCATGGTATCGAACCAGGCGGTGACATACTTCTTGGTGATGTTATCGTATCCATCCATACCGATGCCATGATACGGCTGACCCATCATCTGGCCGTTGAATTCCTGATAGAGAAATCGTCCGTCCAGCACCATCTTCGTCTCCGCCGTGCCGGCGGACTCCATCGGCGGCTTCCCTGGCTCGATCCACTCCTTGGTCTGAGTCGTCCAGCTTCCAGCTAGAGCAGCGAATTGCTTGTGCGGTTCACCAGGGGTGGCGGCCTGCTTCCAGAGTTCCATCATGGCTTGGGGGTCCATTGGCTTGTCTGCTTTTTTCTCATTGGCCAGAGCGGGTGAGACGGTCAGCGCGATGCAGAACGTACTGATTGCCAGAGATACGGCGCGCATGGTGCCCTCCTTATTTAAGCTATGAAGATTCAACCGTTGGCTTGTATGGCGGTTGCTACAAGATAGTCGTTTAGGAGGGGAGAAAGCGACAGCCACGTTCACTGACCGTCCGAGCAAGAGCCTCGCGAAAACGAGGAGATTTGAATGGTGGAAGCTCCTGGGGCAAGCTATTTTGCCACATGGCTGTCGTGGCCGATCCGGACGGCAGTTCCAGAACGATTCATCGATGAAACGCTGGTGAGAGCCGTCTCAGATGTCACCCGGCGGCCTTCGTGAAAATCTGGAAGTGCTGGCTGTCGACGACATTGCAATCGTTCAGAAGCCGATAGGTGGCGGTCTCCATTTCGTGCCGGACCTCTCGCAACGCGCCGGGGAATACACGTTGGCTAGAACATCAGTTGACCGCAGTTTCGGGTGGGCGTAACATCAAAGCGTGACCGTTCCGATCACGTTGCGCTGGAGGATTCAGGGTGGACGATCAAGTCGAAGATCAGCCGGTCCTCAATCATATTCAACGCCTTGTCGCAGAAGAACATCGTTTGCACGAGCAAAGGGCACATCCCAAAGCCGATCGCAAGCGGCTCGAGCAAGTCCAGGTTGAGCTCGATCAGTGCTGGGACCTCTTGCGCCAGCGACGCGCCCTTCGTGAGGTCGGCCTTGACCCGGACGACGCGGAAGTTCGCCCGCCACAGGTTGTTGAGAATTATGAGCAGTAGGGATAGAGATGGGGTGAGCACGAACCAAGCAAGCTCGACCGACATGCGCTACGAAATGGGTTTCGGCGCTGGTCTATTTCCAGAAATTCAGAAAGTGCGTCTTCATGATGACCATGGCTAAACTTAAATCGGATGACCTAAAGAGTTTCCTCGAAATTCCGTATGACGAGCTCGAGGAAATGAATCTCAAGGCGGCGGAGCGCGCCAAGACGGACAGCGCAAAGAGTCTCGAGCGGGAATATACGACCTGGTTAAAAAAGGAGAAGCACATCAAGGCCGTGACGTTGTGTTTCTCAGACATCGAGGGCCGTCTTCACATGCTCGACTACGACAAGAAGTACCTGCTGGAGTCGTTGGGCAATCTGACCTTTGATGGGTCGTCCATCCGTGGGTTCACACCACAACATGAGTCGGACCTGCGTCTTGCCGTCGACTGGTCCTCCATCCGATATCTTCCGGCCGATGTGATTGGCGCAGGGAAGGTGATTTTCTTTGCGTCGGTGTTGAACAGCGATCGGACGCCGTATCACAGCGACTTCCGCGGGATGTTGAAATCCTATACGGAGGGCCTCAGGAAGAAGGGTATTACAGCGAACGCAGCCAGTGAAATTGAAGGCTTTCTTGTGGAAGGGCAGAATGCCGAGCAACGGTACGGTGAGAACGGGTTTACGCTCATCTCAACGGGTGGGTACTATCACTCACTCCCGCTGGACACGCTCCGTCAGTTTATTGATAAGTCGGCGGAGGCACAGCGGGCTCTGGGCTTCAAGAACGAAAAAGATCATCCAGAGGTCGCGCCGTCACAGTTCGAAATGAACTTTTCCTATGCCGATGTGGTCCGCGCGGCAGATCACGTGCAGCTGTACAAGTTGATCTGCCGCCAGGTGGCCCGATCCATGGGGCACACGGCCACGTTCCTTCCGAAGCCTTTCGTCGGAATCAATGGATCCGGCATGCACACCAACTTTTCTCTGAGCAAGAATGGCAAGAATATTTTCTACGACGTGAAGGGGAAAGATGGGCTTTCTGATGTGGCCTGGGACTTCATTCTCAAACTCTTGAATCATGCGCCAGAGATCTGCCTGGTGTTTAACCCGTCGGTGAATGCGTACCGCCGCCTCGATCCGCACTTTGAAGCACCGAACCAGATCAAGGTCTCAGCGATCGATCGCGGCTCCATGATCCGTATTCCGATGGCTAATGAAAAGACGGCCCGTATCGAACTGCGTTCAGTCGCTCCCGATGCGAACCCCTACCTCGTCCTGTACACGATGCTCAAGACTGGTTTTGAAGGGGAACGCTTGGAAAAAAAAGAGACGACGGGCGACCGCGCACGGTTTCTCCCGACTAGTATCAACGACGCGATCTCGCTATTTAATGAATCGAAGTTTATCGCCGATATCCTTGGCGAGGACAGCAAGCAGAAATATTCTAGCTTCAAGCAGTTAGTGGCAGATCGATCTCCGAAAGAACTTGGCACGATAGTGAAGGCTTCGGAAGTTCTCTTTCACCACGAAGTCACGAATCAACTGCTCTGGAATCAGTTCTAGACAATGTGGGATTCACTTTAGCGATCAACTCGTTTTTCTTCAGGTCACGCCGGGCGACTCCCAAATCTCAGTCCTCAAGCTCGCGTAGCCCCTTCTCCAAGAACCACCGTTCCGGTTTCTACAGCGTGAAGCCCACTGGCTGGAAGGAGGCGCAGGCCTCCGTCGTTCGTCGCAGCCGCTGGAATAGCTGTGTCGGCTCTGCGATACGATGTGCGAATCGAACAGGCTTGCCTCGCTCATTCTGACGGAGGTATTATTCAGCTATTCCTGCCTTATTGAGGAGGTGCCATGGCCACGACGCGCACCCTTCCCAAATCGACACGAGTTTCCCTCGACCGCAGCATTGAACGGATGCGGAATCAGTTGACCAGATTCACGTCAATCAGGGAGGTGAGATGATGGGACCAACCAAAGTGATCGTGAACGGCAGTGGCTTGTACGAGGCAGTGTCCGGCAAACTGATCAAAGACGGTTTCGCGAGTCGTGGTGAGCTAGAGGACTACGTGAACCATCATTACCTCCTCTTGCCCGTGATCGACAAGGCAGGCAAACCATGGCTGCTTTACGGAAAACCGGTGTACTGCCTACACAGAGTGCAATATGAAACGGTGAATGATCAGAAAGTTCACCTCACCCGGTGTCTGGATTGTGGCGGTATGGGGATTCGTTCTGACGAGTTCACGGTGGAGTCGGATTGCATCCAGTGCACGGCTTGCGGACACGAGTTTGATCCTCGGTTGGAAATGATGGAGACGTAGGACGGTTTGGGTGGTCAAAATCTCTGTCCCTGCCGTTCGCAGAGAATAACTGTGTCTCAGCGCTCTACCTTCGCGAAAATCTGGAAGTGCTGGCGGTCGACGACATCGTAATCGTTCAGCAGCTGATAGCCGGCAGCTTCCATTTCGCGTCGGACCTCTTCTTTCGCGGTCCTGTGACCGAACATATCGGACAAGAATCCACGAGGATGATAATCGAGAATCGCGACGCGGCCGCCTGGCCGCAGCGATGAGGCCAGGGAGCGAAAATAGTCTATTCGATTTTTCATGTCGTGATAGACATTGCAACTGAATACCAGGTCGACGGGCTCCGGGAGTTTCGAATCGTGCGGCTCGGCGCGAACCGGTCGGACATTGGGGGTTCCTCTGGCGACCATCTCCTTGAAGATCATGTTAATCGCATTTTCCTCGATATCAACGGCATAGACCGTTCCTCTTGAGCCGACCGCTTTGGATAGGTGCCAGGTAAAGTAGCCTCCGCCGGAACCCAAATCTGCCACCCTCGCTCCCCGATTGATCGACAGCTTCTCAACCACGCCCTGTGGTTTCTGCCACACATCGCGCGAGGGATCGGCCATGTCCCGGTAATTCCACTCGGCACAACCAGTGACAAGGAGAACGAGAGATAACAACAGAGCAAAGCGTGTGTCAGAGAACGTGTGGTACATGGCCTCTTCCTTCTCAGCCTAGTTTACGCTCTCGCTCCTGCCAAAGTCAGCTCTTCGGGTTCCACTTCATTCGGAGCCGCATGTGGTTCCAGAGGCTGATGCTCTGCGGCGATCAGTGAGTAGAACACCGGCACGACGAAGAGCGTGAATACAGTCCCGACGGTCATGCCGGTGACCAACACCATGCCGATACTGTTGCGGGCTGCTGCACCGGGACCCGTCGCCAAGACCAGGGGGAGGTGACCGAAGACGGTGGCGGCGGAGGTCATCAGCACCGGCCGTAGTCTCGTCAGTGAGGCCTCGCGCACCGCCGTCAGCCGAGAATATCCGCGAGCCTGCAGTTGATTGGCGAACTCCACGATGAGGATGCCGTTTTTGGCGATCAATCCCACCAGCGTGATCAGCCCGACCTGGGAGTAAATATTGATCGTGGTGAGGTCGAGAAAACTCACCACCAGGGCGCCGGACATTGCAAGTGGGACTGAGCCAAGCAAGACGATCAAGGGATCGCGGAAGCTTTTGAACTGAGCAGCGAGTACCAAATAGATCAGGACCACCGCGAAGCCAAGCGTGACGGTGAGCGCCGCTCCCTCCTGGCGGAGTTGCCGTGACTCGCCGGCATAGTCCATGACCACGCGCGGGCCACTTGAGGCTGCTGCGGTTTCAAGCACACGGAGCCCCTCTTCCTTGGTGAAGCCTGGTTTCAGACCTCCGAAGATGCGGACGGCGTTGCGTTGCTGGAAGCGATTCAATGCGCGCGGCGCAGTGCTTGTTTCGATATGGGTGAATGTCGACACCGGGACCAATTGGCCGTTCGGTGTCTTGATTTTGAGATCGAGCAGTGGATCAACCGTTGCACGATCCTTGTCGCCGAGTTGAGGAATGACCTTGTAGCTGCGGTCGAAATAGTTGAACCGGTTGACGTACCCGCCGCCGAGCATGGTGCCCAGCTCACGACCGACTCCGGCCAGGTCGAATCCCAAATCCGCGAGCCGCTCACGATCTAACACGACGCGGGCTTGGGGGAGGTCAATTTTAAGGTCGGTGTCCACATACAAGAACTTTCCGCTCTGCCAGCCTGCACCCAGAACGGACCCGACTGCTTCAAGCATCTGTTCGGCCGGTGCATCGCTCTGTAAGATTAACTCCACGTCGTACTGACCAGGGGTGGGGAGCGGCGGGTCTAGTCTGGGGAATACACGGAGTCCTGGCACTTGCGACACGGCACCAAATACGTCGTCGTACATCTCCTCGGTTGAGCGAGCGCGATCGTGCCAATCTTTCGCGACCACGCCGCCGAAGCCTCCCCATGCCGTGGTGAGCGACCAGGTGTAGTCCGCCCCAGGGATGGCCGTGATGGCGTTGACGATCCGGAAGTGTTGCCGGTTGGTGGCCTGAACTGTGGAGTCCGGCGACGCTTCGAAGAAGAGGCTGATGTGGTTCTGATCTTCTACAGGAGCCAACTCCTGACGGGAGAAGTGATAGAGCGGCCAGGCTGCGAGCACGATCAGGAGTGCGGCCACCACAACTCCCCACCGCATGGTGAGAGTGCCGTCGAGCAGCCTGGCGTAGATCCCTCGCGCTTCTTCGAAGCGTCGGTTGACGAACGCGGTCAAGCGACCTTCCTTGCCTCGCGGATGGACAAATCGCGAGCTCATCACCGGCGACAGCGTGATCGCGACGACACCAGAGAGCACGACGGCCACGGCCAGTGTGATCGCAAACTCTAGGAACAAGGAACCGGTCAGCCCGCCTTGGAAGCCGATGGGGGCATAGACAGTCGCGAGCGTGATCGTCATCGCAATGATCGGGCCCAGCAGCTCCCGTGCAGCGGCTTGCGCGGCCTCGATTCGAGATTGACCCAGGCGCACATGCCGTTCCACGTTCTCAACGACCACGATGGCATCGTCTACCACCAGACCGACGGACAGCACGATGGCGAGCAGGGTGAGGAGATTCAGGCTGAATCCGAACGCGGCCATGAAGAGGGCGGTTCCGATCAACGACACCGGTATGGCCACGAGCGGCACAATGGCCGTACGAACCGATCCCATGAACAGGAACACCACGAGGGCGACGATCAGGATCGTTTCGGATAACGTCTTGGTGATTTCCGTCAGCGCATTCCGGATGAACATCGTGCCGTCCCAGACGAGTTTCATGTCGATATCGCTCGGGAGGGTCGGCCGGATCCGTTCGATCTCGTCGCGTAGCCGGTGCCCGACGTCGATTTCGTTTGCGCCGGGTACCGACCAGATGCCGAGATACACGCCTTCCGTCTCATCGTACTTCGCAATGATCGTGGCTTCTTCGGCTTCCCGTTCGATCCGCGCAACGTCCTTGAGCCGCACGATGGCCCCGTTCCGATCGGCGACGATCAGCTCCTCAAATTCAGCCGTGGAACGAAGATCGGTGTTGGCAAGCAGGTTGACCTGGACCTGATTGCCTTTTGTGCGGCCGACCGCCGCCAAATAGTTGTTTCGACGAAGCGCACCCTGGACGTCGCCGGGCGAGAGGTTGAGGGCCGCGAGTCGGTCAGGGTCGATCCAAATACGCATGGCGACCTGTCGCTCACCTTCGAACGTGACTCGTTGGACGCCGGGTAACGTTGCGAGCTGGGGTTGTAACGTGCGTAGTAGCCAATCGGTGACGGCGGGGACCGGACGCTCCGTCGAACTGAAACTCAAGTAGAACGACGCGTAAGGTCGATCGGCTCGCTGGATCTCGATCGCCGATGGCTCGGCTTCCGGAGGCAGTTCCGATCGTACCTGCTGGAGTCGTGCGGTGACCTCTGCCAGTGCTGCCGTACTGCTGTGGTTTAATTTCAGATGGACGGTCACGGTGCTGACTCCGGCGCGGCTGGTCGATTCGACATAGTCGACGCCGCTGATCGCGGAGACGACCCGTTCGATCGGCGTACTGATGAACCCACGAATAGTTTCGGCGCCGGCGCCGTAGTAGAGGGTGGTGATGACGACCAACGAGTTTTCGATCGTGGGGTACTGCTGGACCGGGAGTGATGTCATCGCGCGCCAGCCGGCGAGGAGGATGACCAGGTTGACGACGATGGCCAACACTGGATGTTTGATGAAGACGTCGGTGAACGATGTTCGGGTCGTGTCTTGCGGCATGATAATCGGTTTAGGGGGTCCCGGCCTCGTGATTTTCTTTCGAGTTATTTTCGACAGATTCAGCGACTGCAACGAGGATTCCGTCACGAAGCTTAAAGGAGCCCACGGCGGCGATGTGCTCGCCTGCCATCAGGCCGGCATGGATGATGATCTCATCGCCGAACATGGGGCCGCTTTCAACCTGGCGGGTATGGACTCGGTTGCGGCCATCCTTGTCCGGCGCGATGACGAACACTTGGTCGCCTCCTGGCCCCTTGCGCAACGCACTGACCGGGATGGCGACGACTGTTCGCTGGGGACCGACCGGAACCCGGACGCGTACCGAAGCTCCTGGTGCCGGGAGATTGCGGGTGCCTTCGATTCTGGCACGGATCATGGCGTTCCGAGTCGTCGGGTCGACGCGTGCGTCGAGCGCGACAATCTTGGCCACGATAGCGGGAGACTCACTGGCTGCAAGTATCTCGACGGATTCGCCGACCCGTAATCCGGCCGCGACCTGCTGGGCGACGGCAAAATCCACATGCACAGCCTCGCTCACGCCCTGAAGCGTTGTCAGCAGTGTTCCTTCATCTAAGTACTGACCGGGATGGACATCCGCAATGCCCACTTTTACACGGAAGGGGGCGCGGATCGTTTTCTTGGCAATGATGGCTTTCGTCCGGGCGATCTGAGCCTGCGCCATATCCAGGTCTGCGCGCGCTCGATCGACTTCTTCTTGAGTGGTCGCGAACTCCTGACTGAGGTTTTGTCGGCGATTGAGGACCGTCTTGGCGAGCGCGACCTGGGCCTCTTGTGCCCGAAGTTCAGCTTCTTCGACCGAGACGTCGAGTGCGACCAACAGTGTCCCTGCTTCAACAATGTGTCCAGGAGTGAGCCGGACTTCGCGGACAGTTCCTGCCAGTTCGTTCTTCAGCGTAATTGAACGGAGGGCGAGGACCGTTCCGATCGAGGTCGTGGTCTGGCGATGGTCGATCGCTCGTGCAACGGCGATAGTGACCGATTCCATCGGCTCCGGCTGATTCGCCGAGGCGGCCTGCTCGCTCTGAATGGATTCGTATTTCCACGCGCCCAGACCGATACCGATCAGCAGCACAAGCGAAACAAGTAAGACCGACCCGAGCCAATTCTGACGATTCATGAGAAATATGCTCAAACCCTTAACAACGAAGACTTTGGTTGTGACAACATCAATTGTGAAGGATGCATTCGAAAACTCCCTTTACCCCCAGCCCTCCCTGGAAAGGGACAGAACCAATAGCAGCTGGGTGCTGAGGGAGTCGCTTCAGGTTATGTTATCAAATTTTGGTCTCCATAGCGCTAGCCCCTGTTCGTCAACGCTACGCGGTGTTGCGCTATGCAAGATTGAATAGGCGAAGAGTTGTAGGAAAGAATAGCCATCGGTATGGTCGGCAAGGATCGCTGATCATACCGATCGTCAAGGCTCGGCGCGGTCCAGCAACTCGTTCAACCTCTTTTCTAGAAATCGCCGCTCCGGTTCTTGTTTCGCCAGTCCCAACGCACGTTGGTAGGAGGCATGGGCGTCAGTTTTCTTGCCAAGTCTTCGGCAGAAGTCAGCCCGTGTGGCGTGCGCCAGATGATACTGTGCTAACTCACCGCGCTTCAGGAGCGCATCGACCAACTCCAATCCTTTGGCCGGTCCGTCACGCATGGCAACCTCCACTGCTCGATTGAGCTCGACGATCGGCGAGGGGGCGGGATCCGAAAGGAGGACAACTGCTTGGAAATTTCATTCAGAATAAGGTGGAATAGGCACATATGGGATTTAAGCGGGAGCAGAACATTCACGAAGCTATCTACAAATTAAGTGGGCAGTACACTTTTGACCCACTTTTCTCTCGCGCAAATTTTGTCTTGACGCTATATATTTGCATATGCAATATTATGCTCAATGGGGCTGGAGTATCCGGAAATGAAACAAAACAAAGCTCTTGAACCGATGGGGTATGAGTGTCTGTTGAGTTGTACACGCTTACTCACTCGTGTTCTCACGGGCATCTACGATAATGAATTACGCGCATTTGGTTTGAAAGCCACACAACTCAATCTCCTGGCGGTTGTGGCGAGGATCGGACCTGTTCGGCGTATCGACATTGGCAAACGCCTTCACCTCGACCCATCCACGCTGACCCGTAATCTCAAAATAATGCTGACCAATGGTTGGATTAAGGAAATTACAGATGGAGAAGACGGTCGAGGCTCGCCATTGCAGGTTACGACCAAAGGTCGTGATCTTCTGCATCAAATCGTTCCTTCATGGCAAAAGGCGCAGGATCGCACCCAACGGCTTATAGGGGATAATGGAGCGACACTTTTGCGAAAGCTTGCGGGAAACATGCATGAGTGAGCCTCCGTCAGAGTAGTATTTTTTTGATTATGTACTTGCATATACAAATATATGCCATTCGGGCACAAGAAACCGAGAGAGGAGACAAAATGGAAAAACCAAACATGGTGACATGTTCCCTCGCGGCAGTGCGGGGAAAATTCCTAGCTTGCCTGCTGTTGCCACTCACGATGTTCCTTGGGTGCACCCCTCAAGACAAACCATCCCAGCAGGTCTCACGGCCCGTGAAGGTCGCCCGAATCGGGGTCGAGGCCGCAGCAGGAATGACGAGTTTCGCAGGGGAAGTGAAGGCGCGGCATGAGACGATCTTATCTTTCCGTGTAGGCGGCAAGTTGCTGGCGCGCCCCGTCGATGTAGGCGACCGGGTGCGCAAAGGGACCTTACTGGCACGGCTGGACCAGTCCGATTATCGCCTCGTTGTCAGGAACCTCGAAGCCCAGCACGTATCGGCGATCGCTGATCAGAGTTTCCTAGGGGACGAGCTGACGAGATATCGTGAACTGTTGGCTCAGCGTGTGATTAGCCCACCAGAGTTCGATCGGCACGAAACTGCTTATATCACAGCGCGGGAACGGGTGGCGGGGCTCGAATCCCAATTAGGCCAAGCATCCAATCAGCTGGCGTATACGGATTTACTAGCTGACCGGGACGGGGTGGTCACGGCGCTGGAAGTTGAGACAGGGCAAGTCATCAGTGCCGGGCAGGCCATCGCTAAGCTGGCCCCACTTGACACAAAGGAAATCCATTTTGACATCCCCGAGCACCGGCTACCAGAACTCAAGCGTCAGCAAGAAATCAGTGTGACCCTGTGGGCCAGCGGCGAGCGGCGATTCAAGGCACGTGTCCGCGAAATCGCCGCCACAGCCGATCCTGCCAGCCGCACGTATCGTGTGAAGGCCACGCTCCTTGATGGTCAGAAAGCCGCGGAACTCGGTATGACAGCTACGGTATGGATTGCTTCTGATCTACCCGCTCGTATCGCCATTCCCCTCTCTAGTGTGTTTACTACTCAGGACGAACCAGGACAGCCGCGCGTGTGGCTGGTGAACGAACAGGCCAGTACGGTTCACTCCGTGCCGGTTCAGATAGGTGAAACGCTGGACGGAGAGCTCACGGTTGTCTCTGGGCTCGGGTCCGGACAGTTGGTGGTCAGCGCTGGCGTACAGCGCCTCTTGGAGGGACAGGTCGTCAGGGTGCCAGAGGAGATCTTCTCAGCGGTGCGAGAAAGAGATGAGCGCAGGAGCGTCAGTCATGAGTGACTTCAATCTAAGCGAATGGGTTCTCAAACATCGCTCCATCACCGGTTTTCTCATGGCGCTGGTGATGATAGGCGGGATTTTTGCCTATATCCAGCTGGGACAGCGAGAAGACCCGCCTTACACGTTTCGAGTGATGGTCGTCAAGACAATTTATCCGGGCGCCACCGCTCTGGAAGTTGAACAGCAAGTGACCGATCGGCTCGAGAAGAAAATCCAAGAGTTGCCCAATCTGGATACGCTACAAAGCTACTCGAAACCCGGTGAATCAGTCATTTTTGTGGCACCCCGAGAAGATACTCCGCCCAAAGAGATTCCCGATCTCTGGTATCAAGTGCGCAAAAAGGTCGGTGACATTCATATGATGCTGCCACCGGGCATCGTCGGACCCTTCTTCAATGACGAGTTCGGCGATACCTACAGCCTTCTTTATGCCTTTTCCGGGGAAGGCTTCAGCTACGCCGAATTGAAAACGACGGTCGATTCGGCGCGTCAGCAAATTCTACGCGTGAAAGATGTCGAGAAAGTCGATCTCATCGGCGTCCAGGACGAAAAGATTTACGTCGAGTTTTCCGACAAGAAGCTGGCCGAACTGGGTCTGGACCCCGCTGCGGTCGCTCAAGTACTCCAGGCGCAGAATGGCATGGTGCCGGCGGGAACGGTATTTTCTTCACAGCGCAATCTCCCCATACGACTCACCGGCCCTTTTGATTCGGTACATAGCATCGCGAATCTTGCCGTGCGTGTCAGTAATCGAACCTTCCGCGTCGGCGATTTCGCCAAGGTCTCTCGTGGGTATACCGATCCGCCGGAATTCAGGATGCGCTTCAACGGCAAGAATGTCATTGGTCTTGGGGTTACTCTGAACAAAAGAGCCGACATACTGGAAGTAGGCAAGGCCCTTGATACCACCGTGGCGCACATTGAGGGGGAACTCCCTGTCGGCATCGAGGTTGAGCAGGTTGCCAATCAGTCCCGCGTGGTGAGAACCCAAATGCGGGAGTTTATGACTACCTTTCTCGAGGCACTAGCCGCGGTACTTGCCGTTGGATTCCTCAGTCTTGGATTCCGCACTGGCACTGTCGTCGCGCTCACCGTGCCCCTGGTTCTGGCTGGCACGTTGCTCTGTATGCTGGTGTGGGGTATCGATCTGCATCGGATGTCACTTGGTGCGCTGATCCTTGCGCTGGGACTCTTGGTGGACGACGCTATGATTGCCATCGAAATGATGGCGCGTAAGCTGGAAGAAGGTTGGGATCGTATGCGGGCCGCGACCCATGCTTATCGGGCCACAGCGATTCCCATGTTGACCGGAACGTTGATCACCATCGCGGGCTTTCTGCCGGTGAGCCTGGCTAAATCGCAAGCCGGGGAATATACCCTGACGATTTGTCTGGTGGTGGGTATCTCACTACTACTGTCGTGGATCGGCGCGGTTGCCTTTACACCCTATTTTGGATTTCTAATCCTTAGAATGCGATCACCCAGCGGCAAGACCGGCCACGACACATTCAATACGCCTTTCTACAACCGCTTGCGCTTCTGGGTGGATCGTTGCGTGGAACATCGCACGAAGGTCATCATTAGCACCGCGGCCCTGTTCGGCATCGGTCTTGCCACGCTAACCCAAGTTCCACAACAGTTTTTCCCGCTGTCCAATCGGCCGGAAGTCATCGTGGATCTCTGGTTGCCGGAAGGTAGTTCCTTCGCGCAAACCGAAGTGGTTGCCAAGCGCTTAGAGACTCTGCTTGCCAAGGATGAGGATGTGGTGAATTACGCGGCTTATATTGGCGGTGGCAGTCCTCGGTTTTTTCTTCTCTTCGTACAACAATTGGCCAACACGAACCTCGCCGAATTCGTGGTGGTGACTCGTGACAACACGGCCCGTGAACGGGTCATGCAACGACTTCGACTCACCTTCGCTACGGACTTCCCAGAAGTGCGCGGACGCACCATGCGCCTGAACGTCGGACCGCCGATGGATTATCCGCTCCTGTTCAGGGTGTTCGGTGAAGATCCCAAGATCGTTCGCAGCATCGCCGACCAGGTGGCTGAGGTCGTGCGCGCCAACCCCAATACGGTGGATGTGAACGACGACTGGCACGATCGCATTCCATCGTTTCGCCTCGTACTCGATCAAGACAAGGCGCGTGCACTCGGTGTCTCGACCTCAAGCTTGTCGCAAGCCTTGCAAGCTCACTACACGGGAATCTCCGTTGGGCAGTTCCGTGAGGACGACAAGCTCATCGACATCATTTGGAGAGCGCAAAAGAACTTGCGAGCCGCCGCCAACGAATTACCCGATGTCACTGTTCGGACGGCCAACGGGACACCGGCGTCACTGGCGCAGTTTGTCAAGTTCGAAACTATCTTCGAGGATGGCGTCCGCTGGCGCCGCAACCGTTTCCCGTCGATTTCCATTCGAGCCGACGTGGTGGACGGCATGATGGCACCCGACGTGGCAGCTCAGATCATTCCGAAGCTCAAATCCATTGAGCACCATGCCCCGGCCGGCTATTTCATCGAAACCGGCGCCGCCAAGGAAAACGCCTGGATCGCCCAGAAGTCGATCCTGATCTGGATTCCACTAGTCGTGATCGTCACGCTCATTCTGTTGATGATGCAATTACAAAATCTATCCAGAACTCTCCTGGTTTTTATCACGGGACCCCTAGGGGTGATAGGCGCGGCGTTTGCCCTGTTTCTGTTTCAAGCGCCTTTCGGTTTCATGTCCCTATTCGGCATCATCGCCCTACTAGGCATCATCATGCGCAATTCATTGATCTTAGTGGATCAGATCGTTCAGGACGAAAAGGCTGGCCAGGATGCCTGGACCGCTATCGTGGAATCCACGGTCCGACGTTTCCGCCCCATTCTGTTGACTGCAGCAGCTGCGGTGCTTGCCATGATTCCGCTCTCGCGCAACGACTTCTTTGGACCACAGGCCATCGCCATCATGGGGGGACTCACGATCGCGACCATACTGACCGTGTTCTTCCTGCCCGCATTGTATGCAGTCTGGTTTCATGTCAAACGGGAGCACTCTCCCGTAGATGCGCCGCGGGGAGGCTCCAAGGAAGTTCCTTTGCCCAGAGATTCGGTAGCTTTTGATGGAGTTCCCGTGACAATGCGCCAGGTGATTCCGAGCATCGTCATGATGATCGTTGTTGTAGGGGGCTGGGGGTGTACACCGACGCGTGTGAGCGATCGGGTACTATTATCGACTCCGACGGAGTGGAATCATGCCCCAGTTGTTCAAGGCAATTCCCATCAGGCCGATCTCAAAGAATGGTGGCGAGGATTTCACGATCCCCTTCTGAACGAGTTGATCAGCCAGGCATTGGCCGCGAACCACGATCTCAGAATCGCAACGGCTCGCGTGCGCGAGGCCAACGCGATCATCACTGTCGCGGAGTCAGCACTCTATCCCAGTGTTGATTTCTTTTCCTCGGGCGGCCGGGAAAAGCGGATTGACCGGATCATCGCAGTACCAGGTAACGAGGGGGTAAAGCTGGTCACACCTACCACGAATGTCATTACCGGTGGTCTTGCTGCACGGTGGGAGGTAGATGTTTTCGGTGCCAGGCATCTTGAAGCTGAGGCAGCGGGTGCTCAGGCCGCTGGAACCGAAGAGGAGCGGCATGGAGTACAGGTGGGATTGCTAGCTCAGGTGGCGACGAACTATCTGGAACTACGCGGCGCACAGGAACGGACTGCGATCCTGCGCGAAAATATCGACATCCAGCGGGAAAGGCTCAGAACTCTGCAGGCCTTTTATCGTGTGGGTTTAACGAACGATGCCGAGGTCTCTCGTCAGGAAACCTTGCTGCATAGTACTGAGAGTGCCTTTCCGGGATTGAAGGCAGCAGAGGTCACTCTGATCCATCGCCTCAGCGTGTTGCTGGGCGAATCTCCGGCGAAACTTGAACACCGGCTTATTGCTGCAACAGCTCATCCTTCCGACCTGCCCGGTATCCCAAACATTTTACCTTCAAGCTTGCTACTACAACGGCCTGATCTGCGCCTCGCGCAAACCGAAGTGAGTGCAGCAGCGGCCAGCCTTGGTGCAGCGCGGGCCGATTTGTTCCCGAAGGTGGTACTGTCGGCGAGCGGTGGGATCGGCGCACTGGCCATCGGCGGATTTCCGACTCTGGTGGAGAGTGTGTATGCGCTGGGGGCGGGCCTCACGGCTCCGATATTCAACGCGGGACGCATTCGGGCTCACATCGCTGCCGCAGACGCGCGGCTGGATCAAGTCGCGGCAAAGTACGAAAAAACCTTCCTCCTCGCCTTGGAAGACGTGGAAAATGCCTTTGTTGCCCATGCCTCGTCGAAGGAGCGCCGCGAACAATTATTGAAGGCCGAAACAGCAGCAGAGAAAACGTATCGCTCCTCCGAAGCCTTATATCAGAGGGGAGCGAGTGATTATTTATCCGTGCTGGATGCTCAACGCACCAAACTTTCAATCAACGACGAGCGTGTCAAAGCTGAAACCGCAGTTCGTGTCTCATTGGTTTCGCTTTCTAGGGCATTTGGTGGTGGTTGGCCCGTGGACAACTCAGTAAGCCGGGGAAGCGATAATGATTCAGGGAAATAACAGAGAATGACTAAGTCGTGGGATGCCGAAACGTAAATCGGTGAACCCAGATGTGCCGAGAACGCGCGCACAGCTCGAAACCGACTATGCGCTTCTGGGTTAAGACGCTTTTACATCCGCTTCCCACGAGATGCTGGCCGGGCACCATTGCCAGATTCCGAGGGTGATGATGCGAGTCAATCCTGCCGGGATACAGGCGGTGCGGGTGACCTCGACCTTTCGGTTGATCAATTTTGTGGGATCACCGCAACGCTTGAGATAGTCATCGGCCTTGATATCGTGGAGATTGGCATGGGGCACGACAAAGGCGACCACCGGGACAGGCAACACGGCGATGGAGGAGTCATCGACCCCCTGAGAGCCTGAGCAATGGGCTTCGGTTTTCGGATATCTGACATCATCTCGGATAAGCGCCGTCGTACAGCCTGCGAGAAGAAGAGACGTACTGACAAACAGTGCGCCCCACCCGTGTATACCATGCTTCCAGATCATGAACAACCTCCCTGTTGATCGGCCATGTTCATTGGACGCAGGCTACGCACAAACGTAAACGCCGTCAAGTCAATGACCAGCCGGTAGAATACCGCTTGACGGCGAGGCGGAACGACGGTATCCCAGTGGCTATGAATCAACCTTCAACTACTGTGGCCTATGGGTCGATCGTGCTGGCGGCGGTCCTCTGGGGTGGCTCGATCGTGGCGCAGAAGATGGCTCTTGGGTCGTTCTCCGCCGTCGAAGCCTCGGTTCTTCGTGATATCGGAGGACTGGCAATCTTGTTGTCGATCTGGTGGTCGAAGGAGGGTGGTGCACTCACGATAAGCCGCGCCGACATGGGGTTGCTGGGGCTTCTGGGGCTTGGCGTCTTGGGGAACCATCTGCTCATTCTCATGGGGCTCAACTATGTCAGTGGGGCGGTCGGCGGTGTGATCATCGGGGCAAGCCCTGTCGTGACATCTCTGCTTTCAGCCCTGTTGATTCGGGATGTGCCGTTGCGTGCCGTGTGGGCTGGCGCGCTGCTGTCGTTCTCAGGTGTCGGGCTGGTCTCCGTCGCAGGCTTTCAAGCGGCTGGCGAGCATCCGCTACTGGGGAGCACGTTGGTCTTTCTCGGGGTCGTGAGTTGGGCGCTCTATAGTATCGGCAGCCGCGCGATCATGGAGCGGGTGTCGGCCCTCACAGTCAACTGGACGACGCTGCTCGTGGCAACCGTTCTTCAAATTCCACTGCTCTGGACAGATCACAAGGTGATGAATGCCGGGATCGGATCGGTGACGACATCCGATTGGCTGGCGCTCGGCTACCTTATCGTCTTCGCGACGGCGGTTGCGCAACAGGCTTGGCTGTTCGGCGTCAAGGGGGTTGGCCCTTCACGGGCGTCGGTCCTGGGCAATCTGACGCCGGTTGCCGCCATCGGGCTATCAGCCTTGATCCTGGGAGAATCCATCGGACTGATTGAAATGATCGGTATCGGCCTCATCCTGGCCGGTGTGTGGGTCGTGAACCGGCAAACGGCTGAGAGAAATAACTAAGATTGTAGTTCCACCAATCCGTTCTCGATCCCGATCTTTGCTTTAGAGTATCATGCAAGACCTGGAGGCAGAGGCAGTTGTTGCTCCGGCGTGCAGCCGTCGTCGAGCGACAGGCGGTCATCTTGTCTTGGATCGTGGACTATCATGAACAGTAACTATGCCCGAGCACTGATTCCGCTGATTCTGGCTGGGACGTTCTTTCTCGATGTGTTCATGCCGTGGGGGTATGCGGTCTGGGTCGTTGGGGATGTCTTCGGCGCCTTCTTGACCCTCTGGATTGAGTGGCCGATGGCGCCGTATCTTGTTGCGACCATCGGGACGGTTCTCGCGTACCTGGGGCACACACTGTCTCCTCCTTTCATTCCGGTAGACATTGCCGGCTTCAATCGCGTTGTGGGCATCGCCCTCCTGTGGATTACGGCGTGGCTCGTGGCGCGAGCGAGAAGGGCCAAACTCGACGATGCCACCAGGCGACTGGGTGCGATCGTGGAGAGCAGCAGCGACGCCATTCTGAGCGTGACTCCAGATGGATTCGTGACCACGTGGAATGGAGGCGCGGAGCGTCTCTTCGGCTATACCGCCAACGAGATGATTGGCCGTTCGATCCTCACGATTATCCCAGCCCATCTCTCTCGGGACAGAGCCTGGGAGCTGGCTACGCTGCGGGGAACGCATGATATTCAAAGCTATGATGCCGTACGGTTGACCAAGGACGGCCGATATATCGATGTGTCGGTCACATTGTCACCGCTCAAGGACGCCTTGGGTCAGTTTGTGGGGGTCTCGAAAGTCATCCGGGATATCAGCGAACGGAAGAGGGCGGAGGTCCTCCTGAGGCAAGCGCACGAGGCATTAGAAATACGAGTTCAAGAGAGAACTGCCGAATTGAGTGCCGCCAACCATTCCTTACGGATACTGTCTAACCGACTGATGCAAGTACAGGAGGAGGAGCGAAGCCGGCTTGCGCGCGATCTGCACGACGAAGTCGGACAGTTGCTGACAGCGCTGAAGATTGACTTGCAAGACATCCAGCATGGTGAGGTTGGGGAGGCCCGGCTCGGCTCACTCACGGATAGCCTTGAGCTGGTGGATCGCCTGCTGACTCAAGTGCGGAGCCTGGCGTTGGATCTCCGGCCGTCGCTTCTCGACGATTTAGGTTTGGTACCCGCGCTCCGGTGGTATGTGAATCGGCAGGCAGAGCGGAATGGGTGGATCCTGTCACTGTCTGTCGAGAGAATAACAGGGCGAATCCCGGCTCCTATCGAGGTCAGCTGCTTTCGGGTTGTGCAAGAAGCGCTGACCAATATCGCGAAGTATGCGAAGGCGAAGACCGTCGATCTGACATTGTGCCGGCAAGATCAGGACGTCACACTTATTATTCAGGATGACGGTGTTGGGTTTGATGTCATGTTGGCAAAACAGCGCGCACTGGGCGGACAAAGTATCGGATTGCTCGGTCTGGAAGAGCGTGTGCGGCTGGCCGGCGGCAGCTTCGCCATCTCATCAGTGCTGGGTGAAGGGACCAGGCTCGAGCTGTGCTTCCCGCTCACAGAGCAAGAGCAGACCAAGTTGCATGCGACGGTTGAGGTGATATCGCCATGAGCCACCTCCGGATTCTTCTCGTGGAAGACCATGCGTTGGTCAGGGCCGGCATGCGGGCCCTCCTGCAAAAAATCGAAGGGATCGAAGTTATCGCGGATGTCGGTGATGGGTGGGAAGCCATCAAGTCTGTACAAGCGGATCCTCCTGATCTGGTGCTGATGGATATTGCGATGCCAGGACTGAACGGACTCGATGCGACTGCCAGGATCGTCAAGGAATCGCCGACTACGCGCGTGATTTTGCTGTCGATGTATGCCAATGAAGAATACCTCCAACAAGCATTGCAGGTGGGTGCTTCAGGCTATCTGTTGAAAGGTGCAGAATTGGCTGAACTAGAGTTGGCCCTCAAGACGGTCGCCAGGGGGGAGAGGTACCTGACCCCGGCGGTTGTGAAGTATGCCATCGAAGCTTACCGCGAAAAGTCTGAAGGGCAGACCGGTCCGCTGGCCAAACTGAGCATGCGCCAACGCGAAATCCTGCAGCTCGTCGCAGAAGGGCAAACGACGAAAGATATCGCCCAACGTCTGAGCTTGAGTGTCAAAACCGTGGAAACCCACCGGAGTCAATTGATGGAGCGGCTCGACATTCACGATGTGCCGGGGCTTGTCCGTTTCGCGATGCGAGTTGGAGTGATCCAGCCCGATTCCTAGTTCTTCGCCGATTCATCTGCATTCCCACGTTCTTTCAGTCCACTCAACGGCCCCTCGCGAGAATCGTCCTCCACTCTTTCAGGATGTTCCCGATAGGGCTACTGGCGGTTTCCTGAGACCAAGCGGTTTGTGATTGCTCTGACCTCGAACGAACCTATTGACGATCTACGACTCCCGATTTGGCGAGGCGGTAGGATATGAGTCTCGTCAGCACTAAGTTTGTCCCGTGAGCGCCTCTGAGAAATGTTCTCGCCGTGCCTGGCTCGCTTGCAGTATGATGTGGCTCCGCTGACTGAGGGTCGCAGCTTGTTAAAACAGCGCATCGAAGCCGTCACGAAAGCCAACCAGACATTCTACGAGGCTTTTGAGAGTCTCGACATCGCCAAGATGGACGAGCTCTGGGCTCATCAAGAATACGTCACCTGTATTCACCCGGGCTGGACGATTCGTTCTGGGTGGCCTGCCGTCCGCGATTCCTGGGTGCTGATCTTCAACAACACTTTCTCGATGAAGTTCGAACTCACCGACGTGATAGTTCAGGTGGCCGGCGATATGGCCTGGGTCATCTGCGTGGAAAATCTCATCACTCAACAATCCGACGAACCGCAGCAAGCCAAGGTCCTGGCAACGAACCTGTTCGAACTTATCGGCGATGAGTGGCTGATGATCCATCACCACGGGTCGCCGGTAATGGGGTGAGGGGGAGGCAGGCCGCCTGGTTATCTCCTCTGCTCGCGCACCGCGCGGCCCCAGAAGGCCCTCGGTGCATGCGCGCAATCAGGAGACAACCAGGCGGCCTGCTTGAGAAAGGAAGTAAAAGAGGAATGGCGATGCTCGGTGAACGCGCGCTGGAGAAAGCCACACAACACCCCACCTGATTGAGAGGGAGGGGAGAAAGAGTGTTCGCCCAACGCGCAGTCTCAGAAGACCCTGGATTGGATGTGCGCAGTGAGGAGACTACAAGGACGCCGTTTCAAGTGAGAAGGGGAAAGGCGATTAAAGCTTTGGCGCAGCAGTGGGTTCGTCATCTGTCCTGATGGTTTTCACCCATTCGGCGGCGATGGTATTGCGTTCCTCCATCGACATGCCGGCGTAGGTGTGGAACATCTGAGTGCCACGGCGACGGCGCCAGGTGAGAAAACTGAGGAAATGGTCTTTGCAGACGGAACGCGTACCGGCCGGAGCATAGGGTCTCTCTAGGCAATTGGGCACGCAGCAACTGGTATCCAACATCGTGGGCTCCTATAGAACCCCTTCAGTATGCCGGTCGGCTGTGCCGATTTTCAAGCCTGGGTCTCGCTCCGCTGCTGTAATCCCAAAATGATAATGTCCGGTTTGGACAAAGTAGAAATGTCCTCTTCG
>CAKKRK010000075.1 GCA_919902665.1 Nitrospiraceae bacterium
GATCTATGTCGATTCCGAGACCATCATCCGGAATGGTGAGCGGGTGAGCGTGTGGGTCTTGGATGATCTGAGGACCGCTCAGACACGATGGTTCACGACATACTTGTCTTCGCGCGGCCAGGAAGAGCACGACTGTTCGAACGAGCGCTTTCGGCTGCTGGCAGTGGAACATTTCGCTGGGAACATGGGAACTGGTGAGGTGGTGTATCAGAAGTCAGGCGAGTCAGCCTGGGTACCTATTCCAAGAGGAACTCTCGCTCAATCAGTCTGGAAATTCGTCTGCAAGAAGAAGTGATGGATGGGGGAGAAGATAGCAGCGAAGATCACGCCGAGGTCTTTCCCTGTCCACACTTCCAGCAGACGCCAAATTGACCTTCATGCCGCTCGCCGCATCCTGAGCATGTCCAGAAGTCTTGATTCATTGGCGGCAACTCAGTTTCTTCTTCAAGTAGCTGACGTGCCTGATCGTAATCCTGCTCTTGGAGTACCCACAGCTCCGGGAAAATCTCCACAAAGGGGATTTCTCCAGCAAGTCCTGAGGAACGCTGGTTCTTGATCATGCACTGGATGCCGGCCTGCTCAAGTAGCTCTTTGTGCATCTCAACTTCGATCAAGTTCTGAGAGACGAAGACTTGTTTCACTCAAGTACCCTAGATCCCGTCTGATCGTGAGTCAAGAATCCAGCTTCTGCCGCTAAGTTTGCCTTGACCTTCAGTCAATACTCATGTATCCATTGGATACATGATGGATCGTGAAGAGATTGCTATCGGAGTCTACCTCCTGCAAACAGCAGGTGATCGGAGGGGTCTTATCGCCATTGTTCACCGGGTTGGGACAAGCTTGTCAGGGGAGTGGTTCTTTCAGTTGCGGTACCTTAGTCGTCCAGCGGGAACAAGGAAAAGACTTGGTTCGGAGTGGAGCGTGAATCTTCGAGAAACAGATCTGGCCCACTTCGACCTGATTGGACCATGGATCTCTGCGCAAGCCTTACTGGCATCAAGCCCACCTTCTTCTAAACTAAAGAGAGTGCCCCCACTCCTGACGTGGAGACGAGGGATCCCACATCCGGAGCAGCTTCGGATGTTTGACGATTGCTGAGCACAGCGCCACACTTAATGAAGGGATGCATCAAGTACGACAGATCTTACTCTAGTAGAGCCTTTTGAAAGATCTGCTGCGGATGTGGCTAACTTCTGCCTCGTGGAATCAATCGCTGGGCACAGTTTTTCAGCCTGTTTTTTCCGACCATCTTTTTTCCGACCATCCTGCTCTGACCATGCAGTGCAGTTAAACCAGCCAACTAAATAGAGACCATGCTGACAATGGTTATCCTGGAGGTATCTGCCGACCAATTGGTCTTGTATCGCAGTATACAATTCAGGGTTCCAACAACCCTTACATTCAATAATGACAGTGATGGAATCATAGGAGTCTCCTGATGCAGCCTGAGTGACAGCATTCACATGAATATCAGTCCGTTCCCCTCTATGAATTCGGACCTCTCTGTTCAGTACAATACCTCTATGTTTCAAGTCCTTCTCGACGTGGGTCTTTACATAGTCAGAGAACGCGTTCTCATCTTTTGGTCTAGTATTCGACTTAGAAACATTGTCCCATAGGAATTGGGCCTCCGGTGTTTCCCCCTGTAACATGGCTTGAAACCTTTCCAAGGACTCGACCAGCACCTGCATGAGTTGATCTCCGCTCTGGATCAACCGCAGCCCACGGTCAGCGGCAAGTTTAATGACTTCCTGAGGCTGCGGTGGCACCCACGTAGCCCTACGGGTCTGTGCTTGTGCATCCACGAGCACCCACTTGAGCCAGTCTAGGTCTGGAAGCTCTTGCTGAAGTCGTTTAATCGCCTCACATGCGCGAATGTTTCCTCGATGTATTAATAATTGAATGATAGCGTTTCGCCACAGGTCCACATATTCAAGAGGCCCAACCCAATGAGCTTGTCCAGCTGAGTGCTTGGGGGATTCAAAATGACGAGTCAACCATATGTAAAGATCAGCGAGTCGACCTTCGTTAAGTCGCAGCCCCATTGTCTCGTAATCACGATTGATCCCCAGCACAACTTGTTTGCCGAACTCCTCATCTGCCTGGATGGCTGGCCATACGATTGACCAGCCAACGTCCCTTGTATCGAGCATTAAAGTTGTTGCTGCAGCAAGGGCTAGCGATCTTTCTGGCTCCTTTGCAGGTGGTGGTGTGGTAACTAGTGAAGAGGCGAGGGAATGCGCCTCCACATTGTCATGCGAAAATAATATGCTGAGCAGAGAGCTCAAGGATTGTGGCTTGAGATTACTTCGCTTGGCATACTGTAGGAGGAGAATCGCTATCTGCTCATCCCAGACCGCATTTAAATCTATAGCAACGCCTATCCTTTCTCCCTTTTTAATTTCCCTTTCTATCAAGACCTTTGCCGTATCCAGCACGGCGAGTGGAGACTTTCGGTAGGCGAGCTTGAGCAACGTTTCTTTAACTGATCGATCGCTGTCGTTATCCAGAAATGGAAATGCAAGAATGATTGGGCACCACTTCACCATCTGCTCAGGCGACAAGCTTTGCATGGTCTGGGGCCTAACTTTTTGAAGTAGAGTAACGGCACTCCACTGCGACATTACCGGCTGACTCCATTGCCCTGTCCCAAGCCAATCGGGCGGAGTGGGTGTGTCAGAAAGGACATATTTCCCTGCTACACGAATGATTTGTTCACGAGTTGCTTCGCTGGCTGATATCCACCCTGGCAATTTCGTTACGTCCCACTCAAATCCAAAGTCATAATCTGTGCTGGTTGGTTCTAAGGTCAGCTCACGCGTAACACGCGACCAGGCAGAGGGATTGCAGTCTTCGCACTCCTGAAGGGCCCTCGCCAATCTCTCAGCGGGAGATGGACTGAGCGGAGGGCGATCTGTTCGCTTCCGCCATGCTTTCTCTTCATCATGTCGGGCCTTTAGTTGTTGAGCTTGCGGAGAGTCCAAACGTACAGGCTCCCAAACCCTTTTGAACTTGTCTGCAAGTAACGGGTGTTTCTTGCCCGCCTCGTAGAGTTCGTCTAGCCCGGATAATTCACGACTCGTGACATAAAAAAGCCATCGAGGCTCCGAAC
>CAKKRK010000076.1 GCA_919902665.1 Nitrospiraceae bacterium
ATCGAGACCGTCAAACCATATTCCTCTGCGGTCTTGGCTGTAATGGGTCCGATGCAAGCGATCATGACGGATTGCACGAGCGGCTTCACCGCTTCCGTACCACCAAGCATCGCAACAAAGTTGTGGACCGTGGACGAACTTGTAAACGTGACGACATGAATCCGATGATCCATGAGCTCCTGCCGCCATCCCACGGAATCCTGGCCCGGTGTGAGCGTTCGGTACACGGGGATGACATCGACATGTGCCCCGGCAGCACGAAGTTCGTCCGGCAAGAGCTCTCTGGCCACTTCGGCCCGAGGGATCAGGATACGGGTGTTTTTTATATCCTGCCGACTCAGTGCGGCTAACACTCCTTCTGCCTGATATTCTGCAGGAACCACATCCGCTTTGACCCCAAACTTTTCCAACTCCTCAGCCGTGCGAGGCCCAATACAGCACAACTGCCGTCCGGCTAAGCAGCGTGAGTCGAGCCCTTGAGCGAACAGCCTGGTCATGAAACGGCTCACGCCATTGACGCTGGTAAAAATAATCCAATCGTACGTCCTGATCTCTGAAATCGTGTGGTCCACAGACGCCCAGTCTGGAGGGGGAACGATCGTGATCGTCGGAGCCTCGACCGGTTCAGCTCCATAGCTGGCCAAACGGGCAGCCAACTCACCAGCCTGTTCTTTCGCGCGTGTCATGAGCACACGTTTGCCAAAGAGCGGGCGCTGCTCGAACCAGTTGAGTTTCGACCGAAGTCGAACGACCTCCCCCACAACAATGACGGTCGGCGGCTCCATTTTTTCAGCTTCGGCCTTCTCCACAATATCAGCCAATGTACCTACAACAGTCTGCTGGGAGGCTCTCGTTCCCCACCGAATGATCGCCACGGGTGTAGACCCCGCTCGCCCTTCGGCTAGGAGGGTCGCGGCGATCGTCGAAAGATTTTTCATGCCCATGAGAAAGACAAGCGTCCCTTGGCTCGTCGCCAGCCTCGACCACTCCAGGGCCGTTGAAGGCTTTTCTGGATCTTCATGTCCGGTCACAATCGTCAGCGTAGACGCTAACGTCCGATGAGTCACCGGAATACCGGCATAGGCAGGGGCAGCAACCGCAGCGGTCACCCCAGGAACGATTTCGAATTCGATCCCGGCCAACGCGAGCGCTTCCGCCTCCTCTCCTCCCCGCCCAAAGACAAACGGATCGCCACCCTTCAACCTCACAACCACGCTGCCTGCGCTGGCTCGATCAATCAGCAGACGATTGATCGCGTCCTGCTCAGGGTATTTCCCTTTGCCTCTGCGTCCGACATACACCCGCTCCGCTTCATCTCGGGCATGGGCAAGGAGAGCGGGGTTAGCCAGATAATCGTAGAGGACCACGTCAGCCTGCTCAAGACACTCTTTCCCTCGAAGGGTCAACAGACCAGGATCTCCCGGACCAGCTCCGACTAAATAGACCTTGCCCTTCTTGTTTCGTCGTACCATGTTCACGCTGATCCGTAAATCTCCAGGAGAATCTTGTCCCCTCCACGAGTCAGTAATCGTTCCGCCAATTGGACACCTAGAGCGTGCGCCTGCTGAGCTGTCCCCTCAATCTGGTCGCGAAGAACGGTCTTTCCATCGACACTGGCGACAAGACCATCCAAAACCAACTGCTCTCCAGACAGGGTTGCGTAGGCTGCGATGGGCACCTGACAGCCTCCTTCTAGGCGGCACAAGAAGGCCCGCTCTGCGGTCACGGTCGTATGGGTGACCTGATGATTGAGTCGAGATAAGACGGAACGCACGAAGGCATCGCTCGTCCGACCTTCGATCCCAAGGGCTCCTTGTCCGATTGCAGGCAGACTGAGGATGGGAGAAAGATATTCCGTGATGGTCTGAGACCACCCTAACCGATGCAGACCAGCAGCGGCCAAGACGATGGCATCGAACTGGCCCTCTTTGAGTTTCTTTAATCGTGTATCCAGATTCCCGCGCAGCATCGCGATCTTCAGGTCTGGCCTGGCTTGTAACAGTTGTGCCTGGCGTCGAAGGCTCGCAGTCCCGATCGTCGCCCCTAAGGGGAGCGTGCTGAATGAATGCCCTTCTCGGCTGATCAACGCATCACGTGCATCTTCACGAGGAGGCACACAGAGAATGTCGAGACCTTCTGGCAATTGCGCCGGAACATCCTTCATACTGTGAACCGCAAAATCGACCTCACCAGCGAGCAAGGCGTCCTCAATTTCCTTGACGAACAGGCCTTTCCCCCCGATTTTTGCCAATGGTACGTCGAGGATCTTGTCGCCAGACGTCTGAATTTTCTTGAGCACAACCCGGACCCCCGGTACCACGTCCTGAACCTTGGACTGAAACCATTCACTTTGGCAAAGCGCCAACTTGCTTCCTCTCGTTCCCAGAACCAAGGTTGCGCGTTGGCCGTTCGGTATCGACACGATGAAACTCTTTTCGTTACCCGCCGATCAGCGAGCTCGTTTACGGACTGATGTTTCTGAAACTGGATCCTCGGCACCCGACTCTACCGCGCTCTCAGGATGATACCGCGGCGACTCTCTAGAAGGCTCGATCGGTTGAACAGACGCAGCCGGTTGGTCGAGAGAGAAAAATCGCCTGGCCGCTTCGACGAACGCCGGGCCATTCGAGGAGTTGACTTCGGCCTTGAGGGTGACCATCGTGCGATGAACTAATTTATTGACGATCGAGGAGGCAAGGCCTTCAACCAGTTCACGGTCCTGAGGAGACAGGTGCGGCAATCGCGCAAGCACCCTGTCGACCTCCGCCCGCTTCAGGTCGTCGACGTGGCTCCTCAGGGCGACGATCGTCGGAGTGACCTCCAAGGATTTCATCCAATCCAGCATGGTGGTCACTTCTTCCAAAACCATCCGCTCAGCCTTCTCAGCCTCCTGCACGCGCCCGGCTCGGTTCTGTTCAACGCGCTGTGTGAGATCATCAATATCGAAGAGAAACGCATTGTCGACATGGCGAACGGCCGGGTCGATATTCCGAGGAACTGAAATATCGATCAAGAACATCGGACGGTTCATGCGCTCTTCGACCGCACGGCGCACATCCTCAGCGCCGACAAGATAATGGGCCGCACCCGTCGAAACCAGCACGATATCCGCCAAAGCCATGTCATCCTTGAACTGATCGAATGGAACGGCCGTCCCGCCGAATTTCGCGGCAAGATCGACCGCATGTTGTGGAGTCCTCGTTGTAATGCGCACATGCTTCACACCATGAGCGATCAAATGGCGCGCGGCCAGCTTCGCCATTTCACCGGCACCAATCAACAACACCGTCTTCTCATGAAGATCCGAAAAGATCTTCTTCGCCAGTTCGACCGCGGCATAGCTGACCGAGACCGCCATTTCTGCAATTTTCGTTTCGGTCCGCACCCGCTTGGCCACCGAGATGGCCTTCTTCACGACCTTGTTCATGATCACACCGGTCGTCTTATGGGCCAGCGCGACTTCAAACGCACCCTTGAGTTGTCCCAGGATTTGAGATTCCCCAATAATCATAGAATCGAGACTGGCAGCGACTCTGAACAAGTGACCGATCGCTCGATCGCCGGTATGCCAGTAGAGGTGAGGGGTCAATTGCTCGGAAGACAATGACAGATGGGTGTCGGCAAGAAACTCCTGAATACGTCCATAGCCGGTTTCTACGTCATCGACAACTGAGTAGACCTCGACTCGATTACAGGTCGAGAGCAGGATGCCTTCCTTGACTCCAGAGTACGAACAGAGACGAGTGAGCGCCTCGCCAAGACGGCTTTCGGGAACCGCCAGTCTCTCTCGAATCTCGACCGGAGCCGTCTTATGACTCAACCCTACGACGATCAGATGCATGTGACTAACAACCGCATAGATTGACCAGGCCCTAGGTTTCTTTCAGTACCACACCGACTAATGTAAGAATGACACACGCGAACCCGATGACTGTCAGATACGCTGCGCGCTTCGCCCTCCACCCGACGGTCAGCCGTCCAAGCAACACAACGAAATAGAAGACCCAGGTGACCAGTGCCCAGATTTGCTCAGGGTTCCAACTGACATAGGATCCACGCGCAAACTCGGCCGAGATGGCTCCCGTGACGATTCCCAAGGTCAGCAAGGGGAACCCCAAGACGATGGATTGCTGATTGAGATGATCGAGAAAGTCGAGTGCCGGCAACTTACTGTAGAGGACATTGAACTGTTTCGACTTGAGGAGCCGATCCTGAATCAGGTACATCACTCCTGCCACGAATGCGACGGTAAATCCCACCGTTCCCAACATGCTGAGCGTGACATGAAACCACAAGGTCTTGAACACAGGCTGAAGCGTGGGGACCGTTTCCGGAAGGGCTGCAGACGAGACCAAGGAGACCAAGGCTAAGGGCACCATGAAGGACCCAAGTACATGAATCCGATGGCGAAACTCGACTAGCACAAATACAAGAATGATCATCCAGGAGAAAAACGACAGGGCGTCCGAAAAGCTGGGCGGCACCGTAGATGAGACCTCGACCATTCTGATAACGAGGGCAACGGTATGGGAGATGAAGCCGACCGCCGTAATCGCCAATGACACATTTGACAAGGCTTCGGAGCGTCGCAGTAAATAGGCGAGAAAGGACATCGTGGCCACGAAGTACAGGACCATGGTGACCATGAAACAAAGGGCTGCCATCGGGAATACCCCTGCAATAACTAGAGACCGCGCCTCGACAAGATAAGCATGGAATTATATCGATGCCAACCAAACAGAGTCAACAAAACGCTGGCGCGGCAATGACTTCGGTCAGCCGTCCACATCGGAGCGGAACGCTTTACGTAGTCGCAGTCCCCATTGGACATCCCGACGACGTGACCGTGCGCGCCCTTCGGATCCTCAGCACAGTAGACCTGATCGCGTCCGAAGATCCAAAAGTGACGCAACAACTCCTGATGCATCATAGCATTCAGGCCACTGTGACGAGCTACGGGCCCAGAAATCTCCAAGAAAAAGCAGCGGTTCTGTTGCAACGGTTACAGCAAGGCAGTCATGTCGCGCTCGTATCGGATTGTGGCTCCCCCCTCGTCTCCGACCCCGGCCATCTTCTCGTAGCCGCTGCGCATACGCATGGCATCCTGGTGGTTCCAGTCCCCGGTCCTTCTGCGATTATCACAGCCCTGACTGCCGCAGGATTCCCCTGTGACTCCTTCTATTTTCTTGGACATCTGCCGAGCGCCTCCTCACGTATCACCCAACGCCTTCTGGATTCTCTGAAGAGCAATGGTCCAACCGTGGCCTTCTGCACAGGGACAGTGGTCGCACGCCTACTAAAAAGCCTTGGCGATAGCGCTCCTCAATGCACTGTAGTTGTGGCGTACGATTTAACGAAGCCGAATGAGCACATCATTCGTGGAACGGCTGGTGAGGTCAGTAAGAAACTCGGCTCGCCTCGGGGACGGGACGTGACACTCCTTCTTGCAGGGAAAGGTGGGACAGAATCAGACGATCAAGACATGCGCCGTGCTCAATCGCTCTCCTCTCGACGGATCAAGACCCGATAGGCCTGGTCGACTCGTTCCTGCGACAAGACCGTATGGCCTTCGTTCTCAACGCTACGAGGAACATTGCGGATAGGATCTCCATCATCGAGAAGCACCGACAGCACCTGCCCCTGCTCCAGTGTCTCCAGCTTGAGTTTCGTCTTCACGAAGTTATAGGGGCAAATCACGCCGCGAAGATCAAGTTCGGCCACCGGTGTATCCGACTCATTCTGATGCTCGTTCATCGTGTCCATTTGCATACCGCAACAGAAGTTTGTGTCATGACGCTACCAAGAATGATGAGACACTGCATATCAGGCCACAGCCCACATAAAAAAAGGGGCAGCGATCGCTGCCCCTTTCACCAAGCAACGTTCGGCTTACCGAATCAACTCACTCTATTCCCTTAACAAGATTTGGCTTTGAGGCATCAGTCCCATAATCGGACTTGGTCTGCGTCTGATTTCCCCATCCCGGTTGGGGGTCACAATTCCAGCAAGGCGCTGAACCAGAATAGTCACCGATGGTCGTATCGACCGTTCCCGTGATCTTGCCTGGAAGGACTGCACCTGGCACACCACCCGTCACCCCACCGCCATTCATCACGATCGCGCGGTCATTGGCCGGGTCAGGTCGCTGTCCCAGTCCGCCGAACCCCTTTCTCGTAGCGACGATATTCATCACGGAAGCCTCCGACACCAATTTTCTTCCAGTTCCAAACGGCTGCTGCTCGGTCGTTTCTTCTCTGACCTGCACGGTCACTTCATCTCCGACGTTGAGCTCGCGAATGGCTTGCATGTTGGATCGATCAGTCAGATGCAGTGTCATGACCGTCCGCGCACCATAGCCCGCCTTGCCTTCCTGACCTTCGTCTTGCATACGGCCGGCCCCACCCGTTTCAATCATGAGTCGGTGCTGCGGCAAATCAAGCGCAAAGATCCGGCCCATCACGGTCTCGGGCTGAGACAGACGATCAAGAAAGGTATTCCGGTCGAATGCCTGAACACGGTTCGCATTTCCAGACACGTCGCCGACGCTGTTTCCGACGCCAAGCGATGACCCACCGGACTGCTGCAGACGTTCTTGGGCCACTGCAACATTCATAGAGCCGATGCACAGGA
>CAKKRK010000077.1 GCA_919902665.1 Nitrospiraceae bacterium
GGAAGCGCCTCGGGACCAGTCTGGCCGAGGCTCGCGATCGCATGGTCGCGTAAGGCCTCGTTCTCGTCGTGCAATGCGTGAATGAGTTGATCGATTTGATCAGATGCACCGTGTTCAGTCATGCTCAGTATCCTCTTCGGGGGGCTGGCTTTCCGTGGCCGTGATGGCGTCAAGTTTATCGGCGATGAGACCTGCATTATAGGCTACGAGGCCGTCGCGATCTGTGCGGAGCCGGTCAAAGAGGTCCTTGTATGGATGCAAGACTCCGACATCCTTGATCTTGGCCAAAGCCTCCATGGCAAACACCCGTAGCGGACGGATAGGGATAGCGTCAAGATAGAGTCGAGTCGGCCGCGCATCGCCGATCAGCCCAAGGGATTTGATCGCCAACTCTTTGACCCCGGTATCCTTGTCCTGTTCCAGCCGCTTCATCAACGGTTCGACGGCTCGCACATCTCCGATTTTTCCCAATAAGTCGGCTGCGGCTTCGCGCACGAGCCAATCGTCGTCTTCGAGATATTCAATCAGAATTTCTACGCTCGGTCGTCCAATTCTGAGCAGGTCGATGACCGCCGTCATACGAGCTTCTTCGCGCTCGCTGGCTCCTTCGACTGCACGCAAGGTCTCGAATGTTTCGTCGATTCGTTCCCGGATCGCGCCCAGTTTCTTCAACGTGCCAACGGCGATATCTCGAACCGCCGGCTGGCCCATGGCATCGATGAATGCATCAAGGGAACGGGGATCCAATAATTGATCGAGCATCAGTGCTGCTGCAATTTGCGCATCCTGATCAGGATGTTTCAGCATGTCGCAGAGGGGCAAGACGGATGTGGGAATCGCCCCGATCAGGTGGCTCAGGACCTGTCTGGTTACGCGTTCCTGAGTCGTGGGAAGCAATGCGACTAGCACCCGAGCCGTGTCCGTATCGAGCACCCCTGCCATCTGTTCAAGGGCTGCCGCACCGGCTTTCCGAACGACCTCCTCAGCATGTTCGAGTAGTCCGACGAGGGCCACTCCGGCTTGCGGGTCTTTGATACGGGCCAGCATCGCGGCGGCTTCTTTTTTCAATTCGGTGGGCCCTGACCCTAGGGCGTCGATGAGTGCCTGTACTGAACGAGGACCGCCCGCCACACAGGCGGCCGTCGCTCGCATACGGCGCCAATCCTCTTCATGGATCAGTTCAGATACCAGTGTTTCAATCGTTTCTTTAGGCATGGGTACTTTGTCGGCTGTTGAAAAAGTCCGTCAGTATCATTCTCGCATCCCTCAGAGGCTCAACATACGAACAGCGTATGCTTTGCCAGCTTCGCTTGCTGCGGCCTTGCTGAACGGGCCCTTTTGAACAGCCTACGGGATATTCGGCTCCTAATCCGAGATCATTCGGCAGCGCCTAGGCAGCGGTACCGAAATGGTTTTCAATATTCTGCTAAATTCTGCCAGGTCTCCAGCCGATTAAGGCCAAGGTTTCCTTCACGTGATAGCGCACGTTGTCATCCGTCGGCTCGGCCAGCAACGGGAGGAGCAACGGGATCGCCTTCGACCGGTATTGAGCCAAGGCTGCTGCGGCTTCCGCCCTCGTGAAGGTCGAGTGAAGCGCCGCCACCAACGTCGGCAGTGCCGATTCATCGCCGACCATCCCCAAGGCACGGACGGCGGCGGCTTGTGCCATACGATCTTCTGTCCACTGATCGCCGCAGCCCGAGACCGCCCGCATGTGGTCTGGTGGGGTCACGCCTTGTGCCGCTGCAAGCAACATCGGTACGGCTCGACGATCTCCGATGCGGCCCAGTGCGTCAATGGCCAAGATGCGCAGCCCCGGCTCTTTCATGACGGTCAGCAAGTACTCGACAGCTTGAGGATCTCCGATGTCTCCTAACGCTCGAATGGCATCTTCACGGACCGCGGAATCATGATCATTGAACAATAGGGACAGCAACGGTTCAACGGCGAGTGACGATTTTGTTTTTCCCAGTGCCTCCACGGCATGTAGCCGGACGAGCCAATCTCCGTGTGTCGTTGCGTCCCGCAAGGCGGGGAGTGCCGGCTCACCGATTGCCGCCAATGCCGTCGAAGTTTCTTCTCGCACCGCTTTGACCTTATCTTGGAGCAGAGGAATCAAATGCGGCACCGAGGTCTGATCGTTGATTCGTCCCAACGCTCGAGCGGCCTGCATACGAACGATCCAATCGGAGTTCTTAAGCGACGCAATGAGTGGAGCCAGCACCCGACTATCGGCAATGGAGGCCAACACCGTCGAAGCCGCTTCCTGTACTGCCGGCTGAGGGTCGGAGAGACAGAGTCCCAGTACGGGAACCGATGGTTCTCCGATTGCTGTCAGGGCTCCGATCGCCGCCTCGCGGACCGCACGGTCGGAATCTCGAAGCAAAGAGACCAACGGGCCCACAGCCCGTGGGTCACGCATCGTGCCGAGCAACATCGCGGCTTCTTCACGGATAGCCCAATCATCATCAGTGAGCGCGGCGATTTGTTCAGCGACTGTGTCACCCATCTGGAGCCTCATGTAGCCAAGCTGTTGACCCTAACATACTGATTTTCAGGGGGTCAATGAAGGTATCCCACCGCGATTTCCCCTAGAAACCTGGTGTGAAAAAGCACAGTATAGTGCCTCGACAGTTTTGTATTCTAACAGCTGGAGGCTATGTATGGCGCGTCGTGTACGTTCGTTGTGGAGTTGGAGTGTCTTGCTTGTGACACTTGCCTGGACGGTGTCTCCCGCACAGGGGTATGAGGTGTGGGTAACGGATCAATCCGATACAGGAAAAGAGAGCGGAGGGTTGCTCCATATCTATGACGGAGCCCAACTGGCTGCTGCGCCTGCTTCTGCCAAACCAATACAGACGATCGACTTCGCCGGAGAGCTCGGGAAGTTTTGCGAAGACGCCACGAAGAAGGCCGTTCGCCGACCCCATATGTTGTTTTTCAACGCTGCACAGGACCATGTCATCATTTCGTTTTTGAGCGGGCAGGTTCTCTTCATGGATGCAGTGACAAAGAAGCCGGAGGCGTGCCTCTCCATGGGGAAGAACGCGCACGCGGCCTGGCCAACGCCCAATCAACAAATGGCGATCACCGCCAACATCGCTGAAAAGAAATTCATCCGTATCTGGACGGATTACGCTAAACACACCTACACGTTCGACTCTGACAAGGATGTCCTGAATTTGGCTGCGTTCGAAGGCGGGGAACGTCCAGATACGTCGCCGATTTGCCCGATCACGGAATCGTCGAGCCACTATGCCTTCGTGACACTCCGGGGCGGCGGGCTCTTAGTCATTGATGTCACGGCCATGCCGCTGAAAGTCGTGGCGACGTTGGATAACAACCAGATCCACCCAGCGGGTTGCGGCGGAATCGAGGTGGGAGGCACGATGTACGTCAACTCCGGTGGTGGGTGGCCGATCGCTCCTCTATCGTACGATGTCTATGCACTCGATATCACGAAGCTGCCTCAGGCCATTTCGGCCAAACTCGTGTCTCAGCGCGATGACAAATTTGCCGATTCACATGGTATGGCGGGCCTTGGACGCTATGTGTGGAATGCGGATCGAGCAGGGAACAACATCGAAATTCTCGATACCCTGAGCAATCTCAGCGTGGGGTCCGTTGATCTGACCACAAGTGCCAATGCCGATCCAGCTCCGGACTTGATGGACGTTGCGCCGGATGGCCAACACGTCTTCGTCAGTCTCCGTGGGCCGAGCCCTCTGACCGGCAACGACAAGGATGCCCATAATGCCATGGGGACGATTCCAGGCGTCGGCGTGATTCATGTCGATCAAGATGGAAAGGTCGGTCATTACAAAGGGCAGGCGACGCTCACGAATATGAAGGATGGGAAGGAGACCGGGGATATTCACGGCATCGCAGTGAGAAAGTAGATGCGGCGCGGATCTTCTGGAGACGGATAGGGACTAGGCCATGTCGCCCGACGGGCCGAAGCGTCCGCTTTGTCCCAACGGCCGATCGACGCGCAGATTGTCGGCCTGACTTGAGCTGATCTCCACCACTTCATCGGAAGGCGTCCATCCAAGCTGGTCCAACGTATCGAGCGCAATCTGTTTCAAGGCGTCTTTTGCCGTTAGCCGAACGGACGCGTACGAAAGCACGCGCTCTTTTTCAGCTTCGACTTCAGACGCTTTGGGGTCATAGAGGAAGGCAATCAACGGTTCGATGGCCGCGTCCCCGATCACCGCCAGAGCCGCCGCGGCTTTTTCACGCAAGACCCCGTCTTTCAGTAACATGATCAAATCTGGAATCACACGAGGATTGCGAAACTGACCAAGGGCCGTGGCGGCGGCTTCCTTGATGAACGCATCTTCGCTGACGATGCACCCGGGTGTCGGCGTGCCCTCCTGTTTGATTCCCTTGCCCTTCAAGGCGTCCAGTACGGCTGGGAGGGCGCGCGCATCGCCGATCATGCCGAGTGAAGCAATAGCATGGCGCTTCACCGCTCCGTCCTTCATGGCTTCAACCAGCGCATCGATCGCTTTGGGATCACCGATCATGCCGAGCGCGATGGTCGCGTCTTCGCGAACGGCTCGGTCAGCGTCCTTCAAGGCGGAGATCAAGGCGTCCACGACCTTTGCGTCCTGTACCCAGGACCTGCCGATTTGATAGTCGGTGGTCATCCCGCCCAACGCCCGAGCCGCGTGACATCGAACGACAAAGTCTTTGTCCGTGAGACTGTCGAGTAACGGATCGACCGAGGGATACCCGATGTAGATCAGCGCCGTTCCGGCCGTCTCGCGCACGATCTTCGAGGAATCCCGAAACAGCTTGATCAGAGCTGGAATGGCTTTCGCGTCGGCGATTTTCCCCAAGGCTTCCGCCGCTGCGCTCTTGACGGCCCCGTCCCGGTCGCGACAGGCGCCGATCAACGCGTCGACTGTTCCTGAGTCCTTGATCTTGCCCGCCGCCTTGGCGGCATGTTCTCGTACGCGCCATCGTTCGTCTTTCATGGCTGTCACCAGGCGATCGAGCACGATCGGGCCTATCTTTGCCGTGGCCTCGACCGCCTGATCGCGCACTTCCATGATGGGATCGTTGAACAGGCCGACCAACGCTTCGACAGCCTTCGGTCCGCCGATTTTCGCGATGCCACAGCCTGCATGAGCCCGCACGGACCAGAAGTCATCGTTGCAGGCGTTGATCAGCGCATCCAGGGTCGTTGGATCACCCAGGTCGGCCAGCGTCTGTGCCGCCTCCTCTCGGGTGGCGTCATCCACATCTTCAAGCGCTTCTAAAAGATCTTCGAGTACATTAGCCATCGTTCGGTTTCTGCTCGTAATAGGCGTCGCGTTGTCCGCTATACGGGTACATGCGCTTGCACACCACCATCAACGCCTGTGTCCCGCGGCCTTCGACACATTGATCCAAGGACTTTGAAAAATCGAGAGTGCCGTTAAGATTCACCGTAAAGGGAAAATCGAACGTGAAGCTGATGAACTTGTATGTGCCAGGCTTCAACCGCAGTTCCCGACGCTCAGATGTCTTGGGCGCATCGAGTGACTCGGGGTCTGAATTCCAGATCGAGGGCGTGACGCCTGGTATTTGCCACCAGGAAGCGGGGACCAGCTTCGTCGCATCGATGGTAATCCCATGTTCCTTGAGATGCGCGGCCTGTGGGTCTCTCGCGAATCCCTCCTGAGGGCTAGCCATAGTCGGCAGGCTGGCCAGCAGACAACCCACTATCAGGAGAGACCAGCGTCGCATGAGGGTAGCGTAGCACATGGTGGACTAGTGTTTCTTGCGGGGCCGTGCGGTTGGGGTGGCCGCGGCAGTTTCGAAGATGTCTTTCACGGCCTGGCTCTCCCATTCCGTGTGAGTCTCCAGCTTCAGGATTTTCATCACGGTGGCTCCGGTATCCATGATTGACACAGGCTGACGAATAAGTTGGCTCTGTTTGATTCCGGTTCCCGAGACGATCCAGGGAACGACTGGCGACTCAGTCGTTGGGGCCTCGGCGCCGGGGTCGATCCCCTTTCCACTGAGAGCGGTGACGATGACGGCGGTGCGGCCTGAGAGCGAGTACTCCTGGAAAAGGTTCAGGACAGACTTCATTGCGCCATCGACCGTTCGTAAGGCCTCCCGATATTCTGTAGAGTCCCAGCCATGGGCCACTCCGGCCCTCCCTGCTTCCGGAAGGTGAACCACCAGCAAATGAGGCAAGGAGGGAATCGCATGCCCATAGCCGTGCCCGCTGGTCGCCTTTTGAAGATACTGCTGGATGTAGGTGACGAGTTTCTGGGAGCCGCACTCCGGCCGCAATGCTCCGCAGAGTTGATAGTCGGTGTAGGGCTCCGGCTTGGCGAGTTGATACAGGGACTCATCCATATAAAAGATGGCACTGTCGCGGCCTCCGCTTAAATCCAGGTAGTCAAATAGGCTGGGGTGGCGCGGGTAGCCTCGGCTGAATTCGAAGAAATTCCAGGTAATCCCATGTTTTTCCACCGGCATGCCGGTTACCAGCGATGCCATGGTGGGTAATCGTAGCGCCGGCTTCACCCCGCTCGCGGACCAGGTCACAGACCCTTCCTTGACGAGCTTGCTCACGACTGGCATCGCGCCGCCCTTGAGCGACTCTTGTCCGAATCCCTCCAGGACAAACAGGATGACATGTTCAGTCCCAGAAACGGAGGAATCGGTTTCCTTCCCAAGCGGGGCAGCTGCCTCCACAGGCGCTTGGACCGTGGTTTCAAGTAAGATAATCAGGAGGCCGACAAGGATTAAGCGAAGGTATCGTGAGGGAGGTCTCATAACGCAGTATCACCCGCATGTATCCTACACAGGATGCTGAAAAAGTCCGCCAGCGGCGTTCTTGCCTCGCTCAGAGGCTCAACGTACCGAAGTGTACGCCTCGCCTCTTCGCTCGTTGCGGCCTTGCTGGACAGCCTTTTTGAGCATCCTGAAGTAATTCTGCTGTCAGCACTGAACGGAAAATTCTGGCCGTATGTAGTATCGACCAAGTTTTTCCGCAGCCTACTACAAGTAAGAGCGGTACCCTAACATGCAAATTTTCAGGAAGGCAAGGTGGGGGAGGGCACCTGGCGATTGCTGGCAGAACCGCCTTCCGGCTGCTATGCTGAAACCGATCACCGTTTCCATCTGCGCGCAGAGGTGAGGTGAGAAGGAGGAGGCGATGTCCGGTCAAGTTTTCCATCAACAGCCTCTTCCTGTCTGCCTACTGTCTTATCAATCGTATCAATACATTGTCTTGTTTCTCGCGCTGGCGTTGTTCATCACCGCTGCCCCCGTGCTCGCTGACATCAGGGTTGTCAATGCGCAGGGTGAGCACCGAATGGGGGATCGCGATACTCGTGAGGATGCCATTCGGATCGCCACTGAGGCGGCCAAGCGAAACGCGCTCGAACAAGTCGCGACCTATCTTGAAAGCGTCACGGTCGTGAGCGATATGGATGTCACGAAAGATGAGATCCGCACCTACACGGCTGGATTGGTGATTGTACTCAACCAACAGATCTCCACGACATTAGACAGAGATGTCGTGGTCATACGAGCTGATCTTTTGGCACAAATGGATACCGATGAGGTGGCACGAGCGATTGTCGCCCTTCGGGAGAACGAAGACGCTCGTGCGCAGCTGGTTGCGCTGAAACAAGAGAACGAACAGCTGCAAGAAGAACTCAGATCGGTCAATCAGTCCATCGGGAATGCAGCCACGCCGGATCAAGTCCAACAGGCTGCACAAAGGCGGAAGGACATTATCAATCGCGTGCAGTCAAACGCGATGGTGTCGCAGGCCTGGACGAATTGGGTCCTTGTTTCGCCGGTCGGCATTCCTCACGGTCTGCTGAATAGTGCCAGCGGTCTCTCTCCAGCCAATCCGCACATCGCCATTGCACAGCAGATCATCGCGAGCCGGCAACCACTGGGCGTGAGCCAGCCGCCTATACCTAGAGCTATGCAGCCTCGCATGCCGAGCCATGAGCTCGTGCCACCTCCTGGTGGGTCACCGGGGGTTCGACCATTCAATGAGATCATTCACCGGACACCGTCTGGATTGACTCCAGGGGATCGTCAATCAATGGGCTCACCGGGCCAAGGGGTTGGCGGAGCGAGACGAGTGCCCCAGGCTCCACCGGGATTGCAGCAACCAGGTCCGCCTCCTCGGGGAGCTCCGTCCTTCGGGGCATCAGGCGGAAATCGTTAAGGATGGAAGAGTTGAAGAAGAACGTGGGAATTGTGGCTGTTGCAGTGGGCCTCTGGTTTGGCTTGGGAGGCGTGTTCATCGCGGCCTCAGGAGCCGAAGTGAGCTACTCGTCAGATCAGTACTGGATTGGCAAGGGCCAGGGTGATCTCACCAAAGGCAAGCTTGTCTGCCAGCGCGTATCGGAGCTCTCAGCGCGGACGGACTTGGCCAAGCAGATCCGGGTGTTGGTGAAGGAACATATGGTTGATCGTGTCCGTGAACGGTCGGGGCGCGAGAGCGAGCAGGATATCGAGCTGACTCGCGAAGAAATTGTGCAGGAATATTTGCAAGATGTGAAGATCGTCGATCGACGAATCGATGAAGAGAATAAGGTATGTACAGCGACCGCCGTGATGCCGAAAAGCAAAAACCAGTCGAAGCCTTCAACTGATCACGAGCAAAATCCCACCAACCTTCATTAACCATCTCAGTGCCCTTGCGGGCTGGTTGCAGTCTAGAATCCATATCGGCTATGTAGTTCTCTATGCCGAGTGAGAATAACTTTCAGCATGACGAGCTGTCACGGAAGAGCCCCGGTGAGCGATTGACTGTCGCTGATCTGGCTGAGGTCGTTCCTTCCGACTCGCCAGGCTGGACCGAGGCTATGGCCACCTGTGGGGCACGCTTGTCTCAGGCCGGTGTCGCGTGCGTCGTCTTTCTCCATGGCTCGATCCACGGCGCCGATGTGTTCGGTATGCAGCGGTTGGATGAGGTCGGTGGGCTCAAGCGTGGCTATTCACGAGGGGTGTCGGGGGTCGATGCCTTGCTGGCTGCCATGCGAGAGGAGAGCAACGGGATTCCGTTGCTGCCCAGTGGAATCAAGCCGCCGCTCCCAGACAATGACGCGACGAAAATGCTTCTGGATGAACAGATCGGTGACGCAGGTAATTTCACCGAGGCCTATGTTCAAGAGTTCAAGCAGACCATCAATAAGAATCTGACTCAGCCGATCGCCTGTGTCAGGCTGCTGTGGTCATCAGAACACCACCATCTGGGCCGGGCACTTGCCGCCGTGTCTCTGCTCGGCGAATTGCACAAGCTCTGTACACAACAGAACCTAGGGAAGGGGCATCGGATTCTTGTCCAAGCGCATGGACAAGCCGGACTGGTTCTGGCGTTGGTGTCGAATTTGCTGTGCCCGAGCCTCATCACCGGGCGACCCAAGCTGCTCAGCATTCTGAGCGATTCTGCAGAGCAGACAAACCAGCCAGAGGTCGCTGCTACTGTGAGGCGAATCGACGCGCTGTTGGAGACGGCCTCACTTCTGAACGGAGTCGCACTCGATATCGTGACCTTTGGCATGCCGGTTCGGTATGGATGGGACCCTTCCGGCATTGGGAAGCTGTTGCACATTGTGAATCACCGGAACTTGCGGACGGATGGAAAGAGTTGGTTGGCGAAGATGGAGCTACCTCAAATTACGATGGAGATGCCAGTCGCCTGGGGTGGAGACTACATTCAGGAATTAGCGGTAGCAGGCAGCGATGCCGTGCCTGCTACGGAATCAGGGAAAGCGGCAAACAAACGAGTCTGGGAGATGGTCGAGCCCTACGATGGATTCGAGCGGTGGCTCGAATGTGCTAGACGAGCTGTTCGCTTTCCTAGCGAAGGGCGCTGTCTCCTCGTTGATTACAAGGACAGTACGGGCTCGACGAACCCACGCGATCACTACTATGGCCACGCGGTGTACACGCGCCGCCACGCCCTGCTCTTCAATACGGCACAGATCGTTCGTGCCTTCTGCGAAGGCTAGGCGTCCCCTGCGGGGCTGGAAGCCACCACAGGCTCACTGCCGTTCCCGGCAGAGATATCGTGCGGGTCCGGATTAAAGGCGGCCGGTAGTACCTCTTCAATCCGTTCCGCCAGGATGAAGGTCAGTTCGTCGCGCACTTCCTGCGGAATTTCTTTGAGATCTTTCTCATTGGCCTTCGGCAGAATGATGCGCTTGATTCCCGCACGGTGTGCCGCCAGTACTTTGTCTTTGATGCCGCCCACCGGCAAGACAAGCCCACTCAAGCTGATTTCCCCTGTCATGGCTGTGTCGATTCGTACGGCTTTCCCCTCGTAGGCGGAAGCCAGGGCAGTCGCCATCGTGATGCCTGCCGATGGACCGTCCTTTGGAATGGCGCCGGAAGGCACATGGATGTGGAGCCCGTTTCGTTTGAAACGGGAGATGTCCAACCCCATGCTCTCCGCATGCGACCATAGATAGCTTCTGGCGGCACGCGCAGACTCCTGCATGACGTCGCCCAACTGGCCGGTCAGAATCAACTCGTGGCTGCCAGGGAGCAAGGTGGTTTCAATATAGAGCACATCGCCACCGGCCGGGGTCCAGGCGAGGCCGGTGGCGACGCCTGGAGGCAGACTCTTCCGAGCCTCTTCCGGCATGAACCGTTCGGAGCCCAGCCACTCACCGAGGATATCCGTCTGAATATCGACGGGCAGCCGCTCCTGGCCATCCGGAAGATCAGCGAATGTGAGGGCCACTTTTCTCGTCAACCGTCCCAGCATCTGTTCGAGTTGGCGCACGCCGGCTTCCCGCGTGTACCGAGCAATGACAAGATTCAGCACCTCGTTCGTCAACAGGGCTTGGGTTTTCTCAATCCCTGCTTCCTTGAGTCGTCGTGGCCAGAGATAGCGTCGGGCGATTTCAGCTTTCTCTCGCTCGCTATAGCCTTGAAGTCGAATCACTTCCATCCGATCCAACAGGGGCTGGCTGATGGTATCGAGGGTATTGGCCGTGGTGACAAAGAAGACCTTGGACAAATCGAACGGGAGGTCCAAATAATGATCACGGAAGGTGTGATTCTGTGCTGGATCCAGAATTTCTAACAGGGCCGAAGCCGGATCGCCTCGAAAATCACGCCCCATCTTGTCCACTTCATCGAGCATCAAGACCGGATTGTTGACTCCCGCCCGGCGGATAGCCTGGATGATGCGGCCTGGTAGTGAGCCGACGTAGGTGCGGCGATGGCCGCGCAGCGCCGCTTCGTCATGGACGCCGCCTAAGCTGAATCGCTCGAAGGTCCGGCCCATCGCCCGTGCGATCGATTGGCCCAAGCTTGTTTTGCCAACGCCGGGAGGGCCAACGAGACAGAGAATTGGGGCTTTGGCAGTTGGATTGAGCTTCAAGACCGCTAAGTGTTCGACGATCCGTTCCTTCACTTCCTTGATCCCGTAATGATCTTCTTCCAGTACCTGACGAACCGTTGACAGGTCGAGATGTTCTTCGGAGGCCTTCTTCCAGGGGAGTTCGAGGACCAACTCAAGGTAGGTCCGAAGCACCTGATAGTCGGGTGACGTCGGCGGGACCTTGCCCAATTTAGTGGCCTCGCGCTCGACTTCTTTGCGAATATCCTCGGGTAAGTCGGCTTCGGCAATTTGCTTCTTCAACCGGGCGACCTCGTTCTCTTCGTTCTCGCCTTCGCCCAGCTCTTGCTGGATGGCTTTCAGCTGTTCGCGCAGGATGTACTCGCGTTGACTCTTGCCGATTTTTGTCTGTGCATCTTGAGTGATCTTTTCTCGCAACTGGAGTATTTGAATTTCCTTAGACAGCGCGCTGTAGAGGCTGCGCAGTAGGTCCAACGTCGAAGAACTTTCGAGCAAGCGCTGTTCTTCCACCGAGCTGAGATTGACGAGTGAGGCAATGCGATAGGCCAGTGCGACAGAATCGTCTTCATTGCTTAGTATCGCACCGACTTCTTGAATGCCTGGAGCTTGGATCAACCGAGGCAAGTCGGACACCAGTTCCTGAATGGCCCGGTGAAGGGCTTTGACTTCCGCTCCATCGTCTGTAGGACGTCCAAGAGAACGGACGCGCACTGTGGAGTAGGGGGTGGACTGTTCTTCCTTGAGGAGGACGACGCGATCCAATCCCTGCACCAGCGCGTGGATCGTTCCCTCGGATGACTGGCCGATTTGCTTGACGATCGCTTTTGTGCCGATAGAATACAGATCGGCCAAGACGGGCTCTTCAGTCTGAGGATCTCGTTGCGCGACCACGACGATCATTTTCTCTTCGGTCTTCATGGCGGCGTTGACAGCCGCGACAGACCGCTCCCGCCCGACCGTCAGAGGTAGCATCACACCTGGGAATAACACTGTTCGTTTAACGGGAAGTATCGGCAACGTCGACAATATAGTATTTTCCATAGGTGACCATCCTTGAAGAAGATTCACGATAGTATAACAGCCTGATAGGTTCCCGCGCCCGGAAGTCAAGGGGAAGGGACCGAGAGTGAGTGGCAACTCATGAACGTGAAGGAGAATGGCACAATGAATCAAGGCTGGTTTGGCCGCGTGAGGCGTCGTCTCGCTCCGCCTTGAACGATCATGAACTCATACAGCCGGCACTCCAATGCCCCGTTGAAGAGGGGAATGCGTTTAGATGGTGTCAGCCCAATCAGCTTCGACAGTCGGGCATCGCCAGTCAACACATAGGCACGCCATCCGGCGAAGCGTTGCTTCAGCCAATCGCCCAGCTTGGGGTAAAACGATTCCAGTTTGTCTGCCCGGCTGAGGCGGACTCCATAAGGTGGATTGATGATCATCACACCTGTGTCTGCCGGCGCTTCCAGGTTTAGAATATCGCTTTGCTTTAGTCGGACATCTATCGACACTCCAGCGCCTTGAAACATCCGCTGCGCAACCTTCACCATAGCCGGATCCCGGTCGGAGGCATAAATGGTGGACGGCACCTGAGCCACGTGTTTGGCTTGCGCCGATTCTCGAAGGTGGTTCCACAATGGTGCGTCGTGAAGGAGTAATCGTTCAAAACCAAAGTTGCGTGAGATGCCCGGCGCGATCTGGCGAGCCATGAGGGCAGCTTCGAGAGGGATTGTTCCGCTCCCACACATGGGATCGAGCAGCACATCGTTCGCAGTCCAGCCGGCGAGCTGGAGAATTCCCGCCGCCAGGTTTTCTCTGAGGGGTGCTTCGATCGAGCCCACCCGATAGCCACGTTTGAACAGCGGCTCTCCGGAGGTATCCACATAAAACGTGACGGTGTTCTGGTCCAGAAAGGCGTCGAGCTTGATGTCCGGCCGTTCCGTATCGACGTTGGGGCGCCCCTGTTTGGCCTTGGCAAACTTATCGCAGACGGCATCTTTGATACGGAGAGTCAGGAAGTCCAGGCTGGGGAGGGGACATCGACGGGCGCTCACCTTCACCTTGATCGTCTGAGCGGGCGTGAACCAGTCAGGCCAGGCGAGCCCATAGGCAGCGTGGTAGACATCGGCTTCTGTTTTGTAGGGACTCTGGCCCACTTCCCACAGGACACGACTGGCGATGTGCGTGTTGAGATTGACCCGGTACATGGTCGACCAGGACGCGTTGAAGCCAACGCCGCCTTCTGTCTTGGTCGTTGTGGGCACGCCAAAGCTCTGAAGCTCTGTCTCAAGCACGCCTTCAAGCCCGCGAGGACAAGGTGCAAAGAAGCGATGGTTTGTGCTATCCATTTTGCTTGCCGGGGATAGCTGATTCAGAGGCCACCTGATGAATTATTGCAGCGCCTGCGGAAAGCCGGTCATTCAAAAAGTTCCGCCAGGCGATAACCTGCCTCGGTTTGTGTGCGACACCTGCCAGGCTATTCATTACCATAATCCGAAGATCGTCGCGGGCTGTATTCCTGAATGGGAAGATCACATCCTCCTCTGCCGTCGGGCCATTGAACCTCGACTTGGACTCTGGACCTATCCAGCCGGCTTTATGGAGCTCGGTGAGGGCACCGAACAGGCGGCGATGCGGGAGACGCTTGAGGAGGCGCAGGCGAAAGTGACCATTACGCAGCTCCATTCCGTATTGAGCCTGCCTCGTATTGGACAGGTCTACATGACCTTTATCGGCCGTCTTCAGACCAAGCAGTTCAGCGCAGGGTTTGAAAGCCTGGATGTGCAGCTCTTTCCCCACCACGCAATCCCCTGGGAGGAGATCGCCTTTCCAGTGGTGGAGACCGCCTTGCGTCATTATGTCGAGGATGCGGCACGGGGAACGTTTCAGCTGCATGTCGAAGATGTCCTGGGGACTATCAACTGACCGAGGTTTTTCAGGAGCGAAGCGCACTCTGGGGCACGATCGCGAGGATATCGACGAGCTGTTCCGTGCGGTCGATCGCATAGAAAATCCGCCATTCCCCTACGGCATACTTGCAGAGTCCAGGAAGGTCATCCGCGATCGATTCATGACGCAGGTTGTCGACATTGGAAGCCAGCCACTTGGATTTGTCGAAGAGTCGTTGAGCCATGGCCTTGTCAATTGCGGCGAGGTCTTGTGCAGTGCTGGGGCAAAAGGTGAGGCGGTACCAGGGCATGGGTTTTACCAGCGAAGGCCGATTCGCTTGGCTATGTCTTCTCCAGAGAGCCGGTCACTGCTCACTAATGACTGCTTGAGTCGGGCTCTGAGTGAATCGCCGAGTTGGAGGCCAAGGTCGGGATCTCCGATCAACTCGCGAATCCGATCGTCCACGAGGCCCTGGACCAATTCTTTCAATTGTTCCATCGACAACGACGAGAGCTCCATGGAACGAGAATACGGGCTAGGATGGACGGAATGCAACAGATCCGGTCGCAAGACGGCGGCGGGCTTGGACTCGATCAAAGGCTGTATGCGCTGAACATGGGTGATGCGAAGCACGGTGAATGCCAACTCCCGCTGGCCAGCCTGCCGGATACACCGGCGTTCTAGCTGAGGGGAACCCTGTTTGCTTTTAGAAAAGGATGACCGATCTCGTCAAACGTGGGGAATAGTCTGTTGCTGACAGCTGAGTGATCTGCTTCACGTCTTTGGTAGCGTGCCTTTTGGAACGATGAGAGCCTGTCCTACTGCTACGGAGAGCTGTTCGAGCACCCGCTTAAGCCGTTCTTGTTCAGCAGGTGTTACGGCTAAGAATTCGACACCGATACCTTGTGATCCGGACCAGCGGACGGCTCCCCTGCTAATATGGATGGGGGTAGGTTCGCCGGGTAGTTCAATGAGTAATTCCACCTGCATGCCGGTAAAGGACTGGACGACGCTTTCTAGCCGGCAGCCTTTCAGCGAGAGATCCTTCACGGACGCGTTGTATCGAAGTTTGTCTCTCTGCACCAACGTGCTGGGGATTGCTACCGGAAACCGCGGGAATTTACGGGTGACCATCGAGTGTCCTTATGTCGCGTGGCAGATTCATTGGCCTATCTGCGAAGCATGAGACGTTGCTCTTTGCCTGTCGAGCCGATCGACGTCATAGCTAGTTGTAGCTAATGAGGTATTAGGCATCAGGTTATGTGGCTGGAGGCAACTTGTCAACGAAAAGACTGATCTGAGCAGAGGTGATTGCGTTCAGAACGAACGGGGTGTCGATGAGATTCGCCTGTCAGGGAACGTTACCAGCGATAGCCCCAATATCCGTAGTGTCGAGGACCCCAAAAGGGGCGGTCAAAGGGTGACACATACATCCCAGAACTTCCAAAATGAAGTCCAAATCCCAACCCGAGGGGATAGCCATAGGAGTAAGGGTAGGAATACGGGATTGGGACAATGCTCGTGGTGGGCCGTTCTACAAGCTGTCGTTGTAAATCCGCCGTCGCGGTTGATTGTCGATCGAGCTGGTTCTTGAGTTGACTGACTGCCCCCTCTTGGGCCTGGAGCTTCCCTTCAAGCTCAGCGATTTTTTTCTGCTGTGCTTCCATGAAGGCGTTCACGCAACGGGTCTGCACGTCGCCTGTGTAATTAGAACACTCCCATGGTATTTGGAGAGTTTCAGCGATGGTCGGGAAGGGGAAGAGGCCACAGGCGACAGTCCCAGCCAACACCAAGGCTCGTGACCACCGATCTCGGAAGGTTTTCCGCTTCATGTTCCCCTCCAATGCGGCTATTTGTAGAGTACCATGCGAATTGTTCCTTGACCAGATGGTCCGAGGACATTTGAATACACGTTTCCTCGATCGAGCGGTGTACATGGGCGCATTTGATTTTAAAGGAAGGAGACTCCTACAATGGCTCGATTGGGAGACCGTGGCTATAGGATTTGATGCATGCCTACGAGACGTCCCTCCAACAAGAAAAAACCTGGCAAGTCCGTTCTGCCCGAGCGTTCTGCTAAGCGTCGATTTCAACTGAGGCTTCTGAAGTGGTATGGGGAATATGGCCGGGATTTACCCTGGCGGAAAACCTCAGACCCGTATCATATCCTCGTCTCAGAGGTGATGCTTCAGCAGACCCAAGTTGATCGGGTGATCCCTAAGTACCACGAGTTTTTAAAACGTTATCCGAGTTTCGAAGACTTGGCAGAGGCTCCGGTCGCCGATGTCAAGAAGACCTGGTATCCCCTTGGGTATAACATTCGCCCGGAACGGCTGCACGGGATCGCGTGCGAAACGGTGGAACGGTACGGGGGAAAACTCCCCAACGATGCTGGCGAGTTGCTCTCGTTCAAGGGGATCGGGCGATATACTGCCGGGGCAATTCGCTCCTTTGCGTTCAATGAAGATGCGCCCATTCTGGACACGAACGTGATCCGTGTCTTGCACAGGGTGTTTGTCGCTGAAGGTGATCCTAAGGCACAGAAGACGATACTATGGGAATTGTCGGAAACCTTGATCCCGCGTGGGAAAGGATATGACTTTAATCAGGCGATTATGGACTTTGGCGCGACGGTATGCACGGCTCGTGATCCCTATTGTCTCCTGTGTCCGATGAAGTCGTTCTGTAAGACATATCCGTTCAGTCCGACGACTCGTGAACGGTAGTAGGCTGATCATGCAAGTCATTGAAGTGGCAGCAGGGCTCATCCACCGTGACGGTCGCTATTTAATCGCCCGTCGAAAACCTGGTGTCCACTTGGCAGGTTTCTGGGAGTTTCCTGGGGGGAAACGGGAAATGGGCGAATCGCTCACGGAGTGTTTGCAACGAGAGCTGTTTGAAGAGCTGAGTGTTCGCATCGACCAACCTATTCCGTATCGGGTCATTCGGCACGACTATTTGGATCAAATCATCGAGTTACATTTTTTTCTATGTGCCATTGAACAGGGGGAACCCGTGCCTATCGGTTGTGAAGAAATCCGCTGGGTCTATCCTGAAGATTTCACGGAGTTTACCTTCCCGCCGGCAGACTACGCGGTTATCGACGCTTTGCGGCGTGATGCATTCGGAGTTTCACCATGAAGGTGGTGCTTGATATCGAAACCGTCCAAGCTCCTCGTGAAGAATGGGCACGTTTGGCGGGGAAGGCGCCGATGAGCAGTGAATCTCCCCAAGCGGACGAGGGGTATGACCTCTTTGCCGCAGGTGCGGCAGAAGAACGCCGGCACGCAGAGGATGAGCTGTACGCCAAGTCGGCGTTCGATGGGACGTTCAGCCGCATCGTCTGTATCGGCCTGCTGGAATTTTCTGATCAGATGGAAGCTCGCAGCGCCGTCGCTTGGTTCGGGGCGAACGAACGCGAGCTGCTCCGCCAATTCTGGGCGAGGCTAGCCCAGGACCGTCCTGCCTTATTCATCACACACAACGGACTTGGCTTTGATCTACCCTTCATCAAGAAGCGGTCGATCATCAATCAAGTAAAACCCAGCCTCGATATCAACCTTGCGAAGTTCCGTACCGAACCGGTCTATGACACGATGGCCATCTGGAGTAATTGGGACACGAGGGGCTGGGTCAAGCTTGATGTATTGGCCCGAGCATTACAGGTCGACACGAAGTCGGGTAGTGGGGAACAAGTCGCCGAAATGTGGGAGAAAAGGCAGGGTCGTGAGCTTGCGCAGTACTGTCTGCAAGATACCTATGTGACCTATGCTTGCTACAGCCGCATGAACTTTCGTCAACCCCTGTCCAGAGAGGTTGTTCTGCTGCAGCCTGAGCTCTGCGACGTCGATTAGATCGATCAGTTGATCACCGAGTCTGATACGCTTCCGCCGATTTCTTTTTTGGGGCTGAGCGGGCGGCTGTCTTGCTGGTCTTCATAGCTTTCACTTCTTCCGCTCGTTGACGGAGTTCTTGTTTCATCCACATTACTTCCTTCTTCAGCATTGCGATCTCGGAATCTTTGCGTTTGTTAGCTTCTCGCGCTTCACGGACCTCATCCAGCTTCTTGTTGAGTAGTTCATCGGTACTTAATTGAGGAGTTCCTGCATCGGTCCGGCGCTGAGCCGGAAACTCTTGGGGGTCTAGTAAGGCGGAAGCTTCCTGCGGCGCTGCTGCTTCCGTGACCGATGGGTCTAGTGTCGGCGCAGCGGCTGGTACCAGCGGAGCAGCCTGTGTTGCAGAAGCTGGGAGAGGCTTTGGTGCCCCTGCTGTTAGCCGCGAACCAGGCGTCCCTGCTTTGGCGAGGGGCTGGTAATCGATGACCATCGTCATGGCTCCACTCCCCAGAGCGACGAAGGAAGGAGCTTTTTCAAGACGCGCGGCAGAACTAGGATTGAACCCCGAGGCCTTCCTGTTTAGAGATGGAGAGATTGTCAAATGGATTGATTCTTTATGGACATAGAGGGTGCCCGCTGTGGGTTCAGTGCCTGACCCTGCCGACGGAGACACCTTGAAACCGACAATCTGCTCCGGTTTCGCTTGCGATAAGCCTTGGGCTAGCAGGGGAGCAAGAAACTCGGCGTCTTCGTCGCTGAATACTCTCATCGGCTTGCTGCCACTGGCGGGCATGTTGCCTGACATTTTCTGAACGTCGTCGGTCACAACGCCTTTGACTATTTTTAGCATGGTCATCTGGTCGATGGTGGCAGGATGGTTAGCTGAAAATGACCAGTCGGCGATCTCCTTGAGATAGACGGATCCTTTAGCATTTTTGTGAAGCTTTGCCTCTCCGGAAAGCATGGAGCATCCGGGCACGATCAGGCTGAGGGATATCAAGACGCCAACATAGTGGGAACTGCGGACATTGAAAGGGACATGCATAGGGGATCTCCTCATCTGTGGTCTTGTGGCCGAGGAGGCCGGTTGGCCTCTATAGCGAAAGCTTCGAGTTTGATCATGGTTCTTATACCGAATTACCATACACCTAGACCCATGAGTACTATGCCGATTACCAGCCAGCCAACTACCCCAACCGAAATGATTGTTTCGAGTGTGATACGGGAATCAGATGGGTTGGGATTAGGTGTTGAATCGGAGTCGGCGGACTTCATAGTGAGAGGCAAAGGCTCTGGTTGCTGAACAGGTGGACGCCGAAATTTGAGCAAGGTCCATGCCTTCTCATTTTTGAAGTGACAGGTTGTATCGTTGGTCAAGGGAAAAGAGGGAGAGGTCCTTACTAGAGCTCAGCATCCGAAGGTCAAGAATGGTGACTGCACCCTAGAAGAGAGACTTAAGACGGTGCCTTTATAATCATGAGGTTAGCGGCGAAGGATTGATCAAGTGGAGGAAGAAGCTTTGGACGATTGGGGGTGGGCTTGGTCATCAACGAGGTTACATGGGAACGAATACAGGGAAAGAATGATTGACGAAATAGTCTGAATGTGGCCGAGCGAGCCGGTCAAATAATGTTCATTTCTACCATGAGGTGTGCAGAATTGTTCCAAAGGGTGAGATTGTTAATGCCTCTAATACGAACTGCCTACAAGACTGGGATCTCACTCCCCATAGAGAGTCGCAGCCGAGGCATCAAAGATCTGTTTCGTAATCAGAGTACCTGGCTGAAAATCACCGGTGCCTTTCTCCCATACAACAGTGATGTTACCATCGGTTTTCCCCATTGCCTGGCTTGACGAGCGGGTTGCATCTCTCTCAACTAACACCTGCATTGCCTTGCCGATATACCGTCGGTTGCGTTCTAGGGTGATGCGGCGCTGAGTTTCCAGGAGTTGAGCGACGCGCATACCTTTGACTCGATCAGAGACATCATCCGCATATTTTCTTGCTGCAATCGTATGCTTCCGTTCCGAGTACTTGAAGATATAGGCCGAGTCGAGCTGGGCCTGTTCCACAAGACGAGTGGTGGCCTCAAAGTCTTCCTCGGACTCTGAACAGAACCCACAAATGATATCGGTGGTCAGGACGATCTGGGGGATTGTTGTTCTGATTCGATCGGCTAGTGCCAGGTATTCGGCTCCGGTATAGTTCCGCCCCATCAGTTCAAGGATCCGATCGCTTCCCGACTGCAGTGGGAGATGGATGTGCTTGCAGATCTTTGGATGGGTGGCGATGGTCTCGATCAGCGCGGGAGGAAAGTCTTTGGGGTGCGGAGAGGTAAACCGGACTCGCTCAATGCCAGGCTGGTCAGCGACGGCGCTAATGAGCCGAGCAAAGTCCCATCCTTCATGGTAGTAGGAATTGACGTTCTGTCCGAGCAGCGTGATTTGCTTAAAGCCACGGGTGGACGCGTCGCGAGCTTCGAGAAGAATGGATTCTGGATCGCGCGACCGCTCACGTCCCCTGGTATAGGGGACGACGCAAAACGAACAAAAATTATCGCAGCCGCGCATCACGGTGATCCAAGCATTCACGCCGTTGTTGCGGTCCGGCATGATGTTTTCGTAGGTTTCATATTCCGACAGATCGAGCGCGAACGCTTTCTGCCGGAGTCCCTGTTCTTGTGCGTCCAGCGCGTTGGTGAGCAACCGGGGCAACTGTCGGTACGAATCCGGGCCGGCCAGGACGTCAATGAGCGGTTCTTTCTCAGCCAGCTCGCTCTTGAGATTCTGAGCCATGCACCCAAGCACACCGACGACGAGCGGGCGGTGCTTTTTTACGGCTCTGAGCTCGGAAAGATGGAGATAGATCTTTTTGTGAGCATTCTCTCTGATTGCGCAGGTGTTGACTAAGACCACATCGGCGCGTTCGCGGTCTTCCGTGAAACCAAACCCCTCTTGCTTCAAGAGTGACCGGACCAGCTCACTATCCGATTCATTCATCTGGCAGCCGAAGGTTTCGATGTGAACCTGGGGAAGGGGCTTGACCATCATAGGAGCACCAGGGAAGCGTTCGTCGTCGCTGGAGGCGCTACGAGATCGCCGAATACGCAACGGCCGGCTGCGGCAGAAATCGTGACTGGCTTGATGTGGTTCTCGAGGTTATCGGAATCCGTGACGGCGACTTTTGTGAAGTTCGGCGTCGTGCCGAAGCGATAGGAGCCTTGTGTGCCGGATTCAAACAGGACCGGGACCGTTTTCCCGATCTGTGCGTTGTGAAAGACTAGTCGTTTGGCGCGATCGAGATCCAGCAGAAGATTGGTGCGTTTCTTGATCGATACGGACGAGACCCGCTGCTTGATGCGCAGTGCCGCGGTCCCTGACCGCGAGGAATAGGGAAAGACGTGCAGATAGGAGAAGGGGAGGTCTGAGGCAACGGCCACTGTATTTTGGAATGCGGCGTCAGTCTCGCCAGGGAATCCGACCATGAGATCAGTTCCGATCCCGAGGTCGGGAATCTTCCTGAGCGCGGTGTCGATCAGCTTGCGGTACGCGTTGACCGTATGGCGCCGGTTCATGGCCTGTAGGATCTGATCGTCCCCGCTCTGCAGAGGAATGTGGAGATAGGGACAGAGCTTCTTGGATGAGGCCATGAGATCAAGCAGTTCCTCGCTGACTGTGGTCGGCTCAATTGATGAGATCCGGATGCGCTCGAGGCCGTCAACCCGATCGAGCCGACCAAGGAGTGCAACAAAGTCGGCACTGCCGTGAGCGTATTGCCCGATGTTCACGCCGGTTAGGACGATCTCCCGATAGCCCCGTGCCACTAAACTCTCGGCTTCGCGCAGAATGTCGTCGAACGCGCGGCTGCGTTCGTGTCCTCTGGCGAACGGGATGATGCAAAAGCTGCACATGGCGCTGCAGCCGTCCTGAACCTTAAGCAGAGCTCTGGTGGAGTCCGGTTCCGCAAAGTAGGGCAGATCAAAGTCCCCACGCGCCATCGTCTTTGTATGGTGAATATCCGGGGTCGATCGTTTGCGCAGCTCGTGAACGGCTGGGAGATAGGCCGGTAGGTCGAGCTTGAACTGATGTCCGACGATGAGATCGATGCCGGCCTGACGCTTGAGCTGTTCCATGCCGGTTTGGGCGTAACAGCCGGTCACGGCGACGAAGGCATGGGGAGAGTGCTTCAGCGTCTTCCGGATCAAATATCGCGAGGTCCGTTCGGCATCTTCCGTCACGGAACAGGTATTGAGCACGAGAACATCGGTTGGTTGGCCGAACTCGACGAGCTCAAACCCCTTCCGTTTGAGCCCTTCCCCAAGGATCGAGGTTTCGGCTTGATTCAGTCGGCAGCCGAGCGTATGAAGAGAGGCACGGGTTGTTCCCATAGTGGTGGCATTATAGGGAGAGTAGGTCTGTTCCAGCAAGGTCGCTTCTTGCGACCGGGGATCTTAAGGATTGTGAGCCAATTGTCGGAACGACCCATGATCGGGTTGCATCCGAGTCGCCGAGGAGAGCCTGAGGATCGTGCATCTGAGCCCGCTCATCGTTTGTGTGTTGGCAGGATTGTTCTGGAGCCATCCTGTGACGGGATGGAGCACGGATTCACTTCCCACTGAGCCCGATCTTGCTACCCGTGTTGATGAGCTGTATGACCATGAGGCCCGTCTCTTCATCATGCTATATTCGCTTCGCGGAAACGGCCAAATCGACTATGTCACGGCCCGGCTGGTGCAGGAGTATTCGCGTAGTACCTACGGGAATCCTATCTATCAGACCGAGGCCCAGCCACTCTTCTATTGGTGGAACCACATCATGTGGAATGACCCTGAACAGGATGGGGTCAATGGCAACGAAAAGGTCTACCAGGAAAACACGGACTTCGATATCTCGCGATACAAACCCTGTTTATTCAACGGACAGCCCTGTTAGCCTCAGTGCCAGCCAGTGAGATAGTCCCCGCCTGTTTTGTGATTCTGCTGAGAGGCGGCGCGAGGCGGTGGTATTCTGCATGGCAACTGAACCAAGTTGCGCTGCTGATGGTACGGCCGTCGGATTCAGCTCACGTTGGTGCGAGTCAATTTCCATGAAACAAGGATCCTTCGGCTTATCAAGCCTTATGAATCGGCGCATCCTCGTGATGCTGCCATTGGGCTTTGTCTCCGGCCTTCCACTCGCCCTCACATCCGGGACCTTACAGGCCTGGCTGACCGTGGAGGGAGTGGACCTCAAGACCATCGGCATTTTTACGATGGTCGGCTTGCCCTATACGCTCAAGTTCTTGTGGGCTCCAGTGATGGATCGCGTGATACCACCCTGGTTCGGGCGGCGGCGCGGCTGGATGGTGCTGACGCAACTCTGTGTGGCGGTCGGCCTGGGACTCATGGCCCTCACCAATCCTCGGATACATCCTGGATGGTTGGCGGCCTATGCTGTACTTGTGGCGTTCCTGGCCGCCTCTCTGGATATTGTCTTCGACGCCTATCGCACAGACACGCTCCAATCTCATGAGCGCGGTTTGGGTGCGGCGGTATGGGTGAACGGCTATCGAATCGCCCTATTAGCCTCTGGGGCTGGTGCACTCGTACTGGCCGATTATGTCGGGTGGCCAATGACGTATCTGGCGATGGCAGCCGTCATGGTAGCCGGAGTAGGCATTGTCTTGATCAGCCCCAACCCCAGGTTCGTCGCCGAGGCTCCGAAGAGTATGAGGGAAGCAGTCGGCGCACCGCTGGCGGAGTTCTTTGGACGGTCTCACGCGTTAGGGTTCTTGGCCGTAATCGTCCTCTATAAACTTGGAGACGCTTTTGCCTCTGCGCTCCAGACCGCCTTTCTGATCGGAGGGCTAGGTTTTTCTGCGACGGACGTCGGCGCGGTGAAGGGATTAGGGGTCTTTGCCACATTGCTGGGCGCTTTCGTCGGCGGACTCATGATGACCAAGTCGGGACTAGTACGGTCGCTGTTGATCTTCGGAGTCTTGCAGGCGGTCTCAAATTTGGGATTCGTCGTATTGGCATTGGCAGGCAAGAGTTCGGCCGTCCTAACGGCAGCAGTCGTGATCGAAAATGTGACGGGCGGAATGGGCACTGCTGCATTTGTCGCGTTGGTGATGTCGCTCTGCGATCCCCGGTATACCGCGACTCAGTTCGCACTGCTGTCTTCGTTAGAGGCGTTGGGGAGGGTATTTGCCGGTCGCCCATCGGCGGATCTTGTCAGCCTGGTTGGATGGACTCAGTTTTTTGTCTTGACCGTGGTTGTCGCTCTACCGGGTCTGTGGGCCGTTTGGCGGATCCGACGTTCCATCGAGCCGGAGCAGAAAGCCGCCGAATATATTTCTGTTACGGAGCCTGCAGCTTCGTCGATCTCCAAGTGACTATGAGGACAATCGTCGTTGAAGGAAGAGGACGAAGAGCATGAGGGTGGGCAGTGGAGCAAGGATGAGCGGCACTAGCCAGAGCCAGACGTTCTTCCCGCGGACTCGCCCTTGGTCGATCATCCAGACGAAGAGCCAGACGAGCAGACAAGCATAGTTCAAGATAATCCACTGAGTGGTGTGTGTTTTGAGGACACTGGTGCTTTCTGACGGGCCTTGGAAGAGGAAGATTCCTAACAACAGTAAGAATATGCTTAACAGGACTCCGACAAGTTTTTTACTCCAGACGAACATGGTCTCCTCCAGACTTTATGGACCTTGTGAAGAAAATTCTGGGTAATTAGGGCGAAACGTAACCAAAGAAGCACCGTAAGAAGAGTTTGAAAAGG
>CAKKRK010000078.1 GCA_919902665.1 Nitrospiraceae bacterium
AAACCGGACAGATCCTGTGCTCCATACACCGGACAACTTAACTTGCTATCTACAGCATGCCAATGTTCGGCAAAAAAGTGTGAAGCCTGTTGGCGTCGAGGGAGCCCTGATGGTGTTGATTCACAAGGAATGTGGTGGTCCTGCCCTGGACAAATCGCCGGTGGGTGAAGTCTGGTTTCCTTTCTCCTATTTTACCTGCCTGGAAGAGATCGTCGATGAGTCGCAAGTGCGGTTGTCGGAAGAGCTGGGGATCTAACCGATCTAGACTCTAGTGCAGACTCCAAAGACATGTTCTCTGTCCTAGACCGACCATCCGACTTGCTCCAAACCGAAGCTCGGGCTATCCGATCGGTGTCCGCACATGTTCAGGCCTCACTCCAAGGCCGATCATCCTGGCGGGGAGGCGGCGAAGAAAGGGGAATCGCGCCAGCAGTCGAAGGGCGTAGGGAGGCGTCAGCGGAACTGTGCTATCCAGGACACGTCGGATGACGCGGTTCTGGACAGTGAGCTGGACTCGCTGCGTCATCTCGGTGGGCCAGGCGCGGCGGGCTTGCACCTTGGCTAAATCCGCTTCAGTCACGTGCCCATTGCGCAACGGTTTCCACAAGAGATTCCCTATCGCCACCGCGTCCTGAATCGCCAGATTGATACCAACTCCCCCGACCGGCGACATGGCATGGGCCGCGTCCCCAATACAAATAAGTCCAGGTCTATACCATTGACGCAACCGATCGATTTGCACGGTCAGCAGTTTGATCGGTTCCCAGTCGTGCAGTTCGAGGACGCGGTCTGCGGCAAACGGAGCCAGCTTCGCCACGCTCTCGCGGAACAGCGGGAGGCCCTGCGCTCGAACCTCAGCCAGTGATCCCTTGGCAATGACGAAGCCGCATTGCCAATAGTCGCCCCGGTTCAACATAATGAAGATGCGACCGGTATCGAAGCGACCCATCGGATCAACCGGGTCGCTGGGCTTGCGTGACAATCGGAACCAGAGCACATCCATAGGCGCGCCGAATTCTTTTACCGAAAGCCCCCCTCGTTTGCGGACAATAGAGTGTCGACCATCGGCTCCCACGACGAGTGTGGCGCGAACCTCCAGCGGCCCAGCAGGCGTGTCAGCGTGAAGCCCAATGACAGCACCGTCACGTTCGATCAGGTCCGTGACTTCAGCATTCATGCGGACGTGAAAGGCGGGATACTGCCTCCCCGCCTCCACAAGAAAGTTGAGAAAGTCCCACTGCGGCATGAAGGCAACATAGCGACACTGAGTCGGTAAATGTGAAAAGTCCGCCACCGTGAATTCCAGATCCCCAAACCGTGCATTGATCCGAGATACTTTTTGGTGGGGTAACTGCAGGAATCGTTCGAGCATCCCCAACTCGTGCATGATCTCCAGCGTTGAGGGGTGCAAGGTGTCACCGCGGAAATCACGGAGAAAATCCGCGTGCTTTTCAAGGATGAGTACCGAGACGCCGGCCCGGGCTAACAGCAGGCCCAGCATCATCCCGGCCGGCCCTCCGCCGGCTATGCAGCAATGAACCGAGATGGTTTCCGGCATCAGATCTCCGACGACAGGTGGAGAAAGCGGGCAGGGAGGATTATAAGCGAAGAACTGCATCGTTGACGAAGGCTGCTCTATTCTCGTCGATCGCCTTCTCTTTCCCCTCCCTCAGTGGAAATATCCAACAGATCCGGGGTAAGGTGTCTCCCGGTTCATTACTTGGATAAGAGATCAGCCATGACTTCATCACGACAACACAATAGCGGGCCGGAGTCAGACGGTCCTGATGTTCCTGAGCCCTCCCATGCGGAACGGGCCAAGACGTTGGTGTACTTGCAGCAAACAGGCAGTCTGTCGACCCTCTCGCGCAAGCAGCCAGGCTGGCCCTTTGGGTCGGTGATGCCCTATGGATTGGATGCTCAGGGGCAACCGGTCTTTTTGATCAGCACGATGGCGATGCATACGCAAAACCTCCTGGGCGATCCACGTGCCAGCTTATTGGTGACTCCACCTGAGAGCAGGGTCGATCCCCTTGGGGCGGCCAGGGTCACGTTGATGGGCTCCGTGACTAAAGTGCCTAAAGAGGAGAACGCCGAGGTTCGCGCCTGTTATCTGGACCGCCATGCCAACGCCTCCTACTGGGTGGACTACCAAGATTTCGGTTTCTTCCGCATGGCCCTCGCGGAGATTTACTTTGTCGGTGGGTTTGGCTCGATGGGCTGGGTGATGCCGGCTGACTATGCACAGGCGGCCGTGGACCCACTTGCGGATGTATCTTCGAACCTGATCCGCGAGCTCAACACCCAGCAAGCGGAGACATTGTTACTGTTGGCTCGTGCGTTAGGCGATGTGGAGGCGCAGCAGGCGACGGTGACCGCATTGGATCGGCTTGGGTTTCATCTTCGGTTGACCACTCCTGGCCGAATGCAGGGCGGGCGTGTGGCATTTGCCAGCCCAGTGCGTACCGAAGCAGAAGTCAGAGCCAGCTTGGCCGGCCTGGCCGCTCAGGTGCACGCCGGACTCCCAGTCCTGCATTCGCTCTAGCAGGATGCTGAAAAAGTCCCCCAGCGGCGTTCTCGCATCACTCAGAGGCTCAACGCGTGGAACCTGTGGAGGCAAGGAACTTATCCACTCGCATGTGATCGAAGCGAGCGGTTCAAGCGAAGCTTGGTATGTACCTCCTCGCTTCTTCGCTCGCTGTGGCCTTGCTGGATGGCCTTTTTGAGCATCCTGTGGTTATTATGGCATCCGTGCCATAGGTAAGACTTCACCGACATGTTATGTATAGACCGAGTTTTTCCGCAGCCTACTAGTCGGCTGCGTGCACACATTCCTTGAAGAGAGCGTTCGGTTCAGGCGGTAGTCGATCATTAGCTAATAGGGGAGCGTATGGCCACGAACGATAAGCAGGTTATTTTTTCACTCGTCAATGTTGGAAAGGTCTATCCACCGAAGCGGCAGGTGCTGCGGGAGATCTACCTTGGCTTCTACTACGGCGCGAAGATCGGTGTCCTGGGTCTGAATGGTTCAGGCAAGAGCTCGCTGCTCAAGATCATCGCAGGGGTCGATCCGAACTATACTGGTGAAATTTCGCGGTCGAAAGGCTACAGCGTCGGTTTGTTGGAACAGGAACCGCAGCTGGACCCGAACAAGACGGTCAAGGAAGTGGTCGAAGAGGGGAAAGCCGAGTTGGTCGCGCTGATGCATGAGTACGAAGCCGTCAGCAATAAGATGGGCGAAGTCGGTCCCGATGAGATGGAAAAGCTGATCGACAAGCAAGCCCAACTGCAAGAGAAGATCGAAGCCGCCAACGGCTGGGAATTGGAAAATCAACTCGACCTTGCCATGGATGCGTTGCGTTGCCCGCCTGGCGATCAGAAGGTGGGGCTCCTGTCCGGTGGTGAAAAACGTCGGGTCGCACTCTGTCGTCTGATGATCCAAGAGCCAGATATTCTCTTACTCGATGAGCCGACGAACCATCTCGATGCCGAATCGGTCCAGTGGCTCGAACAGCATCTGCAACAGTACAAGGGGACGGTCATCGCCGTGACGCACGACCGGTACTTTTTGGACAATGTGGCTGGGTGGATTTTAGAGTTAGACAGAGGCCATGGGATTCCGTTCCAAGGCAATTATAGCTCGTGGTTGGAACAGAAGAAGGATCGACTAGAAAAAGAGGAAAAGGCAGAGTCGAAGCGGAAGAAGACGCTCGAACACGAGTTGGAATGGATCCGGATGTCACCGAAGGCGCGGCAATCGAAGGGTAAAGCGCGGTTGAACCGTTATGAGGAACTGGTGAATCAGAGGCAGGACCAGGTGGCAGCTGATCTGGAAATCTATATTCCACCAGGACCTCGGCTCGGCGATGTCGTCATTGAAGCCAGCGAGATCAGCAAAGCCTTCGGCGACAACGTGCTCTACGAGAAGGTCAATTTCAGCCTGCCGAAGGGCGGTATTGTCGGAGTGGTCGGGCCGAACGGCGCGGGCAAGACAACCATGTTCAAGATGATTATCGGCAAGGAAAAGCCGGATGCCGGATCGATCAAGATCGGTGAGACGGTCAAACTCGGCTATGTCGATCAGGATCGGAGCTTGGACGGGAACAAGACCGTGTACGAGATCATTTCAGAGGGTCAGGACACGATCAAGCTCGGAAAGGCGGAGGTCAATGCCCGCGGCTACTGTGCCCGCTTCAACTTCGCCGGGACGGATCAGCAGAAAAAAGTGAAGGAGCTCTCAGGCGGCGAACGTAATCGGGTGCATCTTGCGCGCATGCTGAAAGAGGGCGCGAACCTCATCATTCTGGACGAACCGACAAACGATCTCGACGTGAATACCTTGCGCGCGCTTGAGGAAGGACTGGAAAATTTCGCCGGCTGCGCCGTGATCAGCAGCCACGACCGCTGGTTTCTCGACCGGCTCGCCACTCACATCCTCGCTTTTGAAGGAGACAGTAAGGTGGTCTGGTTTGAAGGCAATTACAGCGAGTACGAAGCAGACCGGAAAAGACGGCTCGGCAAAGACGCCGACCAGCCGCACCGAATACGCTATCGGAAGCTGACGCGCCAGTAAAAATCGGAGACCGTTCATCCGACGACAATCCTGCCGTATTCACGAGTGGTTCTCCTGCAACCGCGACAGGCCGTTGCGACAAGCTGGCATGCGGATACACGGCATGCCAGCGGAGAGGCTCCCCCCTCGTGCCCGTCTCGCCGGGCATTTCGCCAGTTTTGTCACGAGTCGTCATGAATAATGCGGGCTGCCTCAACCAGTCTGCCGCCGGTCGCACATAATTTCTACTTTCCGCTCACCTGCTCGACTGCTCCATTAGACCCTGCGAACCCTCTCAAGAATTTCCTGCAAAGTCCGAGAAGTATGGAGAGGGGACGGCTTTGTCTCTGCGCAGAGTGCGCGTGACTCTAACGGACAAGAGGTTCTCATCGTGATGGCGCTTGTGGGCGTTCTCTTTGGGTCCATGCGACGGAATCCCGCTTTCATCAGTCATCTTCTAGTTCGGGGGTTTCTGTACGAAACATCCATCCTGCCGCATGTGGAGGCCGCTTGACCGATCGACGACTTGATGGAACAGGCGCTCGCGCCGTCCGCATCAGCGAGGGGGATTGGGCCGCCGTACTTGAAGGCAACGGCGGAGTCCTCTTCTCCGACGGGTGGAAGGACATGCTTGGGTATGCGCAGGACGGAGCCGGCGATAGCCTGGATGAATGGTCATCCCTCGTCCATCCGGACGATCGCCCGCGGGTCATGGCCGATCTTCAGCGGCACTGTTGTGGCGAGACCCCGACGTTTTCCACGGAACATCGCATGCGGTGCAAAGACGGATCCTACAAATGGGTTCACGATCGAGGCAAGATCAGTTCGCGGGCGCCGGATGGCGGATCCCTCCGCTTCCTCGGCATCCAGGCCGACGTCACGGCGCGTAAACAGGTGGAAGACGCGTTGCGCCGGAGCGAGGAACGCTATGCGCTGGTCGAGCGTGGCACCCAAGACGGAATCTGGGACTGGAACATCCTGACCAACGAGGATTATCTCTCCCCGCGCTGGAAGGCGATGCTGGGATTCACCGACGACGATGTGCCGAATCACGCCGACTCGTTCTTCTCCCGGATACATCCGGACGACGTGCCTGGCGTACACGAGGCCCTGCGTGCGCACCTGGATCACCGCAGGCCCTACAATATTGAACTGCGGCTCCGGCACAAGGACGGGCACTACCGCTGGTTTCAATCGCGGGGCGACGCGGGACGCCACTGGCCGACCAGTCCGCATGACCGGCTCTATCAGCGACATCACCGAGCGCAAATGGCTTGAACTGCGGGAACAGGAACGTCTCGACCGCATGATTCGATTCCAAGAGGTTCAGTTACAACTGGATCGCCAGTCGCACCACGATCTCTCACAGGATTTGAGAACGATCGTGCGAGTGGCGGCGGAAACGTTGATGGTAGAACGGGCTGGCCTCTGGTTGTTCAACGACGACCATTCGGCAATTCTCTGTCGGGAACTGTATCAGTTGAGCCTCGGCACGTACGAATCCGGCGCGATCCTGGAAGCGTCCCGGTATCCGCGGTATTTCCATGCGCTTGAACACGACTTGCCTATCGCGGCCCAGGATGCCCTCACGGATCCACGGACCAGCGAGTTTACCGAGAGTTACCTTCTGGTACTGAGGATCACGTCCATGATGGATGTGGCGGTGCGCCGGGACGGCAGGGTCATCGGAGTGGTGTGTTTTGAGGAAATCGGCCTGAAACGGGAATGGTCTCCAGAAGAGCAAATCTTCGCGGTGGGGATCGCCGACCACATCGCGTTGTGCCTGGCGGATGAAGAGCGGCGTCACACGGAGCACGCCTTGCGCGAGAGCGAGGGGAGACTGAAGGAAGCCCAACGTCTCGCACATATCGGCAGCTGGGAATTGGATCTGACGACGAACCGCCTCAGCTGGTCCGACGAGATTTACCGGATCTTCGAACTCGATCAGCACAGTTTCGGCGCGTCGTATGACGCCTTCTTGTCCGCCGTGCACCCGGATGACCGTTCCGCTGTCAATCAGGCCTATACCGAGTCGGTCCAGAACAAAAAGCCGTACGAGATCGTGCACCGCCTGCTCATGCAGGATGGGCGGATCAAGCATGTCCAGGAACGGTGCGAAACGATCTATGACCCCCAGGGGGCGCCTCAGCGGTCGTTCGGCACCGTCCAGGATGTGACCGAGCGGATGCGGCTGGCCGAACGAGAAGTGGTCAGGACCGAGCAGTTAAAGCGATTGTCCGAACTCGGCCTGACCCTGTCCGGCGATCCTGCAGAGATCTTTGAGCAGGTCGTCCGCATGATTGGGGAGTTGTTCAAGGTGCGTGTCGTCTGCCTATCGGAAATTGTCGGGCCCGAACTCCATTTCAAGGCGGTCTACCTCAACGGTGCAGTGGTGCGCGACGCGGGCCGATGTCCGCTGGCCATCACCCCGTGCGCTACCGTGGAGCAGGACAAGGAGTTGCGCCTTTTCGACCGTGTCATGGAGCGGTTCCCCCAGGCCTCGTTCTTGCGGGACCACCAAGCCGTGTCGTATTGCGGGTTTCCCGCGCTCGACCGCCATGGCCGGGTCGTGGCGGTGACGTGTTTATTGGATGACAAGCCCCGTGAGTTTACCAAGGAAGATCAGGAGTTGTTGTGCGTGTTCGGCCAGCGCATTGCGATCGAGATCGAACGAGCCCGATACCTTGCTGACCAAAAGCGCCAGGCGGATGAGCTTCAGCGATCGCACGCGTTCATTCGTCAGATCATCGATACGTCCCCCAACTTCATTTTTGCGAAAGACCGAGAGGGCCGGTTCACCTTGGCCAATCAGGCCGTGGCCGAAGCCTATGGGACGACGGTGGAGCACCTGATCGGCAAAACTGATGCCGACTTCAACCCCGATCAGTCCGAGGTGGAGTTCTTCCGCCGGAAGGATCTACAAGTCATGGATTCCTTGCAGGAATGGTCTACCCCGGAAGAGAAGATCACGGATGCCACCGGAACCGTCCGCTGGCTGCAGACCGTCAAACGGCCGATTCTCGATGAACAGGGCGCGGCAACCATGGTCCTTGGAGTGGCTACCGATGTCACTGAACGAAAACGGGTCGAAGAAGCGCTCCGGGCAAGCGAGTCCCGTTTCCGACTCACGCTGGATGTTGTCACAGTCGGCTTGTGGGACTGGAATCCCTTGACGCTGCAGGCCTATTACAGTCCCAGTTGGGTTCGTCTCTTGGGCCTTGAGGACCAGGACATTGCTCTGAACAACATATACGATTGGAGAAACCGTATTCATGACGAGGACCGCTCTGGGGTTGAGCAGGCGCTGAATGATCACCTTGAAGGGAGAACTTCCAGCTATATGGTCGAGCACCGCGTCCACCACCGCTCAGGCGAGTGGAAATGGTTTGCAATGCGCGGGAAGGTGGTACAGCAGGATGACCAGGGCCGTCCCGTCCGTATGATGGGCACGATGATCGACATCACGGAGCGCAAATTATCGGAGAGTGCGCTGGCACAAGCTGCACAGGATCTGGAACGGAAAAACCGAGAACTCGAGGAGGCTCGGGATAAAGCGCTTGAGGCTGTGAAGATCAAAGCCGAGTTTCTGGCCACCATGAGCCATGAGATTCGGACACCGATGAATGGCGTCATCGGGATGACCGGACTTCTTCTCGACACCGCACTGACGCTGGAACAACGCGAATATGCGGAAACAGTCCGACTGTCCGGAGAACACCTGTTGGAGATCATCAATGAGATTCTTGATTTCTCTAAAATTGAGGCTGGCAAGCTTGATCTGGCAGACGTCAATTTCGATCTCCACACAACGGTGGAAGACGCAATCAGCCTGCTCGGCCAGCGGGCCTATCCCAAAGGTCTTGAGCTCACTTGTCTTGTGCAAGCGGGTGTACCGACGTTATTACGAGGTGATCCCGGTCGACTGCGGCAGGTTTTGGTGAATTTGATCGGCAATGCCATCAAATTCACCGAACGCGGCGAAATCGTCGTGACCGTCAGTGCTTCGGATGAGCATGCGCGCGTCACACCGGCAAGCCTGAATCCATCGCGTCGATGGTTTCGAGTTGAGGTCTCGGATACTGGAATCGGTATTTCGCCGGAGCAACAGGCGAAACTTTTTCAACCCTTCTCTCAAGCTGATGGTTCCACCACGAGGAAATATGGAGGCACCGGACTCGGGCTCGCCATTTGCAGAAAGCTTGTGGAACTGATCGGCGGGCGCATCGGTGTGGACAGCCAGGTCGGCGTCGGCAGTGTCTTTTGGTTCACCGTGCCCTTTCACCTACAACCAGAGGGAACTCAGCAAGCCACACTGCCATCGGCGGCGCTCAAAGGCCGAAGAATCTTGATAGTCGACGATCATGCGACGAATCGGAGGGCGCTTGAGCTCTATCTCGACGGGAGAGGTGTGATGTACAAAAGTGTCGAGAATGGGGTGCAAGCGTTGCAGTGCCTTCGGGATGCAGCGACACGGCAGACCCCATTCGACTTAGCTATTTTGGATATGCAAATGCCGGGTATGGACGGTCTGGAATTAGCTCGGCAGATCAAGTCCGAGCAAGCAATCAGCGCCGGGCGCCTTGTATTGTTAACGTCGGTCGGTCAGCGCGGCGATGCCAAAGCGGCTCAAAGCGCAGGAATCGATGCCTATCTGATGAAACCAATCCGGCAATCGCTTTTGTATGAGTGTCTCGATCTTGTTTTGGGTAGCATTCCCAATGCCGTTGCTTCCACTCACCAGACTACCACTCCGATCATTACCCGGCATAGCCTGTCGGAAGCGCAGGCGCGATCCAGGCCGCTTGTCCTTGTGGTGGAGGACAACCCGGTGAATCAAAAGGTTGCGGCGAATATGGTTGAAAAACTCGGATATCGTGTCAATGTGGCGGCCAACGGACGAGAAGCGGTCGAGTCGCTCGCACGGATTCCGTATGCCCTGGTGTTCATGGATTGTCAGATGCCGGAAATGGATGGGTTTGAAGCGACAAGAGTGATCAGGAATCAGGAGGCGAGTCTCCAGCAGGCCGGTGGGAAGTTGCCGCGCCTGCCGATCATTGCGATGACCGCCAATGCCATGAAGGAAGATTGCGATCGATGTCTGGCCGCCGGGATGGATGACTTTCTCAGCAAGCCGGTGACGAGCAAATCCCTCGCTGCGATCCTGAGTCACTGGCTGCCCCTCGAACAAGTTCCGGCCAAGGCAGACGCAAAAGCCGCGTAACCGGCTGTGTACCTCTTTCCCTTCTCAACCGATATACCGCTCTCCATATGAATCTACGACAGTTGGGAGGTGATGGCTCCTCGACAGAGGCGAGCCCTCGCTTATCACATCTTCCAACTAACAGCCTGAAGTCGTACAATCTGCGGTCTTCAATTTGGATCGATGCGCATCGATGGTGCATCGTTATAGATGGGCGCCATACACAGCGGGCAGCGCTCTGGATGGCTTGCCGGATGTGTTTGCTACGCCGCTTTCCCCATTGACGCACTATGAAGCCACGTGTCATCGTCACCGGAACGGCAGGACTGATAGGACGGTACTTCGTGAAGTCCGCTGCTCGATGGGCGCCCGGGTGGGAGGTCTGTGGCCTCAGCCGCGCTGACCTTGATCTCACGGATTACGCCGCCGCCGAACAGGTTTGGCAGTGTCTCAAGCCCAGCGCCGTGATCCACTGCGCGGCGTTAAGTCGAACGACAGAGTGCGAGCGAAGTCCTCAGCTAGCCCGTCGTATAAATGTGGACACCACGGCGTATCTGGCTCGACTCTCCCGGGACATTCCCTTTATCTTCTTGTCGAGCGGGGAAGTATTCGACGGCAAGGCTGGTTGGTACCGAGAGACAGATGAGCCCAATCCGATCAATGTCTATGGCAAGACCAAGCTTGAAGCGGAACAGCGCGTGTTGGAGAATCCCGCCCACACGGCGGTCCGGATCGTGCTCACGGCGGGTGCCTCACAGCACGGCGATCGAAGTTTTGTGGAAGATATGTGCCGGTCGGTGAAGGCTGGGAAGCAGGTGACGCTGTATGGCGATGAATTCCGCTGCCCGTTGCCGGCAGGGGCCATTGTCCGCTCGGTATGGGAGTTACTCGATCAAGACGCTCCCGGTCTCTACCATCTCGGTGGACGAGAACGACTGTCACGTTGGGAGATTGGGCAGGCGCTGCTGCAGTGGTATCCGGAGCTGCAAGGCCATCTGGTTGAAGGATCCGCTGGGGATCATGCCGGTGCCCCCAGGCCTGCAGATCTTTCATTGAACTGTGAAAAAATCCAGGCACTCTTGTCGTTTCCTATCCCAGGGTTTCGCAGTTGGTTGAAGGATCGGAAGCGCTATGGCGGCGACGTATGGGACTATGAACCGAGTGTGTCGTAAAGGGAAGGACTGATGGGATCAGAAGAAGGAATAGACGTATCGGATCCGTTGCAGCTTGTCGTGATCACCTATGTCGTCATGGCGGTCGTCATGGGTTTCCTGTGGGTTGTGCAGAAGAAGACAAAAAATGCTTCGATTGTCGACGTCGCGTGGTGTGCAGGGCTGATCGCTGCGGTGTTGTCGTATATGACTCAGGCTCCCGCCGGAGTCGAGCGCATCCTGCTCACAGCGATGCTGGTCCTGCTCTATGCCGGCCGTCTGGGACTCCACATTTATTCCCAACGCGTGACTGGGCAACCGGAGGACGCTCGCTATCGCCGCCTGCGACAAAAATGGGGAGATGCGGAGTCGGTGAATATGTTTGTGTATTTTCAGTGGAAGGCGCTGTCCGTGGCGGTTTTTTCCCTTCCGTTTCTGGTGGTGCTCTGGAATACACGTATTCCATCTTCAGTGGTTGAGATGGTCGGATTGCTGATCTGGAGCGTGGCCGTGGCTGGTGAAGCAAAGGCAGACCGCCAGCTTGCTCATTTCCGCGCCGATCCGAAGAATGAGGGCCGCGTTTGCAGAGAGGGGCTGTGGCACTACTCCCGCCACCCGAATTACTTTTTCGACTGGCTGCACTGGTGCTCATATGTCGTCATGACGATGGGGGCACCCGGCTGGTTATTCACCTGGATTGGTCCGATCGGGATGGGCTTGTTACTGTACAAGGTGACTGGTATTCCACGGGCGGAAGAGCAAGCCCTTGTAAGCCGTGGGGAAGAGTATAAAGCCTACCAGGCGACGACCAATGCGTTTTTTCCATGGCACCCGCGACAAGGGTCGGAGACGTCCGTTCATTCATGACGTCGTCAGACTGACCCTTGCCGAGCAGGCTGCGAAACAACTCATGCCGCCTCTGTCGCCATTACGAGCATCGAGGGTTGGAATGACGCTGGACAGCCATGCAGGATGTCCACAACGTCCGCTGTTCTCACCCGCCCAACCCCGGCGCGCCAAGACGCGCCTCTCCGCCGGCAAAGCCGCTGAGCCTAAGGTATTGAAAGAGCCTTTCTCAGGTGTCACCACCGACCTTGCTGGCCACGCAACAGCGCCTATTTTCTGTTGTCTAGTTCAGCGAGCCGAGCCTTCGCGATCTCAGCCACTTTGGTGGATGGGTAGAGATTTACCAGTTCTTGGTAGAGCTGCTTGGCATGAGGGATATTATTTTGGTTTTCTTCGAAAGCAGCCGTTTCAAACAGTTCGTTCGCCTTCTGATCAGAACAGCCGAGCAACATCAAGCAGAGGGCACAGAGGATAAGTCGTGCGGTTATCATCGTCGTCATCCTTTCCAGGCGTCTCTCCGCCGTGACACCTTCGTGTTTGCGTGAGTCAATCCTGATCCGAGAGAGTCGATTCCGTAGCGTGGAGCGGAGATCCCTTCGCTTCGGCATTGTGGACAGCGGCTTGGTCGCGTCAATCTGGTGCGATCACGGAACATAAATTTACAATCCAAGCAGGTGGACGGCTCGAGGACAAACCGTCGTGAACGGTCCCGAGACACCGTTTTTACCACATGAGCCAAGTGCTCCTCTACCTGTCGCTCTGGAATTCTGAGTAAGGGAGCCAGTTGCTCTGCGGTCATGCGAGTATCCGTCAAGAGATCGGTGATGCGCTGACGCAGGGTCCGCTCGAGCGGCAACATGTCCGTATGGTACGGACTGGGGCACGGAAAATCCAGATATTCGGGGAAGGTCCTCCATGAATCATCTTAAGTCTTGGGCACTTAAGGGTTGCACCCCCGGCGCCATTCTGGCAAAATCCGTCCCCGCATCCGTTACCACATCACGATCAATCCACTGGCCGGGCCTCTCCGTCGTCTTCGGGCAATTGGTATCCGGCCAGTGTGCTTATAGACCAGGAGGTTTGGAGCCATGAAGTTCCTCGCAGTCCATCCAGGTCCACTCATGTACACCAAGATCTATCTACGTCTTGAGCCGCTCGGTCTAGAGATGGTGGCCCAGGCAGTCCGTCAAGCCGGGCATGAGGTTCGTCTCATCGACCTCCAGGCTGATACCTGGAAGGATTATCTCGCGCTCATCACCACCTGGAAACCAGACGTGGTGGCATTCGGCTGCAACTACTTGGCGAATGTGCCGGAGATCGTGGACTTAGCCAAACTCACGAAGAAAGAGTTGCCCAACTGCTTCGTCTTCGTCGGTGGCCACAGCGCTTCCTTTGTGGCACAGGACTTTTTGAAGCACGGCGACGGTGCCATTGATTGTGTGCTGAGGGGCGAAGGTGAAGTCACAGCCCCCAAGCTGTTGGAAGCTGTGGAGCAAGACCGTAAGGCGATTAAGAAGGTTCCTGGTGTCGTCACGCTCGACGGTGAAGGACCTCCGCCGCAATTCATCGAGAATCTGGACGATATTCGTCCAGCGCGTGATTTGTTGCGGAACCGGCACAAGTATTTCATCGGCGTGCTGGATCCGTGCGCTTCTGTCGAGTTTGCACGAGGCTGTCCGTGGGATTGCTCCTTCTGCAGCGCCTGGACATTCTATGGGCGCAGCTATCGGATGGTCAGCCCGGAGAAAGCCGTTGAAGATTTGGAGCAGGTTCAAGAGCCAGGTATTTTCCTGGTCGATGACGTGGCGTTCATCCAGGGTAAGCAGGGCATGGAGATTGGCGAAGCGGTCGCGCGGCGTGGGATCAAGAAGCAGTACTACATGGAAACGCGCGGCGACGTTCTCCTGCGTAACAAGGAAGTCTTCCAGTTCTGGAAGACGCTTGGGCTCCAGTACATGTTCCTCGGTGTGGAAGCCATCGATGCCGAAGGTCTCAAGATGCACCGCAAGCGCATCTCGTTGGGCAAAAACTTCGAGGCGCTGGAATTTGCTCGGTCCCTCGGGATCACCGTCGCCATCAATCTCATCGCCGATCCGGATTGGGACCGGCAGCGATTTGAGGTCATCCGGCAGTGGTGCCTCGAAATTCCTGAGATCGTCAATATCAGCGTCAACACTCCGTATCCCGGCACCGAGAGCTGGCTCACAGAATCACGCAAACTTCACACACGCGACTACCGCCTCTTCGATATTCAGCATGCCGTCATGCCGACTAAGATGCCGCTCCATGAGTTTTATGCGGAACTGGTCAAGACACAACAAGTCTTAAACAAGAAGCATCTGGGCTGGGCTGCGCTCAAGGGCACGGCCAAGATTGCGGCCGGACACTTGATGAAGGGACAAACCAACTTCATCAAGATGTTGTGGAAGTTCAACAGTGTCTACAATCCCGAGCTGCAAATGGCGGATCACCGTCGCCCAGTGAAGTATGAGATGTCGATGCCGCCGGAGAAGAAAGACACGATCGATCCGAAACAGTTGTTTATCCTGCCACCCAAAGGCCGCCAAGGCCGGGCGATCGACGATGCCACTGAGACGTTCGTTGATGAGACTCGTATGGGCACGGTGGTCTGATCGCTACTGGGAGTGTGGGTGATAGGGGCTGAGGTAAGGGACCGGACGCAGTTCCCGTTCTAAGCAGGCGCTCAATCAGCGACATCTGCCCAGTCTCCAGAAAGCCTTCTGGCAACTCTGGATGTGGTCTATCTATCTTGGCGGAGATGCCGTGGCGCCCGGCTCATCCGCCAGTCGTAAGGTCAACGTCGTTTCTTCTCGGCAGGTGCTCAGTCCCATACTGCAATCGACTCGGCCTGTGTGCCGAGCGATTGCTTGAGCGACTGTCCTTCTTTCCCCGCAAACAGCTGTGCACTACCAAGGCCTCGGACGATTTTTGTCAAGGCATCGCAGGGGTTCTTGCTCTTGAATAGTTTCAACGACTCAGGATCAACCGGGACCTTCCTCCACGCGCCCTTTTCATTCGGCCCCGGTTCTAGCGGAGGTAACTGTATCGGCGGGAAGGTCTGTCCTGCAGGTTTCGCAACCGACGTGGTTGGCGCGCTCGGTGATGCAGCCGGTGTCGTATAGACTTTTTTCGGATCGTACTCAGGCGGATTCGACGACGGCAGATGCTTGTCCCCGCTGCAACTGGCTAGAAGCACCGTGACAAGGAACAGTAGAAGGGGGTTGGCAGGCATTCGCGGTCTCCTGGTGAGAGACCAACGCCTGGAGTGGCCGCCATGCTAGCCCATAGGGTGCAATTCTTCAAGGCTATCCGTAGCAAAGTGTAGCTAGCACATCATCTGTCCGGTTTTTGTAGCACGTGAAGTGTCCGGTTT
>CAKKRK010000079.1 GCA_919902665.1 Nitrospiraceae bacterium
ACCTGGCCATAGGACTTGCACCTATGAAGTAACGCGCCATGCCCGGCGCACACGTTGGAAATCAGCGGCTGCCGTAGGCAGTCCGCTGGATTGAGGTGTTAGACCTTCGGCTCTTGCTGTGTCGTGCAATGAATACCTCCGCCACCAGCTGCGATTCCGTCAACGTTGATCTGGACCACGTCACGCCCAGGAAACGCTCGTTGCAATTCGCGGTGAGCTGCCGCATCGGTTCGTGAATCACCAAACTCAGGGGCAATCACTGCGCCATTACAGACATAGAAATTGATGTAGCCGGCGGCGAAGTCGTCATTGGCAAACTTCCCTCGAACCCTTGAAGGTTCCTCCAACACCACAACATCCAGTGTTCGGCCTTCGACATCCGTTGCCCTACGCAGGATGTCCCGATGCTGTTTTGTCACCGCATGATCGAAGGACTTCGGATCAGGATCATAGCCAGCGATCACCACCCCTGGGCGTGCGAAGCGCGCATAGAAATCGGTGTGTCCATCGGTGATGTCTTTGCCCTTGATGCCAGGCAACCAGATGATCTTCTCCAGGCCAAGTAACCGCTTCAGCTCCCGTTCGCACTGGGTCTTGCTGACACCAGGATTGCGGTTTTCGTTGAGCATGCAACTCTCGGTGATGATCGCCGTACCCTGTCCGTCTACCTCAATCCCGCCGCCCTCAAGTACCAAGTCGGTTTGAATGCGGCGCACACCAGCACGCTGAGCGATGAACGTGGCGACTCTGGCATCGTCGTCAAAGTGCTGCTTCTCTCCCCAGCCGTTGAAGTTGAAATCAACTGCGGTTTTATCGCCATGTTCCGTCACGACAAAAACTGGACCGGTGTCACGCACCCACAAATCATCAAGCGGGCAGACAATCAGATCAACTTTGTCCTCCATCAGTTGTTGGGCTCGTGGTAAGTCAGATTGACGAACCAGCATCGAGACGGGCTCGTACTTGGCGATGGTGAGGGCAATCGTCGCCAGGCTGCGCTGAACATCCAGTAAGAGCTTCCTGCCCCATATTCCTTGGCTGGCACCAAAGGCCATCCATGTGCGTTCGTGAGGGTCACTCTCGTCTGGCATGAACCACACGTCTTGACGATTCGCCATCGCAACAGCTTCTTTTGGGCTGCCAAGCAGAGTAGCTGCGGTAAGAAGACCAAGTGATTGAATGATGGTGCGCCGACTGATCATGGAGTTTCTCTCGTCGAAGGTCTAACAACGTTTAGGCAGACCATACATAAGAACCGGATCTGCCATATTCTATCCGCATAACACACCTTCATTGCTTGACTCCAATCCCTATTGCGCCCGGGGTGAAGATGTCAGATGTGAAGCCCCGCTGGCTGTCTTATCCCTCGCGCTTCCTGACCCTTCCCAGCGTGACCGATTCTCCAGTCTCCGTCGCTTATACAACACAGTCGCTCTGACTCGTTGCCGGTTTGGTGTGTTGGTCTGCTGATGGAGTCTTCCTCATGCTCCGAGCACGCTGTCGATGATCTCAATGGACCTCGCGTGATAATTCAGAATTGAGTGCCTTGGCCAGCCGTTTGGCCCTGGTCTTGTGAGGTGGTCGCTAGATCTTTTTCCCCATTCAATGGAGCCGTCTTTTTCTCCTCGTCCCCTTGACAGATACGAAACCTCGCTGCTGATACCGAGAGCCGTCATCCCCAGAAATGTGTTGAACCTGTGGACAACTAGGGGATTGGTGGGGATGGTACAGGTCTCAGCGAGGGATGACGGATTCATGTCAAGATAATTTCCTAGGAATATGCAAGAAAGTAATGAACGTAGAGAAGAGCCACTATTAGTTGTGGCTTGGCTAATATGGGGCGGATGCCTAAAAAGTAGGCGATTTGATGAATGTACACGCCATTTGCACTGCCTTTGGCAGAATGCCGTGACTTGTTCACATGGTTATCCACAGAAGATGGGGAATGGGAATTCTCATGTCATGCTCACCTTGAAGGCATAGTTTTGGGTAACCATCTGGAATCATTCGCTGATTGAATGATTGATGTGTCGACCGTATTCGCGCGACCGTTTTGATGTCTGATGGATAGATGCGTTCTAGCTGGGGTAGGCCATTGCGAGCTGAGGATTTTCAGGATTTTGGCGCGATGCTGGTGGGTTCCTGCAATGGCCTTTCAAGCGTAAGGTGGGGCATTGCCCTGCTTCCACTTGATACTGCACCCAATGCTGGGTCTCTGGGTACCCTGGACCGGCTTGCCGGCAAGCACAGCTTGGATGGCGGAGCGGAGATCGCGGCCGGTAACCGGTTTGTTATTACCGGGTCGGCTCTCATCGAGTTGTCCATGGTAGGCCAGTCGACGATCGCCATCGAAAAGATAGAATTCTGGGGTGCAGGCAGCGCGATAGGCCTTCGCGACCTCCTGTGTCTCATCGTGACAGAATGGAAAGGTCAAGCCCAGGCGGACGGCCATTTCTTTGAGCTGAGGCGGTGCATCATTGGGATAACTGATCGGGTCATTGCTGCTGATGGCAATGATACCTAAGCTCGTGTCGTGGTAGTCACGTCCAAGGCGGGCAAGTTCCTGCTCAACATGGACCACATAGGGACAGTGCTGGCAGATGAACATGACGAGCAGCCCTGTCTTGGCGGTGAACGAGTCGAGTGAATACCGTTGCCCGCTCACCACGTCGTGCAAGGTGAACGGGGGTGCTGTGGTGCCAAGTGGAAGCATGGTCGACGTCATAGCCATGAGGTCCTGTCTCATCAGGCCTGTCAGAGAGAAGATGCCGCATGTCGTCGGCTGGGTCAAGTAGCAGTGAGGCGGCCGCGTTTCTTGCGTCATCGT
>CAKKRK010000080.1 GCA_919902665.1 Nitrospiraceae bacterium
AGGACATTGCCCTTTCAAGGCAGTAACACGGGTTCAAATCCCGTTGGGGACACCAGACCTTTCAATGTTGACTAACCCATTGAAAAGCTTACCCACATCGGCCTCCCCTTCGAACCGATAGACCCGCTCCCCCTCTCGGCTCTCACTCCAGGCCAAAATCCGGCTCGCCAACAGCTTCTAGAGAATTTGCCATATCTGATCTGTCCTCCGCAAATCGTGTAGGGAAATTAAGAAGACCCGCCGCCGGAGAAGAACCAGCGGCGTCACGCGAAGCGATCAACTTCGCGCGTGGGTCTTCCACGTCAGATGCGCGACGTAAGGGTCATCGTATGCTGGGGCCAGGGGGGATGTACATATGAGGCCTCTTGCCGAGTGGCTTGTGGTAGGTCTTCGTCGGGAACTCTTAATCAGCGGGAGCCATAGCAATTCTTCTGAGTAACAGTCGTCCCAACCACGTTAGGCCATAGCTGGATGCTTTCATCATCCCAGTTGCATGATCAAACTCAGGCACCTCCCCACGGCGAACAGAAGGGAATGACGGCGTTAACAATTGAAGTTGAACAAGGTGCTGTTTATAGCTGTTATGGATTGCGGCCTCGTCCATCTCTTTTTCTGAAGACCCCGAATGAGGAGCACGAGGTGCAAGGGCTGCCTCATGTCGCTGCCAGAAAGCCGGGTCCCTTTGAGGATGTCGGCTCGTGTGGTGTGAGGCTAGGATGATGACTTCCACATCGTTGATCTCCCCGAGAATTCCAAGTAACCGCTTGGTTTCCTCGTAGGAAATCGCGTCATCCGTGATACCTCCTGCGAGCAGAGCTGCTAAGTAAGCCAAGCGTTCATCGCTCAGGGCACGCGCAGCCTGATGGAAAGAATCCTCGATGAGGTCTATCACGTCAGGCTGACGCAATTTATCCCGAACTCGCTCAGATTCAAGATCGTCAAGCCGCACATCTAGCTTTTCAAGCAACCGTACGATGCGATCTATCCGTTGATTAGGGATTAGGGTCCCGATGATTTCTGCCGCTATACCGCCAAGATAGGGAATTGCACCAACTGCTCCTTTGGCAATCAAGACGGCATAGTCGGCTTTATTCGATTTGAGTTCGTCCATGGGGCGCCTCCTTCAGAATCTTATTTAACTCCACTGCTTGTCCTGGGGAACGTGTGACGCGGTAGCTTCGCCTGCCGTGCCCTTCAAGATTCTTCCATTCGAACACACATCCATCCCTCCGAAGAGGGGATTGGACTATGAACTTACGTTTTGGCAATATGGCTCGGCTTTGCCCCAGGAGGAGACAGTTATGCCTACCAACTCAAAACCTTTTCTGTCTTTTTTAACCGTTCCACTTATAACATTTGCCCTTGTTGTTATCAGCGGGTGCGCTGGTGGTCCGCCCAGCCAGGAAGAGCTTGCAAAGGCAGATTACGGGACCCCCATCTTGCAAGCAGATGCCCAAGAGCGAGCTTTAGAATTCCTTAAACGAGTGTTGAAAGATCCAGATTCAGCAAAAATTGACTGGTCCCCGGTTTCCCCGGGGTGGTGGAGAGAAGCCCCTGTTCATGGCGGCAGCTTACAGTTTGGCTATATTCTGAATGCGAACATCAACGGCAAGAATAGCTATGGCGCCTACATTGGCTACAAACCTTACAGGTTCATATTCTTCAACGGCACCCTCACGAGCGTTTACGCTGAGCAGGATCTCGGTACGGGTTACGGCAGCACTCCTTATATGGGGAAAATTTACTGAACCGCTTTTCTGCCAAGGAAAAGAATCAGTAACAGTCTCAAAACGAGCCCCAAAATAAAAAGGGCCCACCCTGGATGGAGCGAGCCTTTCGTATGGTAAGGCCTGACCGGAGGCCTTCGTTAGCGACGCGTGGCCCCGTGCGTACCCCTCTCAATCTGAGCGGCAGTGGTTCCCTCATACGTGTTGGCTACAGACCTCTGGCCGTAAGGAACACTTTCTATTGTTGATGCATCTTGATACACTCAGACTGTTTCATCGCGTCAGGCCTCGCATGAAACGAGCGCAAGACGGCCTATTACCGATGTTGTTCCTGCCGAGACCGTGATTGGAAGTTTAGCCTCAGCCCCATTACGCCGTACCATCCTTAGGTCGCGTCTTCCTTTTTGCGAAACCCTCTCGCGTCATGGACAATGTCATCATCACAGGAGGACCCCAAGATGGGTACAAAGCTTTACGTCGGTGGGTTGCCGTATTCGGCGACCGAGCAGCAATTGACCGAGACGTTCGGGGCGCATGGCACGGTGGCCTCTGCGAAGATCATCTCAGACAAGTTCACGGGACAGTCGCGTGGCTTTGGCTTCGTGGAGATGTCCTCGGATGCCGAGGCGAAAGCCGCGATCACGGCGCTCAATGACACGGATATGGGTGGCCGCAAATTGACGGTCAATGAAGCGAAACCGATGGAGCGTTCTGGCGGCGGCGGTGGTGGATTCGGTGGTGGCGGCGGTGACCGTGGTGGAAAGCGCGATCGCTGGTAAACGGCTCGCACTGATCCAGACGCCAAAGGATCTCCGGCCCAGACCTCTGCTCTACAAGGGGCATTACGCGGCGCGGGCCGGAAGTTCTCCAGAAAACCGGATGACAAGGTGTGCCCGATACAACATTGAAAGGTTCACATTCCGATTGGGGACACCAACACTATTCCAAATAATCACCAGCTATCGTCTTGCTTGTCTCTCGCGGGCCTACTGGGAGGCGGCTAACTGGAAAGTAAGCTTTGGAGCCCGGCTAGCGTTGACTGCAGGCCATCTTCCACAGACCTTCATTCATGCTGGCTGGTTCAATAGGGAGCCACTGACTCTGGTCCACGGAGCCCTCTGCCGGTCGACCAGTTCCCATGTGGTGTGAAAACTCAGTGAAGGCGAGCAATCGCACACGTTTGTCTGCACAATGAAATTCTTTGCGAGTCACGGTCGAGAAAAACCGATGAGGCCCCGGTCCAAAGCGTCCAAACCCCGCATTCCCTTGCATCCACAGATAGTCCGTCAATTGCCTTAACACGACAACGCTTCCACCCAGACCTATGAAGTCAGGATCAACATACACCGTATATAGACTGGGTATTTGATACGCATCCTCAATTGGTACCCATCTCGTCTCACCAGCAGATACGAGACTGACTCCATCACAAGTAAACCAGATACCGACTACTACTCCCGTGAGGAGCCTATCCTTCAAACGCATGACTGCATTTCCGGCACAAGAACTTCGACGCAATAGTAGCCTTCCATTCAGCCAGCTTCTCAGTATAGGTCTTAGTTTTCAACCTTCCGTATCCAACCCATACCCCCAATAATCCTGCAGACGAGGTGATCTCTGCAACCGACATCTCTGCTTCTGAACCTTGAGGGGACCCGATGGTCAGTAGGATGCCAACATAC
>CAKKRK010000081.1 GCA_919902665.1 Nitrospiraceae bacterium
TCCTGCCATTGATCGATATTGGCCATATAAATCCTGGTCCGCACCACGTCAGCCAACCCGGTACCAGCTTGTTGTAGGGCAGCTTCAATGGTCTTTAAGGCCTGAACCGTCTGGGCATAGGGATCGCCTTTCCCAACTAATCCAGAGGGAGTCATCGCCGTTGTTCCAGAGACGTGTATGTGGTCACCCACGCGTACCGCACGCGAATAACCGATCTTACCTTCCCAAGGCCCTCCAGCGGAAACGTTCTGGCGCGTCATAGTTGCTCCCTAGTCATCTGCGTTTGATACCGGCTACATCACAATGCCCCCGCCGACTTGGATCGTCTGACCTGTGAGCCACCGAGCCTCTTCACTCACGATAAAGGCCACGACGTCAGCAATATCTTTAGGGACACCGAGTCGTTTCATCGGCGTCAGCTGAATCCCGATCTGCCGATACTCCTCCGTCATCATGCCCGTTTCGGTAAAGCCGGGCGAGACGGTATTCACCGTGACCCCCTTCGAAGCCAGTTCTTGCGCCAGCCCCTTGGTGTACTGCTCAAGCGCCGCCTTGCTCCCAAGATAGGCCGTGGCGCCGGGAAAGTGGAGATGAGTCCCACCGGTCGAGATATTCACAATCCGTCCCCCATCTTTAAGCACCTTCGCTGCTTCCTGCATGGCAAAGTACGGTCCTTTCGCATTCAGAGCGATGACGCCATCAAAATCCTCTTCCGTCGTCTCGTCCAGCGGCTTCGGCATGAACTTGCCCGCATTGTTCACGAGAATATCCAGCCTGTTGAATTGTCTCACCGTGTCGATCACAAGACGGCGCGCCTCAGTCACCTGGCTCATATCGGCCTGGACCGCGAGTGCCTTGCCCCCCTTGCCCTGAATCCCCACGACCACCTGTTGAGCCTTTTCTGAACTCTTCGAATAGTTGACCACGACGATTGCACCATCCTCCGCCAGTCGTTCTGCAATTGCTCGACCGATTCCGTTGGAAGCCCCGGTCACAATCGCCACTTTTCCGCTCAACTCTTTCATTGGCTGAACTCCTCTTCTTACACTAGAACCAGGCTATGGAATTCGGGCTCCCCACTGTCCCCAAAATGTCCATTCTCCGATCGGTCGGCGACTCCGTGGTTGTAATTCCCGTTCCCGCAACCGTTCGGGCAGACTATCCGGATCGCCTGGATAGCCAATCGCAATCATCGCAACCGGCTCGTAGCTGGACGGAATACCAAGATCAGCCCGCGCCTTCTCCATATCAAACCCCGCCATCTGACGAGCCATCAATCCACAGGCTGCTGCCTGCAAGATAAGGTTCTCCGTCGCCAATCCTGTATCGTGAAAGGCATGCCGGTTCGGCTTGCCATTCATCTCGAAGGACATACTGGCCACGGAAAGCACTAACACCGGGGCTCGCGCAGCCCATGTGCGGTTGCCTTCCACCAAACACGCGACCAGTCGATTCCACTCCGTTTCATGATCTTTGGTCGCCACGATAAACCGCCACGGCTGCTCGTTGTTAGATGATGGCGCCCAGCGGGCCGCCTCGAACAGCGTCCGCAGTGTATCGGCCTCCACGAGCCGGTCATCAAATGCGCGAGGGCTCCAACGGCTGGCGAGCAACTCATGAATGGGGAATTGGGTATGTCCCTGCTGATCCACAGGCTCTATCCTTTCTTCTCCTCCGCTGATGGCGGCTCAGGGGTCCACCCGCCGCCAAGCGCTTTGTACAACTGCACGGTCGAGGCCAACAGCAACCGGCGTGTGCTGGTCAGTGCCAACTCCGCCTCGAACAGACTTCTTCGGGCCACCAAGACATCGAGATAGTTCGCCAATCCCCCCTTGTACCGCAATTCCGCCAGCTTGAGTGCTGACTGTAACGCAGCAACCTGTTGTTGCTGCGCCTCACCTTGCACACGAGTCGTACGCACGGCGACCAGTGCGTCTTCCACTTCACGAAAGGCCGTCAAGATGGTTTGCTGGTACTGCGCCAGCGCTTGCTTGTGTTGTGCCTCAACGGCTTCTTGTTGAAAGCCCAACACTTGTGCGTTGAGCAACGGCGTCGCGATCGCAGCGCTAAACACGCCGAATGAAGAGGGATCAGTAAACAGCAAGGAGAGCGAGGGATGCGCCACACCAAGTAAGCCCGTCAATGTGATTTTTGGAAATCGATCGGCTTTCGCGGCACCGATACGAGCCGTGGCGGCAGCCAACTGATGCTCAGCCACCAAGATGTCAGGCCGCCTCTGCAGTAACTCGGACGGCAGACCAGCAGGAACAGTGGGCGGCACAATCTGTTCATCCAATGCACGACCGCGCGCGATGCTAAAGGGCTTCCGCCCCAACAAGACGCTCAAGTGATTCTCAGCTTGGATCATCTGCCGTTCAAGCTCCGCCGTGCGAGCCGCAGCATTGGCGCGCTCCGCCTCAAACTGATCCGCATCGAGTTTTGAGGTCATTCCTTGACGCAATCGAGCCTGCGCGATACGGACCGATTCTTCCCACGACTGCAAGGTCCGCTTCGCAACATCAAGCTGGAGATCAAACTGGAGCAGATTAAAGTAGGCTTCCGCAACGGCACTGACCAATTGAACAGTCACGGCACGGCGGTTCTCTTCTTTCGATAATAGATCGGCACGCGCAGCCTCGTTGGTCCGTCTGATCCGTCCCCAGAGATCGACCTCCCACGCCAGATTGCCCAACAGATAATAGTTGAAGGGGCTGGCAAACCCAGGGAAGAGGAAGTTTGCCTTTCGGCCGACCGGGAGGCTGGAGGATAACGAGATACCAGGAAGGTAATCTGATCGCGCGACAAGCGCTCTGGCTCTAAATTCTTCGACAGTTGCAACTGCTCGCTGAAGATCATGATTTTCCGCAAGCGCCATCCGAATGAGCTGTTGAAGCTGTTCATCGCGGAGGAGGTCCCACCAAGGCAAATTGGCCAAGGACGACAGTTCAGAAGAACCGTCGGCCATTCGGAAGCGATCGTCTCCATCAGTTGGGGGTCGTTTGTAATCCGGCCCCATCGAACAGGACAGCAGGAACATCGAGAACAAGATAGAAAAGACAGCACGCACGTGATGATTACTCCTGCGACAGCTGCGGTGGCGTCATCTCGTCTGACGCCGCAACCGGTTGCGTCCTACGCCGGGTCAACTTTCGAAGCACCACATAAAACAACGGAACGAAGAATATTGCAAGAAACGTTGCCGCCAACATCCCGCCCATCACTCCAGTCCCGATCGACTGCCGGCTTGCCGCACCAGCGCCCCTGGCCACCACCAATGGCACCATGCCGAAAATAAAGGCCATTGACGTCATGATAATCGGTCGAAACCGCAGTCGCGCGGCTTCGACCGCGGCTTCGATCAAAGGACGCCCTGCTTCGTATCGGGTATTGGCGAACTCGACGATCAGAATGGCATTCTTGGCCGTCAAGCCGATCAACGTCACCAATCCAATCTGGAAATAGATATCGTTTTCGAAGCCACGTAGCCACACGGCAGTGAGCGCACCAAAAATTCCAAATGGAACGGCCAGAATCACCGCGAAGGGAACCACCCAACTCTCGAACTGTGCCGCTAACACGAGGAACACCATCAACAGACCAACGATGAAGACCAGGTTGGACTGGCCGCCCATCCGCCGTTCCTGAAACGAAAGGCCGCTCCAATCAATCCCATACCCTTGTGGAACCAACACGTCTTTCGCCACACGCTCCAGCGCTTCGAGCGCTTGTCCAGAGCTGAAACCCGGCGCGGCCGCGCCCATGAGCAATGCTGTATTATACCCATTGAAGTGCTTCACAGGATCCGGCCCGCTCTGATATTCCGCCGTCACCACCGTATCGAGCGGAATCATATTGGTCCCCTGCGCATTCTGAGCCCGTAAATAGATTTTCGACAAGTCTTGTGGGGTCGACCGAAACTCGGGTTCCGCCTCGGTCTGCACGTGATAGACACGACCAAACTTCACAAAGTCATTAATATAGAAATTCCCGAAATACGCTTGCAACGTATCAAAGATTTCCGAGATGGGCACACCTAAGGCTTTTGCCCGTTCCCGATTCACATGGGCATAGACCCGCGGCGAGGACACACGGAAATTCGTCCCCACCCGCCCGATCGCCGGTTCCTGTTGCACCCGTTCCACAAACTGTTGTGCAACCTCAGCAAACCGCTTAAAATCTTCGCCGGTGGGATCTTGCAACTGCACGGAGAATCCCCCAGCCGCACCAACCCCCTCAATCGCCGGCGCATTGAATGCCAACAAGAGCGCTTCAGGAATCTTCTCAAACTCAGCGTACGCAGCGCCGACCATCGCCTTCACATGGTTCTGCGGCTCCGGCCGCTCATCCCACGGTATCAGCGGCACAAACATCGTGGCAGAGTTCGGCCCTCTCGTACCAAAGACGAAGTTTTGGCCGGACAGAGCATCCGTCGAGTTGACCGCCGGATTCGCTTGAAACACCCGCTCGATTTTCTCAAGCACCGCATCCGTCCGCTGCTTCGAGGCCCCATCCGGCAGCTGTGCGACCACGATGAAGTACCCTTGATCCTCTTCAGGCACAAAACTCTTCGGCAGCGACTGGAATAGCCAGAATGAGAAGGCGAGCAGCACACCGAAGACCGCCATCACCCGTATAGGTCTGGCCAAGATCGCACCAACCGTATTGGTGTAGCCACGCTGCGTGTGTCGAAACAGTCGGTCAAACAGCATCCAGAATACGGCCCGCTCTCCGTGCTGCGATCTCAAGACGACGGCACAGAGCGCTGGGCTGAGGGTCAGCGCCACGAATCCTGACACCGTCACCGAGATGGCAATCGTGGCGGCAAACTGCTTATAGAGCGCTCCGGTGATCCCGCCCACAAAACCGACAGGCGCGAAGACCGCGACCAGGACCAACACGATTGCGATAATAGGTGCCGTCACTTCACTCATCGCCCGTTTGGCCGCATCTTTGGCCGACAACCGATCTTCGCGCATATGGCGCTCGACATTTTCCACCACCACAATCGCGTCGTCGACCACGATCCCGATCGCGAGCACCATTCCAAACAACGTAATAGTATTGATCGAGAACCCCAGGGCGTAGAGCCCCATAAATGTGCCAATGAGCGAAACCGGCACGGCCACCATAGGAATGACGGTCGCACGCCAACTCTCAAGGAACAGATAGACGACGAGCACCACCAAAATCATCGCTTCTGCCAATGTCTTTACCACTTCCCTGATCGAGACTTCGATGAAGTGGGTGGTGTCGTAGGGAACGTCATACGACACTCCCGGAGGGAAATTCTTGGCTAATTCGTCCATCTTGGCCCGTGCGCCACGAACCATTTCAAGAGCGTTCGCACCAGGAGACAAAAACGTGAGGATGAATGTGGTGGGCTTACTGTTCCAGCGAGCCTCAAGGGCATAGGACTGCGCACCTACTTCGATGCGGGCCACATCCTTCAAGCGGACCAAGGAACCATCCGGAAGGGCACGCACGATCAACTCCTCAAATTCCTTGACCTCCGTCAGCCGCCCCTTCGCGATGATCGGGATCGTTAATTCAGTCCCCTTGAGGGCTGGCTCTCTCCCGATCGTCCCGGCTGGGTAATCACGATTCTGCTCTCGAATGATCGCCGTGATATCGCTCGGCACCAGTCCCAGCTTCGCCATATGCAACGGATTAAGAATGATCCGCATGCTGTAGCTCGATTGTCCGAACACCCAGGCATCTCCGACACCCTTCACGCGTTTGAGATCATCGACCACCCGTCGTGCTGCGTAATTCGAGAGGAACACGGAGTCGTGTTGAGGATCAGTCGACTTCAGCACAAACACCGCCAGTAGGTTGCGGGTTGCCTTTTTGACAGACACGCCTTGCCGGATGACTTCCGCCGGCAACTGGGGTTCCGCGAGCTTTTCACGGTTTTGAGTTTGGACCTGGGCGATATCCGGATTGGTCCCGACCTCAAACGTCAGCGTGATGGACACATGACCATCGTTGCTGCTGGTGGATTCAAAATATAAGAGGTTATCAATGCCGGGGAGCATCACCTCGATCGGCCTAGCCACGGCTTCGGCTGCGACTTCCGCACTCGCGCCAGGATAATCCGCTTCAATCTGCACGACCGGTGGGTTCATCTCCGGGAACTGCGCCACCGGAAGGAACTGCAACGCAAGCAGCCCCATCACCACAATGATGATAGACACCACTGACGCAAGAATCGGACGGTCTATGAAGACGTGCAATTTCATCAGCGATGTGTCTTCAGGATTGCGGAATGGCTGGGGTTGATTCCGTCGCTGAAGGCTTCGTCTGACTCCACGGAACCGCCTTCACCGGCGCGCCGGGACCGATTTTCATCATCCCGTTCACGACCACACGATCACCCTGCTTGAGGCCCGTATCAATCAGCCATTGGTCCCCCCTCCAGTCGGAGGCGACTACGCCACGAATTTGGACCTTCTCGTCCTGATCAATGACAAAAACAAACGGCCCTTGGGGCCCCTGTAACACGGCTCGCTGCGGGACAAGAATCGCGTCGGTCTTCGTATCACCGGTAAATCGAACTTTGACAAACTGCCCCGGCAAGAGAGTACGCGTGGGATTGGGAAACGTGATGCGTGTTTGCCGTGAGCTGGTTTCCGTTCGCAAACCAGGCTCCAACAAATCGAGCACCCCTTCCTGGGGATAGACGGTCCCATCCATGAGCGTGAGCCGACCTCGCAACTGATAGACTCCCGGATGGGTAATTCTCTTCGCTTCGATGTCCCGTCGCCGCTTTAAGATGAACGTCTCCGGCACGTTCACCACCACATACATCGGATCGACACGATGAATCGTCGTCAGAAGATCGGTCTGGGCCGAGACCAGCCGCCCTTCATAATAGCGACTGCGCTCAATAAGCCCGGTGATAGGGGCCGTGATGAGAGTATTGTCCAGATCGAACTGTGCCTTCATCAGATCGGCTTGAGCCCCTGCTAGTGCAGCATGTGCCGACAGTTCTTCCGCAACCGCATCATCGACGTCCTTCTGACTGACTGCCTGTTCAGCAAGCAATGGTTTCACCCGTGCGAGATTCTGCTTGGCTTGAACCACCCGGGCCTCCGCTTGGGCGATTTTGGCTTTCGCACTCGCCGCCACTGCCTTAAACGGAACAGGGTCGATCTGATACAGTCGATCACCTTTTTTCACATCGCGGCCTTCTGGATAGAGGACCGCTTTCAAAAGACCCGTCACCTGCGAACGGATCTCCACCGGACGAGAGGCTTCGGCTTGCCCGATAAATTCAGGTTCATCAGGAACGGTCTGCGTCTGGACCGTGACGACTTCCACTTGGGCAACTGGCGGCGCGGGCATTGAACCGGCCTCTTCCTTGCAGGCAGTCGACATGATCATGACGGCAAAGACGAAACAGAATGAGAGGTGTGGCACCGGCCGACGCACTATCTGCATGTTCCCTACCTTCTTATATGGTAATCCTCAACAATAGTTCCTCAGGAAGACAAACGAGGTATTGTACCCAGTGCACTGCAACGGCAGCAAGTCCAAGACAGACAAGACTTCTCGCGATTCCGGCAACCACGAACGACCACCGTTCAAGATTCATCTTCCGTCACGCTCGATGCACGCTTGTCACAATTCTTCTTCGAGGGATCACATCTATCCAGCCTTGTGATCTCTTCAACGACACACTTAGTCAAACAGCCGGACGCCCGCAGTTCAGCCCCCTGCCGCCACAAACTGGCCAAGAGCGCCTTGCCACCGGCATCAATGAACGTCACACCGGTCAAGTCGATCACCGTACAACGTTCGTGGTCCTCAGACATCTTACGGCAATAGGCATTGAGCTCCTCTACCCAGGGACCGGCTAGACGACCCTCAACGACGAGGGAAACGCTCGACCGCGCTGCATCTCGCTGAGGAGTGATCTTCAACATGAACTCACCCTCACAGCAGCCTTCCCTCGTAGGTTCGACCCACGTCAGTTCCGAGTTGCAACTGCCGATTCTGGAGAATAACCGGATCGACGACCTCCCCACATTGCACACAACGCCTGACCAGAGAACCGGCCTGGCCTCCACCGGCAATGGAATCGAACGACTCTTCCACCACCATCAGTCCCATGCATCTGGGGCAACGGATTGAACTGGCAAGGTTCTCCCAGCCTTTCAACTTCTTCTGGAATAATCCTGTGGTTGCCACGATCAACCTCCCTTGTTTAAGGGTTCATGTGTTGGGATGCGCAACATGTATGCCAGTAGAAACTTGAATAGCTGGCACCATCCAAGTAGTTGGAATAATTGTGAAGATACTTGGCTGGAGGAGACTATGAGACCGAAGGATTTTAAGGTGATCTGCCGATCCCGCGGCACGCTGCCGAAGGAGCGGCACAGTTCAGCTCGGCATCTTCACGGGCTGGACTGCAGATAATCCGATTGATGGATTGAATCGCACGCAGGGTATTGCCGTTTGTTAATCCAGTGTCTGGCGATACCGCTTAACCCCAATCGTCAACACCACGACCGCGAACAGGGCGATCGGCCATAGCTGGAGCGCTACCTCCTCTACTCCATTGCCCTTCAGCATAATCCCCCGCACAATCCGCAGAAAGTGCGTGAGCGGCAGCACCTCACCGATCGACTGTGCCCATTGCGGCATGCCACGAAACGGGAACATGAACCCCGATAACAGAAGGGATGGCAAAAAGAAAAAGAACGACAACTGCACGGCTTGCAATTGGTTCTGCGCCAAGGTGGAAAACGTAATGCCCATCGCCAGGTTGGCCACGATGAAGACCAAGGCCGACACAAACAACATCGGGATATTGCCGTATATTGGCACGCTGAACAGCAGATGGGACGCCAGAAGAATCAGCACCACCTGAATATAGCCGACCAGAATATAGGGCAACACCTTCCCCATCATGACCTCAAACGGCCTGGTCGGCATCGAGAGGAGATTTTCCATCGTGCCCCGTTCCCGTTCACGTGTAATGGCCAGACCGGTGATCATCACCATCGTCATGGTCAACACGACACCCATCAGCCCCGGCACGATGTTGTATTGCGTGATGGCTTCGGGGTTATAGCGCGCGTGAATACGCAAGTCGATGAGGTTGTCACTTCCGGCAAGATAGGCCAAGGGGCCCACCAAATCCCATTGGAGCGCCGTCGTCACCACCAGGCGCAACGAGCCGATGGCATTGCTGGTCGCAGCCGGATCGGTTGCGTCGGCCTCGACGAGGATCACCGGTCGTTCGCCGCGAAGCACGTCGCGGGAGAAGTTCTGTGGAATATTGACGACGAACTGTGCCTCGCCGCGTGCCAACACCTCCTCCGCTTCCTGTTCGGTCGCCACATTACGGACAAACTCGAAGTAGTGACTGTTGCGAATCGCGTGCAGGAGTGTTCGCCCATGGGGGCCGTAGTCAGCCAGCAACACCACCGTCGGCAAATGTTTCGGATCCGCGTTGATCGCGAAACCGAAGAGGACGAGCTGGATCAGCGGGATACCGACCATCATCCCGAAGGTTACGCGGTCGCGACGCATCTGAATGAATTCCTTCACCACGATCGCCAAAAAACGGGACAGCGAGAATGTGGACGGCACACTCATGGTGCGAAATGATCCGGTGACTGTTGCATGAGGTGGATAAAGACATCTTCAAGCCCCGTGTCGACCCGATGCCATTCATAAGGCGCTCGTCGAAACGCCGCTACTGCTGCTTCGAGCGCCTCTGGGTCGTCTCCACTGACATTGAGTCGATCTCCGAACGCCACCGCCTGTTGCACACCAGACTGTTGCCGGATTTGTCCAGCCAACTGATGGAGGTCCGGACCACTGACCGACCAGGTCGTCAGCCTCGCCTGCTGAATGACGTCGGAGACCGTCCCATCAGCGAGCAGCTTCCCATAGGCGATATAGGCAAGTCGATGGCAGCGCTCGGCTTCATCCATATAATGGGTTGTGATGAGAAATGTGAGCCCGTCGGCAGCCAGCTCATGAATCTGTTCCCAGAATTCCCGCCTCGCTTTGGGATCGACCCCGGCGGTCGGCTCGTCGAGGAGAAGCAATTGCGGCCGGTGGATCAAGCAGGCAGCCAGCGCCAACCGCTGTTTCCAGCCGCCTGACAGGTGGCCCGCAAGCTGTTGCCGACGACCTGCGAGCCCCAGCCGCTCAAGGCTCTGCTCGACTGCCACCCGCCGATTGGGAATCCCGAACATGCGCCCGACGAAGTCCAAATTTTCGGCGATGCTCAAGTCCTCATAGAAACTGAACCGCTGGGTCATATAGCCGACAGCGGCTTTGATCGTTTCGCTCTCCCTAACCACATCATAGCCCAGACAGGTCCCGCTCCCTTCATCGGCCCGCAAAAGGCCACAGAGCATGCGGATGAAGGTTGTTTTTCCGCTGCCGTTGGGACCCAGAAACCCGTAAATCTCTCCTCGACGCACCTGCAGCCCAATATGGTCGACAACAGTCCGCGACCCGAACCGCTTCGTCATGCCCCGCACGTCGATGACGAGGTCTTCTCCGGTTCGAACCTGTGTCATTGGGCAACCCCGAATCGCACGTCTACCGGTTGACCAGGATGCAAATTGACCGCGACAGCCTGGTCAAACAGGGTTTCAACCATGAAGACTAATTTTTCTCGGCTTCCCTGGCTGTAGATGACCGGTGGGGTATATTCGGCCCGTGGTGAAATGTAGCTCACGTTTCCTTGAATTGAGCCCTGCACACCGTCGACCATGACCTGGACCGGATCACCGAGTTTGATCGCCCCCAGCTTTGCCTGAGAGACAAACGCACGCACCTTGATGTGGGCAGGTGGCAACAGAACAACGACAGGGCGGCCGGCCGGCACCCATTCGCCTTCATGGTACAGAGTGTCGAACACAAGCCCGGCCTTCGGCGCGACCTGACGTTTCTGTGCGAGGTCCCACTCCGCCTTGGCCAGCGCCGCTTCCTTGGCACGGACCTCAGCGTCGGCCGCAGTGACTTGATCGGTGCGGGACCCCAAGAGCGCGGTGTGTAAGTCAGCTTCGAGCTGCGAGACTCGCTGCTGGTTTTGGTCCCGCGATGATCGTGCCCGATCCACCTCAAGCTCCACCGCCGCACCGGGCACCGCCGTGAGCCCTTCCTGGCGCGAGACTTCACGCAGCGACAGCTGCAGCGCCGCTTGGGCTTGTTTGAGCTGAGCCCGGAGGGATTCTATCTCGGAGGGTCGTTTGCCCTTTTTCCTATCTTCGAGATTCGCCCGTGCTTGGCTTAACCTCCGTTCCGCTTCATCCCTTGCCGCTTTCTCTGATGCCTGTTCCAGTGCAAAGAGGGGATCTCCGGCGCTGACCTGTGTACCGCGCCGCACGGATAAGACAGTCAATGCCCCTCCGTAGGGTGAGGCAACATAGATATACTCTCCTTCGACGTAGCCCTGGACCAGATCAGAGGGAGGGTGATCGCAGCCGGTCAAGACACCACTCACCGTCAACGCCAGTGTGAGATAAAGAATCGTATTGGGTCCTATTCTGCCATGGCGCATCGGATCACCGTTGTGGCTTGCTCACGAACGCTCCTTCTAAAATCACTCGAATGATGGACGAATAGCCGTTCTCCAACGTGAGATTCAGCTCCGCCAATTTGGACGGATTCATGATAGCCTGGACGGAACCAAGCAGAATTTCGATAATGAGATGAGTAGGGATGTCCGTCCGGATCCTGCCGGCTTTCTTCCCATTCTCGAACAGCGCGCCGAAATAGCCTCGGATTAGCTCGCGACGTCGCTGTTCAACGAGCTGAAACAGTTCAGGTGTCTCACGCCCGATGTCCCTGATAAATGTTGGTTGAATCTCAGCGGTATGGCGTTGAAGGCAGCTGAGGAACTGGTGGAGCGCCGCTTCAACATCGGAAGCTTGTTTCTTCGCCAACTGTTTGAGATCTGCTTCGATCTCTCCGACTTTATCCTTCAAGACGGCTTCAACCAGCGCGGTCTTGCTTGGAAAGCAGGCATACAAGGTTTTCTTGCTCATCCCCAGCTCAGCAGCAAGATCATCCATGCTCACCGAGCGAAAACCGTGGGTAAAGAACTGGTGGCGGGCTGCGCCGATGACTCTTCGAGCGGCGGCACGACCTACTGAACGTACTTGCCGTTTAGATTTACGTGGCGACATGCACCTCATTGGAACCATGGAAACTTTTACAGTATTAGTAGTTTCCGCGCGACGCTGTCAAGTAACGATTCTTGCGGCTATGCCGCAAGACCTTGAACCACGAGCTGCCGACACCGCAGGGAACGAAACGATCTCAAAGGCCTCACGGTCCGACAAGACAGCTGAAAGGACCAAGGAGTGGAAGTCGTGCAGCTACTGCGGGCGGGAAATACCGAGCTTCTGCATTTTGGACTGGAGCGTCGTTCGCTTGATCCCTAACCGAGCCGCAGCCCCCGATGGACCACCGATGACCCATCGTGCTTCATGCAAGGCCCGTAGGATTTGCTCACGCTCGGCTTCTTCAAGAGTTGAGATTGAGGTGGATGTAGGACGATCATTTGCCTGGAGTTCACTCATCGGCACTTGTAAATCAGTTCCCTGTGTGAGGATAACGGAACGCTCCACGAGATTCTCCAGCTCACGGATATTGCCAGGCCAGGGATACCGGGAGAGAACTTCGAGCGTTTTGGTGGGAACTGTTTGGATATTCTTCTTCATCCGAGCTGCGTAATGCTGTGTGAAATAGCGTACTAACATAGAAATGTCGTCACGGCGTTCACGCAACGGTGGCGCAGTAATTGGAAAGACATTCAATCGGTAATACAAATCACTTCGAAACTGATGGGCCTCCACCATAGCCTTGAGATCTCGATTAGTCGCGGCAATCAGTCGTACGTTCACTCGGATGGTCTTCGTGCTGCCCAGTCGCTCGAATTCCTGTTCCTGCAGCACGCGCAGCAGCTTGGATTGCAGTTCCAGCGGAATCTCGCCTACTTCGTCCAGGAAGATGGTCCCTTTATCGGCCAGTTCGAATCGACCGGCCTTTTGAGAAATGGCCCCGGTAAACGCACCTCGTTCATGCCCGAAGAGCTCGCTCTCCAACAACCCGGTTGGGATCGCCGCACAGTTGAGCTTAATGAACGTGCGCTCGCTTCGACCACTCAGGCGATGGATGGCTCGGGCGATGAGTTCCTTGCCGGTACCGGTCTCTCCTTGGATGAGGACCGTCGAATCGGTCGGAGCCACGACTTCGACTTGTTTGAGGACCTGCTTGAGAGGTTTGCTGTCGCCGATGATGTCATCAAACCCATGCTCGATCCGAAACTCCTCTTCGAGGTACAGCTTTTCTTTTGCTAGCTTATCTTTGAGTTGGGCAATTTCCTGGAATGCCAGCGCATTCTCCACGGCAACAGCGACTGGATTCGCCACCTGCTGCAGGAATTCCAGGTCAGCTTCGCCATAGGCCTCTTTTTCCAAACTCACAAATCCCAGGGCCCCTAACCGGCGTGCTGCCGTGGTCAGCGGCACGATACAACACGAACGGGAATGGTCTTCTTGCATATAGCGCATGACCTTGGGCCATCGCGTTTCTTCAGCAACATCCGGCACCAGTAAAGGCTGTTGGGTCTGCCAGACCAACCCAGCTGGAGTTTCATCGATAGACTCTTCATGCCCACCGACCAGATCGGCCGGCACATTGGCCTGAACGGTATGCAACCGCATCATGTTCTTTATGGGATCATACAAGGAGAGCCCGACAAAATTGACTCGCACCACACGAGGTAGTCGCTGCGCAATCTCTCGAAAGAGCTCGTCAAGATCTCGATGAGCGGAGATGGCTTGCGCCACTTCCAGTAAAGCTTGATAGCGCTCCAGGAGGGTTTCACAAGGAGAAATGGGCGATCGGTCCATACGTGAATCAGTATGAACCATCGCCCCATGGTGGCTCAAGAGGTCGAGCGCGAACGTCCCTACGACGCGTGTTTGCCGTCAGAGCGTCTGATGTGTCCCGTCACAGAACGGCGGAGTCTTCGTGTGCTTGCACTGGCACAACGCGACGTCTTTCTTTACATCCATGGTGAACTCAACCGGTTCAAACCCAGTTCCCTCGTGTGACCCATCACAAAACGGTTGGTCTCTCGATCGTCCACACGTACACCAGTAGTAGGTTCCTGGTTCCAGCGACATCACCGACGGCTCTTTCGCTGCAATGCGTGGTTGTCCCATAAGCGGTCCTCCTTGTTTGACTACATATACAGTGGCTTGATCGGCGATACCACTGCTGCCGGATTGTTCTTCCAGACCGACTCATCTGCATCCACATAGAGCTCGACTTCGTTTCCGTCCGGGTCTTTCAAGTAGAGACTCTGGCTCACCGTATGATCGCTCATCCCGTCGATAACGATCCCTGTTTGCTCCAACTCTCGTTTGGCCTGACGCAGCTCATCGAGGCTGTCGCCGACTTTGATGCCGATATGATAGAGCCCTCGGCGGCGGCCCATCGGGGGGCCAGGCGCATCGCCCACTTGAATCAACAACAACTCGTGATGTGTACGACCCGACGTCAGGGCAGCAGCTGCCCCATTAAAAATCCGCCCTACTTCCTTGAACCCCAACAGGTCTCGGTAGAAGCCGAGCGATCGCTGAAGATCCTTCACATAGAAGACGACATGGCCAAGGTAATGGGCTTTCATGTGATTCACCCCTTGCGAGGAATAGCCTGCCTCAGCAATGCTCTGACCGCCGCATGTTCCAACACCACATCGGGACTTCGTTGCAGAGCATCGTGATATTGGCGACCAAATCCCTCACCCCCTTCCGTCGGCATCAGAAAAGTCTGCACTGATACCAGCAGTGCCGGGATTGTTTCACGGGATGCCGCATCATCCGATTCGCTCAGTTCATCAAGCTTGGCAATTGATTGGGAAAGCGGACGCAACCAGGCGAACCAGGCATCATTCAACACCAGCTGCAAAAACGCACCGTTGGAGGGAATCCGTCCATGCACACGCTCATAGGCCACTCGCTCATCCTCGAGCAAGGCTTTGTGCAGACGAAGGAGCGCAGAAAAAAGATTGTCCAGAGAGACGTCTCGACTCTTTGCTTCCGGCATGGCGGTACTTCCTCGTTATCCGGTCGGTTCGCTATCGAGCTGATGCGCTTTGCGTCCGCCCCGAGCAAGCGGGTGCTCAGGCAGCTGGCCACAGACCATCAACTTCGCCATATCTGCGGCACGTGCGACGAGTTCCTGCGCTCCTTCACGGAGCCCCCGGCTGTTCTGAACCTCGAAGACATTCCGTTCCATGTCTTCGGCGCTCCAGCCTCTCGAATGAGCGATGAACGGAAACTGCGGGAACTGGCAGCCGACTTCGGCAAAAAACGTCATGAGCTGACCTGCCACACCCTGCACATTGTCCTGACCACCCATAATGATAAACGCCGCCACCTTGTTCTTGAGCAAGTGTCTATTGGCGATGGTCTCCTGATTCTGGATGCAGTTCATCCGCTCAACCATCTTGTAATACAGACTGCTGGCATTGCCCCAGCGGATTGGGGTGGATATCAGAATGACATCAGCCCAATGCACGATCGCTTCGTACACGCGATCAAGCTGATCCGTAGGATCCATTTGCGTAATCGAACAGGGCCAGGTACAGGCCTTCGCAGATTTGGAGTAATAGCCCTCGCAGGGGCGGAAGTTCAGTTCCCGTAGCTTGATGCATTGCGTCTCAAGTTGCAACGTACTCTTCGCATGTTCCAACGCCGCTTCAAGCAATGCATCCGATCCGCTGAAGCGCGGATGGTCAAGCGTCATCGCCGTAGTCGAGATCCCCACGACCCGGATCGGTCCTGCCTGACGCACCACCGGACGAGCTAAGGGATGCGGCTTGTGGGCCTGCTTCCTGCGTTTCGTGGCAGAGGACAGATCGACATACACCCGGCCGTTCTCCACTTTTGTCGAGTAGACCGGAACCTGGTCTTGCTCATATCCTGATTCCCCATGACCGGTTCGATGATGGAACTTCCAGTAATGCCACGGGCAGACGACATAGTCGCCGTCGAGCGTGCCTTGGCCCAATGGACCTCCCACGTGATTGCAGACCCCTGAAATAGCGGCAAATTCACCGTCTTGATACGTGAGCGCTACTCGCGTCTTCCCGATCGAGATTTCCTGCAAGAATCTCCGCTTCAGATCTTCAACGCTTCCGACATCTGCCCATTGATCATCCGGCATGTAGGACTCCTCGATGAGTAGGTTGTGTCACCGTTCACTTCCCCAACGCGTACCCTTCTCCTGCTATCAATTCCTACTACTTCGCGCCCGTATCGTAGTAGAACCGCTCATGTACGATCTTGCCGTTCTTCCACCGAGACACGACGACCTGTTCCATATGAATCGGCTGCCCGCTGGTGGCAATAAAGTCCATGTTACACTCGTAGAAGGTCACGTCGTCGCCCACACCCTGAGCCGTAACGTTGAACCCTTTCCATTCCTTGACACCACTCATGAACTGTTTTTCGCGCTCGATGTTCGCCGCTAACCCCTTTGTTGGAGGATTGGCGTTGTCCTGCATCACGGTATCCTTATCGTAGAACTCACTCATGGCCTCAATGATCTTGCCTTGACGGATGTAGCCGAACAGATCGTTCAATCGCTGTTGCAGATTGTTTGTGCTCATGACTTCCCCCTTTTTCTAGGAGTATCGGTGAATGCAATACCGGCCTTCTGCACTTCCTGATACGGCAGCAGCCAGACCAGTGATTCATCGCTGAGATCGCCGACCTGGAAACGATTCCCCCAGGGATCGCGGAAATCGCATCGCAAGTCGGACGCCGGTTTCAGCTTGTACTTATTGATCAGTTTCTTCCGCACTTCCTTGATCTGTTTCGCGTCCCGGACCATCAAGCCAAAATGTTTCACACGATCCGGCTGTAGCTTGTTCACCTCAAAAATCGCCATAAACTGATGCTCTCCAAGCTTGCACCAGACCGCGCCTTCCCCCCCACGTAACATCTTCAGCCCAAACACATCGTGATAGAACCTCGCTGCCTTCTTGGCATCGGTCACTTCGATCACGACATGGTTACATCCATAGACTTGAACGGCCATTACACACCTGCCTTTCTCACTGACAAGCCGGCTTCACTCTGCCTAAAGGCCACTAACAACTGCTCTGGCGGTTGCGCTCCGGAAAGCGCGTTGACTCCATTGAACACGAAATACGGAACACCTCGTATGCCCATATGATGGCCAGCGGCTTCCTCTGCCTTCACAGCTTCTATCCCCCTATCGCCCGCCAGAAAGGTTTCGATCGTTGCCCGATCAAGCCCCGCGTCGGCTGCGGCTTGGGACAATGTCTCGATGTTCCCGATATCTCCTCCCTCCACGAAATAACGGCGAAAGAGCATCTCGACCAGCTCATTCTGTTTATCATGATGCCCCGCCAGCCAGATGAGGCGATGCGCGGCGAATGTGTTCGGTGTCCGCGCAATGCGCTCAAAGGCGAACTGGATGCCTTCTTCGGTACCTGCTGTCAAGACATGATCATAGATCGCTTGAGCCGCAGCAGAGCTACCGAACTTCGCGTCCAGGTACTGTCGCCGACCCATCCCGTTGCGCGGCATGGTCGGATTCAATTGAAAGGGCCGCCATCGGATATTCACAGGGACACCATCCCATGTCTTGAGTGCCCGTTCCAGCCGCTGCTTCCCCACATAGCACCAGGGGCAGATCACATCCGAGTACACGTCGACCGTCAGTGTTCGCTCATTCATGACAGGTGGCCCATCTTGCCCGCTTGATAATCGTTCACAGCTTGTACGAGTTCGGCTTTGGCATTCATGACGAACGGACCGTGCCGCGCAATCGGCTCATCAATAGGCTCACCACTCATGAGCAAAATCCGACTATCTGACTTGGCCTCAATCGTCACCAGTGCTCCATTCCGTCTGCACACAAACAATTCCGCCTCTCCAGCGTCACGGGAACCATTCACCGACACCAAGCCTTGCACCACAAAAACAGACGTATTGTGCCCGTCCTGAAGATGCAACTCCGTGCGGTGACGAGCGGCTAGCTTCAAATCATAGAGTTCGATCGGAGTCACTGTATGGGCTGGCCCCTTCTGTCCCTGAGCTGTTCCAGCAATCAGACGCAGTCGGCCTGCGCCACCTTCGAGTTCGACCTTTGGAATATCGGTATTCAGAATCGTCTGGTAACGAGGCGCTGACATTTTCTGTGCGCGCGGCAGATTCACCCACAATTGAATGGCGTGCAACGTCCCACCCTTCTTGGCCCACTGTTTCTCGTGCAACTCTTCATGCACGACGCCGGATGCCGCCGTCATCCACTGCACATCACCCGGCCCAATCACACCGGCATTGCCGGCGGAATCTCGGTGAGCCACCAAGCCCTCATAGACAATCGTCACAGTTTCAAACCCGCGGTGAGGATGTTCGCCGACGCCTCGCGGGTGATCCGTCGGTTCAAAATACTGTGGCCCGGCATAGTCCAGCATGAGAAACGGACTGACCTCTCGATCGAGGTCGTTGCTCGGGAACAGGTTCCGCACAGGGAACCCATCTCCGACCATATGGGCCGATCCTGGTTGATAGATCCCAGCGACTTCTTTGACAACAGCCGTCCCTGTAGCCATGTGGTCCTCCTTCACACCATCGTTCGTAGCGCGTCATACAGCGTCACCGTACCCCGCACGAGCTTGCCAGGGTGCTCATACCCGATTGCGCCTTTGGAGAACGCTGTGTACATTTCTTCAAACAATCTCGCCGCCTCATCCGAAAAGCCAAACGATTTGAATGTCGGAACCACGGCACTCAATGGCGCATGTTGGGCAGTCACCGTTTTCCCAAGGATCTGACTGAGTGCCGACGCCGCTTGATCCGGGCTGTACTCCTCCGGCCCTGCCATTTCCACGATCTGCTTCCCATAGCCACCAGTCATCAACTGCTCTGCTCCAATCCTGCCGATGTCCTTGGTCGAAATCATGGGAATCTTCGCCTGAGGCGCAATGAATGTCGGGAGGACTCCCTGGGCCTTGGCCGCCCCAATGACCGGCGCCCAGTTGTCCATGAAATAACAGGGACGGAGAATGGTCAGGCGTTTGGCAATACAACCGAGCGCCTGTTCTCCATAACTCGCCGCCCGAATCGGGCCGGTTCCACCGTGCAGATGTCCTCCCACCGACGACAGCAACACAACATGATCGACTCCACTCTTCTGAATGGCTTCTGCCGCGCGATCCATCCGCGCCCGTTGATCCGCTAACCAGGCTTCAGCCCCGTAATTTGGCGGCACCAACAAATAGACCCCTTTCGCGCCTTCCAAAGCCTTGGTCAACGCAGACACATCTTCAAGCGATGCCACGGCCACGTCCGCACCTTTCGCTTTCCAGGCAGCACCCTTGTCGGCTGAACGAACAATCACCCGCACCGGCTGTTTCTTACTCAGCAAGGTCTCCACAACTACAGATCCTGTATTCCCTGTTGCACCAAGAACAACAAACATGATGAGTCCTCCTACTCCTTACGCGACGACTGATCGGTTCATAATCACCTTGGCATGATGGCGTCGCTACCCTTGATTGTAAAGCGCACTCTCCACCAGACCACAATGCATACCCACACATTGCAGCTTGGCAACTTACGTTCCAGTGGAACGCTGGAAGTCTGAGATTTCCGATTCCGCTGTGACTAAGAGGGGTTAGAGGTGGAACTATCGAAGGATCAAGAGATCAGCATAGACCGATCAGGTGGCGAAAGGTCGGCACCGTGCCGAAGAATCGGCTCCTCTAGGCAGAGCGTATGCTACCCTTAGTTAAATTGGAGGGTACTGATGACGGCTCCGCTCATTCGCATCGGTCTTCGAACCATCATCCTCATCCTGTCTGGGATGATCAATCTTCATTCTGCCCTCGCATCGGATGAGCTCTCCCTCCCTTCCCGGGTCAGTGCAATGAGAATGTCCGTAGCCTCGTATGAACGAATTCCCATCAATACACTCTTAGCCCGTCCGGATCATTATCAGATGAGGGATATCCGCATTACCGGTACCGTCTTGGCGATGCAGACGGAGACCATCACCAATCGGCTCATCTGTGGTCGAGCCCATGAACGGACGGCACTCACGCTTGAGGATGACAGCGGCCAGATCGAGATTCTCGATCTGGGAGCGTGCGGGGAAAATGTCGGGGCACTGAAAGCGCCGATGCTAAAGACAGGGCAACGAATCGATCTGCTGGTGCACATCAGCCTCCCAACCAGCTCGGGTCCTTCCGGCTCATCGGTGGAGACCACCATCCGCTATATCGACCTGGCGCAAGAGTAAGAGTCATTTCAAACCCTCCATTCACCCACAGTCCGATGAACTCACCACAGACTTCGACCGGCCCGCAGTGAGCCAGGTCCAAGTGACCACGATGTACATCGAAGAGCGGCGAGACTAGACAGGCCATCACGGTGATCCACGAACATGCAGCCCGGGATGGTCGCGCTCACGTCTCTTCCGCTAACGCATGGGGATCAGACTTGGCAAGGAGGCAAAGGAGACACTGAATCCGGTCAGGCCGCGTACAGGCTACAAGCCTGCTGTGGTGTGTGAAGATTCGCATGAGAACAGGAGTGGCGTAGTCCCCGTCAAGATTTCACCTTTCTCAATCGTACTCTGCATGCACCGCCGTCTGCGCATGGACACTCACCGATTGTTGCACCTACTCCCACCCCCTGACTTCATAGCCCTTGTCCTTCAGGCAGCTTGTGACCGCATCAGCATAGGGCGGGTCTGGTTCCAGCGGCTTGAACGTTCCTCCGAGTAATCCAACAACGAATCCGATCCCGCTACCGGCAGCAGCTCCGATCGTCACTCCGGGTAATCCTCCAACCACCCCCGCCGATGCGCCGACCGCGCCACCAAGTGTCAGTCCAAGCAACGCTCCGGTTGCAGCGTTCGCGCTTTGGTTCGTCCCAGGCCGCAGACCAGCCTGTTCAACGTGCCTCTGACAGGATTCGACCTCTTGTTGAGCCAACTGCTTGCCATACACGTGGAGTTGTTTATTCGACCGTAAGATCGGCTGCGGGCCAGCACAGGCTGTGATCGTCAGTAGAAGAATGATTCCTATCAGGCGCTGCCAAGATTGATCGGCCACAGAAATTCCCTGGAGTGCTTTCGAGTCTTTTCTTCAATTCTCACCCTTTGGACGAAATGTCGAGGTTTTTCAAATTGTGCACAGCGTTCTCTTTTTTTCACACCTTCCCAAGCAGACCGGACGGGTGAACACTCCACTGCGCGTATTGTCCGAACACTTCTTTTACTACTCATTCATGACTGGGCGCTGAGGTCGTTTCCTTTGCGCGCATCCAACGAGGGCCTTCCGAGGCCGCGCGTTGGGCGAGCACCGAAACGACCTCGGCGCCCAGACTCCCCCCCTCACTGCCACCCCGTCACCTCATACCCTTTATCTTGCAGACATCGATTGACGTAATTCGTGTAGGCCTGGCTTGGCTGGCTGGAAGGACCGACCACAGCGGAAAATAGTCCGGTCAGGAGACCCCAGACCGCTCCGCTTGCTGCCCCAACCATCGATCCCATGCCGGCCGACGCCCCATAAATCAATGAACCCAATGCTCCACTCGCAGCACCGACCCCAGCACCAACGGCAGTACCTGTCGCGACACGACCTGCCGTGCTGCCACTCCTTTCGTCCGCCCCGGCGGATTCCGCCAACTGTTTACAGTCCTCAATGTCTTGCCCGGCGACTTCTTTTCCAACTGATTGCATATGCGCATTCGGATACAGCACCGGGCGGGCACCAGAACAGCCCGCCAGCATCACCACCATGGAGACACTGACTATTGCCACTCTCCTCATATCGTCCCCCTTCTCTTCGATTCTTTTCGCATCAGTCGGGCTAACAGCGACTCTGCCACGACCCCCTTCACAAACAGTCGCTTACGCCGCCCCGTCGCGCCGGCATGAAGCTGCACATTCGCGCGCGGAACCCCACACCGCTCGGCGATGAAGCGAATCAGTTCGTCGTTGGCGGCACCCTCAATCGGACGCGCGGCCAGGCGGATCTTTACCGCATCGCCATGAATGCCGACGCACTCAGTACGTGAAGACCCTGGTTGGACGTGGACTATCAGGAGCGCCCCGCGCTCACTGTCCCGTGCGATGACAGGAAGAGACGCCACAGAAATTGAGGAACTCAGAAGATCGCTTTGACGAAGTCGAGTATGGCCCGTTGCATGTCTGAATCGTCAGTGATTGGGCGGGAGACGGCAACATCACAGGCCCGCTCGGGTGGCACGCCTTGCTTGATCAATGTGCCGGCATACACCAAAAGCCTGGTGCTGACCCCCTCCTCAAGCCCGTGGCTTCTGAGGTTGCGGACTTTTTGGCCGAGCTTGACGAGTTTCGCCGCGATGACTGAATCCACCCCTGCCTCACGCTGCACGACGAGGGTTTCGATATCGGGAGCAGGGTAATCAAACTCAATCGCGATGAATCGCTGCTTCGTGCTTTGCTTCAGATCTTTGAGGACACTTTGATAGCCAGGGTTGTAGGAGATCACCAGCATGAACTCGTCGGCGGCCTCCACGATCTGGCCTTTTTTCTCGATCGGGAGCACTCGCCGGTCATCGCTGAGCGGATGGATGATGACGGTCGTATCCTTTCTGGCTTCCACCACCTCGTCGAGATACACGATGGCCCCATGTTTCACCCCGACGGTCAAGGGCCCATCCATCCATACGGTATCTTGCCCCTTCAAGAGGTAACGGCCCACCAAGTCGGAGGCCGTGAGATCTTCGTGACAAGCGACCGTGATCAACGGTCGGCCGAGCTTGTAGGCCATGTATTGAACGAAACGGGTTTTCCCGCAGCCGGTCGGCCCCTTCAGCATCACCGGCAGTTTTTTCTCAGCAGCAATGGTGAACAGGCCGATCTCCCCACAGACCTCCGCGTAAAACGGCTCCTGTTGGATTCGATATTGTGCGACATCAACTTCCCGTGCCTGCTGCATCAACGCGTCGTTCCTCCTCGATGGATACAATCGATCCGACTGATTTCAGCCGATTGCAAAGTCATGCCACAATAAACGGAATAAACGGCGAAGATCAAGCGAGGGACATCGGAGAGGCTCTCTAGCTCACATTATTCATGACGGTTCGTGACGAAACCGCCAAGACGCCATGCGAGACGGACACGCGGAGCCGCGAGGAAGGGAGGCATACTTGAAACAGTATGTTGACCGACTGAGCGGCGAGCCTGTCCGTTTGGATGCGAGAAACCAGCTTCCAAGCTTGTCGTAGCTGCGTATCGGCGGTTGCAGTAGAAGCGTTCATGAATAATGTGGGCTAAGCCACCTTCTTCCCATCAAGCACTTCACGAACTCTTTGGGTCAATATATGAGGCGTGAACGGTTTCTGGAGAAAGGCCGTGTCCCGTTTGACCCCACCCTGTTCGAATACCGGATGGTCGGGGTAGCCGGACATGTACAAGACCTTGATCTCTGGTCGCACAACCGTCAGTTTTTCTGCGACCTCAGGCCCGCTCATTTGCGGCATCGCGACGTCTGTCAGCAACAAATGAATCGGGCCCGGATGCTTCGCGCCGGCCAGGAGCGCTTCGATGCCGTGACGCGCGACCAACACCTCGTAGCCGCTCAGACGAAGCGCTTCCTGTACAAGCCCGCGCACCGACGGGTCGTCCTCGACTACGAGGATCGTTTCTCGCCCGATCGCTCTGCCGGCTGTTTCACTGGCGATCGGCGCGCCTTGTGCGGTCTCCTTCACTTTCGGGAAAAAGATCTTGCATGTGGTGCCCTGTCCCAGCTTGCTCTCGATCCCGATCGTGCCACCGCTTTGTTTCACGATCCCGTACACGGTAGACAACCCGAGACCCGTGCCCTTTCCTTTTTCCTTGGTGGTAA
>CAKKRK010000082.1 GCA_919902665.1 Nitrospiraceae bacterium
GATTCAGATTCCGACTCGGTGAACTTCCAGCTCGATGTGGCCCCGCCCGGTATGGCTATCGATAGAACGACGGGTCACATTGTGTGGGATATCGGACATGTGAAACCGGGAGTGCATCGAGTGAAGGTTGTCGCGACGGATGAACAAGGAGGGTTTTCCTTTCAAGAGTTCGAGCTCACCGTCGCAGCTTCTGAACAGTCCAAACCAGAGTCTTAGTCTGCGATGTGCTTCGGTATTTCCTGTGCTTGTCTCGACTTTTCTTAGTCTGTTACAATCCCTTCATCATAGAGGAGGGAGACCACCCCAGACTCGTGCGTAAACTCAAACTACGAGAAGGCACCAATACCGCGGTCTTGTTCGGTCACCATGACCGGCATCTCAAGCTGATCGAAGACGAGTTGGGTGTTCGACTCTCTGCCCGCGGGGAAGAACTCACGCTGGATGGTCTTCCTGAGTCTGTTCGTCAAGCGGAACGCATTCTCGTTGAACTTGCCTCTCTGACCAACCAAGGGGTATCACTCCAAACTGAAGATGTCACCCATGCGCTCAGCGCATTGCGCCGAACCCCCGAGGCGTCGCTCAAGGACGTGCTTGGCGAGTCGGCCATGATCGTGACGAACAAACGGTTTGTTGGTCCCAAGTCGCCCACGCAGAAGGTCTACATCGAAGCAATCGAGCAGCACGATATTGTCATTGCCATCGGACCGGCTGGAACGGGAAAGACCTATCTCGCTATGGCCATGGCGATCAGCGCGTTGATGAATAAAGAGGTGAGCCGGATTATTCTTGCGCGGCCGGCTGTTGAGGCGGGGGAAAAACTCGGGTTCCTGCCCGGCGATATCTACGAGAAAGTGAATCCCTATCTGCGGCCGCTCTATGACGCGCTGTTCGACATGATGGATATGGAGCGAGCGAATCGCTTGATCGAACGGGGAGATATTGAAATCGCCCCCCTGGCGTTTATGCGCGGGAGAACGCTCAATGATTCGTTTGTCATCTTGGACGAAGCACAAAATGCTACAGCAGAGCAGATGAAGATGTTTCTCACCAGGCTGGGGTTCCATTCCAAAGTGGTCGTGACCGGCGACATCACGCAAGTTGATTTACCGAGTGATCGAGTGTCCGGCCTCATTCAGGTAAAAGACATCCTCCATGACATTGAAGGAATTGAGTTCGTGTACTTCGACGAAAAGGATGTGGTTAGGCATCGATTGGTTCAAGAAATTATCAAGGCCTATGATCGCCACCAGCCAGTACACGGTAGTGATGTTCGGCATACTCGAGAGCAGGTCTCGTCTCAACAGCGTCCATCGTCCAATCCCCGCAAGTCGCCTGCGTCAGGCTCGTCGCCTGGCGATCTAACCAGCAGTTCTCATTGATGGCAATCTATCTTCGCGTGCGTCTCACGCGGTTTGCCGTCAGACAAACCATACTGGCCCAGTTAGCTGAACGCCTCTTATCGGCGGTTGGAGAGTCTCGGTCGGAACTGAGCTTGGAGTTGATTGGAGATAGACGCATGCGACGCCTGAACCGTGAGTATCGCAAGAAGGATCGACCAACTGATGTCCTGGCTTTTCCCATCCGTGAGGCCGTGATGCCTCACGGTGTGCGTCCTGTCACCCACATGCTCGGGGATGTTGTGATTTCATTACCGACTGCTGTTCGCCAAGCAAAGGAAGCTGGACGATCGATCGACGATGAACTGACGATGTTGTTGGTCCATGGGGTGCTCCATCTCTGTGGATACGACCATGAACGTAATCCACGAGAAGCGGCGCGAATGACGCGTCGTGAGCGAGCGTTGTTTCGTCGGATGTTGCCTGTGCCGCGCATGGTCACGCTTCGCACTGCACGGCAAACAAGGAGTCGTTGACGATGGGATGGTTTCAACGGCTGAATGAAGGGCTCGGCAGAACACGCCATGTCGTGCAGCAATCGCTGGACCGATTCCTCGGACGTGCACCGGACGAAGAACTTCTTGAAGATCTGGAGGCAGCGTTGCTCGCCGCCGACCTTGGTGCACGTGCCGTCGATCGTTTGATACGGCAGGTCAGGGAAGAGACGCGGGGGGCAGAGGCAAAAACTTCGGAAGGCGTGCAGAATGTCTTGAGTCGGTCGCTCTATAGTATTCTGAAAACCGTATCAGGCCCAACGATCGATCAGCTGGTCACTGAAGGGCCTAAGCCGTTTGTCACTCTTGTCGTTGGAGTCAACGGCGTCGGAAAAACAACCACCATCGCAAAAATTGCACAGCGGATGATGCAGGGTGGGCGGCGACCTCTTCTTGTCGCTGGAGATACCTTTCGTGCGGCGGCCATTGATCAACTTCAAGTGTGGGGTGATCGGGTCGGAGTGGAGGTCATTCGCCAACGACATGGCGCCGATCCAGCTGCCGTGGCTTTCGACGGTATCGTTGCAGCCAAGGCTAGAATGGTAGACATGGCCCTCGTGGATACGGCTGGCCGGTTGCACACCAAGTCCAATCTGATGGACGAGCTGCGGAAAGTGAAACGGGTGATCGCTCAGGAGTTACCTGGTGCGCCACATGAGGTGCTGTTGGTTCTGGATGCCACGGTCGGACAGAACGCGCTCGCTCAGGCCCGTCAATTTCACGAGGCCGTTGGGGTCACAGGACTTGCTCTGACGAAGCTCGATGGGACTGCACGAGGGGGGATTGTCGTAGCCATTGCAGAAGAACTGAAGCTCCCTCTGCGCCTCATCGGTGTGGGAGAAGGAGCTGATGACCTCCAGGACTTTAATGCCGAGGCGTTTGTCGCGGCTCTGTTCGGGCAGCCGACGTCTCGCTCATAAACCACGCATTTTCTTCTCATTGTTTACAGGCTCGTGCTATTCTCCTTGTGCAGGGTAGACCGTTTTAGGTTGTGGAGGGCTGGCGGCGATGATCAAAGTCTTAATCGTGGACGATGATCAGATGAATTGTGATCTGTTGCAGAACGTGCTCGCCCGGCACGGGTGTCACGTTATTTCGACAACCAGTGGGCGAGAAGGTCTTGATCTCTTCCGTGCACACAATCCACGAGTCACCCTGCTAGATCTCCGTATGGCGGAGATGGACGGGCTGACTGTTTTAAAGGAGATCCGGGCCATCGATCCTCATGCCCCGGTGATTATTCTGGGTGGTGGAGCCACAGAAAGTCAGGAGAATCAAGCTCGAGCTCTCCGAGCCACGGATTTTATCAGAAAAGGATTGTCGCTGGACGTCCTCGTCGAAGCCGTCACTCGACTTTCACAGTTGCCGGTGCCGTCAGTGACCATGCAGCTCCCTCTTAGGAATGGGAATGCTGTCGAGCAGATTGATGAAACGGTCTTGGTCGTCGACGACGAACCTCTCCTATGCGACCTCTTGGTCCGGTTTCTCACTCTGCGCGGGTATCGGGCGTTTGGCGTCAAAAATGGCGACGAGGCTCTGCGGATAGTCGAAGAGATGCCTCCCGATGCGATCGTGCTCGACCTGATCATGCCTGGAATGCCGGGGGTGGATGTGCTTCGCGCCCTGCGTGACAGGAACTATTCAGGTGGTGTCATCATCATGACGGGAAGTCACAATGAGGAGCTGCTTGGAGAAGCGTGGAGTCTAGGCCCTCAGGAGATTCTTATCAAACCCGTCGATCTTGAACGCCTCTTAACCGCGATCCAGCTTGTACTCGTCTGCCGCGAGTGCTAAAACGCTTCCTGATGTCCATCAGGAAGCGCGTCCTTCGCTCTTATCTCATCGGTCTGCTGGCGACCTCCATCGTACACATGTGGTGTGTCTCGGCTCTGCCTGCCCAGGAGACTGTCACCAACGTTCATCACACCCTCTCAGTTGAGATGAGTCCCGCAGCACATGAGCTTGTGGCGAGCGATCAGATCGAACTAGAAGTAAATGCACAGGTCACGGTGGCCACGTTTACGCTTGCCCATACGCTGCATGTCGAGTCCGTTGTTATGCGAACGCACTCGGTTTCGGGTGGGGAGGGAGGCCGGGATGACGTTGTTCCGTTCACGATAGTGCGTCCTCCTGAGGCCACAGCCCAACGCATTGTCGTCTCGCTTCCCAAAGACCATGACCGGAGAGTGACATTGGTCCTGAGTTATCGAGGTCAGATCAATGACCCTCCCAGAGAGCCGCGCCACTTGAGATTTGTGACCCCCAGCGAGACAGCGGGACATGTCGGTGTGGAAGGTGTGTACTTGAGCGGTGAGAGCCAATGGTACCCAGATGTCATCGGCTCCCTCAGTACCTATCGAGTGACGGCTCAGATTCCACTGGGCTGGACGGTGGTGGCATCGGGCCGTAAGGAAGGCGAGACGACGAGCGCGGGAAAGACCTCCTCAACCTGGATCGTTCAGGACAAGTCTGAGGCGTTCACACTCGTTGCCAACAAGTTTGTGACGACATCGCGGGAATGGAAAAGTCCGACCGGACAGCAAGTCGAACTCCAGACTCATTTCTTGCCCGACAATGCTGGCTTGGCGGATGAGTATCTCAATGCGACTGCAAAGTATCTTGACGCGTATGTCAGGATCCTCGGGGACTATCCTTTTGACAAATTTGCAGTGGTCGAGAATTTCTTTGCGAGCGGTCTTGGTCTGCCGTCATTCACTCTCCTCGGCAGTGGCAGCATCAAGCGCCACTACATCCAACCCTATGCCTTGGGTCACGAGATCGTCCATTCATGGATCGGTAATTCGGTGTTCAATCGCGACGATCACGGGAATTGGGTCGAAGGCATGACCACCTACTTGGCGAATTACTACTGGCACGAGCTGGTGCAGGATATTCCGCAAGCTTTCGAACAACGGCGGATGATGCTTGATGGGTACAATCTCTATGTGAGGCCTGAAGCCGACTATGCAGTTTCCCAGTTTCTGAGGAAGCATGACGAGAAAGACAATGCGATCGGCTACCAAAAATCGGCCTTTGTCTTTCATCTCCTTCGACAAGAAATCGGAGATGAACCATTCTGGCGTGGCGTGAAGACCTTCGTTCGCAGCTATCGCAATCGCCCGGCGGACTGGCAATCAATCGAGGAAGTCTTTTCTCGAGAAAGCAGTCAGGACTTGCGATGGTTTTTCGATCAATGGGTCGAACAGCCTGGTGCCCCACGAGTATCCTTGCGCGATGTCCACGCCCGTCGAGTGAAGGGAGAGGGTGGCAAAGAAGCGTGGCGGCTGACGGTTGAGATTGAGCAGGCCGAGAAGCCGTTTCGGATGACGATTCCCCTCCGCATCGTGATGAAGGAATCGATGGACGTCAAGTCGATCACGCTGAGCCAGTCGCAACCCAATGTTGCCGAATTTGTGCTGCCCCATCAGCCGCTGCGGGTGGAGCTTGATCCAGATCTCATGACGTTTCGCCGCGTGACAAGACATCAGCTGCCGCCGATGCTGAACGTCTATGTGACGGATCCACACAAGACGGTGGTGCGGGCGTTTGCTGACCCTGCGTCGCCGTTGCAGCAGGTTGTGTCTCGCATTGCCGATCATGAACTCACGGGATCGCTTCGAACGACGGTGGTTTCGCTCCAAGAGAATGCCCTTCCCCATGCGGGATCGATCCTGGTACTGGCAGGAGTCGACCAGCGACAGGCGGTCCAATCCGTCATACAGGAGTCTTGTGGTGACCGGGTTGCTCTTGGAGATAGGGCTTTTCAGATCGATGGGCAGACGTATGATGGGCCGACGATGGCCGTGCTGTTTTCCTGCCCCCGAGCGAATGTGCCGGGTAGTGTCATCACAGTGCTGTATGGCGTGACCTCGGGTGCGGTTGAGAAGCTATCGCGCTTCCTGTTTTATTATGGATGGCATAGTTACGTGATTTTTCAAGATGGAGCCGTGACGAAGCGTGAAGTATGGCACGGTTCGCCGGATGTCAAGGAGGTTAGGAGTGATGCAACGCCGTAAGAGCATGAGGATTTGGCTATGGGGGCTCTGTGCATTGATGGGGGTTTCCCCATTTGCTCTGGCCGCTGATCAACATAAAGAGACTATGACGTCGGTTCGGTCTACGGAACGGCATCTAGCCAATATCCGACAGCTGACCGTTGGCCGCCAGAATGCGGAGGCCTATTTTTCATTTGATGGGACCAAACTGATCTTTCAGTCGACCAACGATTGGTCGAAGGACGTCCTGGGGA
>CAKKRK010000083.1 GCA_919902665.1 Nitrospiraceae bacterium
AATGTCCTAGGCCAGGCTAGACGATGGGGACGTGCCACTATAGATAAGCGAACAGTGGCACTCATACCACACTCGTCACGGCCCTGTCACTAGCACTGCTCTGCAGATTCCGTGAAGGGAGGAGTCGCAAACGCTCATGACGCCGTGTGAAGATCAAAGGGGTGGTGAGTGGCGATTAGCTAGGGACTAGGCGTATAGACCGGTAACTCCGGATCCATTTCTTTGATGGTACGGTAGGCTTGGTCTTTCGGTGAGAGGATAGGCTCACTGATTGGCCAGCGAATCCCCAACGCCGGATCATTCCACGAAATACCTCGCTCATCCCTCGGCGAATAATAAGCGGTGCACTTATAGAGAAACGTGGCCGTCTCGCTCGTGACACAAAAACCATGAGCGCATCCCGGGGGAATGTACAGCTGATGAAGGTTCTTACCAGACAGCTCGACACCATACCATTTTCCGAACGTCGGCGATCCCTTTCGAATATCGACGACGACGTCGTAGACAGTCCCCTCCAGGGCCATGACGAGTTTCCCTTGACCATGCGGCTCCTGAAAATGCAGGCCACGCATCGTGTTTCGAATTGATCGTGAACAGTTATCTTGCACGAACTGCTCAGTGATGCCTGCGTCGCGGTAGCGCTGTTCGTGATACGTTTCTAAGAAACACCCTCGATGATCGGAGATGACGGACGGTTCGAGCAAGAGTACGCCATGAATATCAATTGGTGTCACACGCACGGCATCCCCTAGTTCATGGTGTCGGATTGGATTTGTGAGGTGGATGACTAGGAGGATCGACGACCGTAGGACGGTCAGGATACAATTGTCCCAATCGATCGATCAAGGGAGTGGCTTCAGGTGTGCTGTTCATGCGAGGCTCGCTCACCGGATGGTCCCACACCAAGGTCGTAATATTTGCCTCGTGGAAGAGGGATCGGATCGTCGCAGCGCAGGCGTCGAGCGTGAGTTCTGTTCCTCCTCGGAGGTCCAGCACGCGTTCTTGAGGGGTCGTCGGTGGTGGTTCGGTATGAATGAGGGTCCAGCAGCGATCAAAGATCGTGTGCCGAAGTTCTTCTGAGACATTGATCGTCGCCAGATCTGCCGTGCAGAGTGCCGACACGAACAAGACGAACTGGAGATCGGGCATGCCCGGATTTTGAACATCGAGAGAAGGCATACTCTTCTATTATCAGGAGAGATGGTGGGCGAGTCAACTCCCGTCTAGTTGGAGAGAGTAAGAGTTTGTGTATGGATGAGGAAGGACAGACATGGTGACGATCGTACTGACCGGACAATTACAAACTGTGGATGGGGAGTGTGATCTGGCATGCGACATCGATCGATCGATGTCCGTTCGCCAATTGATCCAGCGACAAGGAGTGCAGCTTCGTCCTCTGCTGCAGCTCCTACGGGAAAAGAAAGTCCTCGTGACTATCAATAAGAAGATCGCCAGTGAGGATTCGCTTGTTCAGGATGGGGATGCGATTCGTCTAATCGGACACGATGGGATGGGAGGCAGTGGACTCGGTCCGTCACACCACTAGTCTGTCGGAAAGAAAAGCCGGGGGTCGAGATCGGTTCGGTCTCGACCCCCATGTGTGCCTGAGAGGCAGGGGATGGACCCCAACTCAGTAGATCTGGCGCTGTAGCAAAACTGGGACAGGAATTCTCTTTATTTCTTGCCGAGAATTGCGTCCTTGGCGGCCTTGGCTACACGGAACTTGACTACGCGCTTTGCCGGAATCTTAATTTCCGCACCGGTCTGAGGATTGCGACCGATGCGCGCCTTGCGGTTCGCCAGCTTGAGCTTGCCGATACCGGGTACCGTGAAGACATTCTTGGCTTCGCGATAGGCCAGTGCTGCAAAATCATCAAGAATCTGCACGGCCCCTTTTTTTGTGATGCCAGCTTTCCCGGCGATGTAATCTGCAATCTGCGATTTCGTCATTGATTTTGCCATTCGTGGACCTCCTTGAGGGTAAGGGATAAAGTAAGTCGATGTCTCGCCTGACGCGCCTCCTGAAAACACATCCTGGCTCGTTTTGAGTCGCCGGTGTGCATGCTCGTGATCACATCATCAAAACCCGCGAGAGTGTAGCCAAGAGTCGGAAGAGTGTCAACGAGAAAAACGCACGTCTGGCGTGGAGAAATGCATACACTACCCCTTGCGGTTGAGGCAAATGGAAGGGTAGAGTAGAGCTGGATGGACTTCGCGGCCCAGCATAAACGGCTCTTGACCATGGTGAAGGTGCGTGGGTAAAGACCTGCCTATATTACCCTTAGGTGCAGACAGTCAAGCATCCGACCAGCCGGAAAGCATTCTTTATACTCGGGTTTTCTGTCAGAAGGAAAATTCCCCTCCACTGCAACTTTTGATCGACTTTCTGAAGTCTCGCGGACAAGCTCCCATCGCTCCGGTCGATCTCCAGGAAGGAGCTCTCGAAGAATGGGCCTGGGTGCAGGTGACCTTGGGCTACCATCGTGAACGGAAACCGATTCACCTCTTTTGCGTCCGTGATCGTGGCAGCTATCGAGATGTCTTCGACCAGGAAAAAAAAGTCTTCCTGGATCTCCTCACCGCGCATTCTGATATCGAAGCGCAACTTGCGATTGAATATGTGACTCGCTGTCGGTTTATCTTAACGACGCGCATAATAGAGAACGATGTGACCGACGAGGGCTATGATTTCAATGGATGGATCCTTGAGTTCTATCAGGAGCAGTGTAATGGGATCGTTCAAATCGACAAGCAAGGTTTCTATTCGCCCCAAGGCAATCTCATTGTGGACATGTCGACGGCCGCTGAAGGCTAAGCGAAGAGGGCAATCACTTGTGTCCGGCTCCGCTGTTTGAAAAGACTGCTCGGTGGTTTCATCGCGCGAACGCCGCCCTTCTCGGCAATCTCCCCTGTACCCAAGGCTGCACCCACTGTTGCATCGGCCTGTTTTCCGTGACGATTCTCGACAGACAAGAGATTCAGCGAGGTCTCCGAACGCTACCAGATGAGCAGCGGAAGAGGATCGAACGGACCGCAGCGGAACAAATCACAGTGCTTATCGCCGCCGCGCCACCACTGAACACGAATCGTTTCATCGACCAGTGGCCTGAGGATAAGAGTGAACAATTCATTGGACAGTTCGATACTTGGCCTTGTCCGGCCTTGGAGCAGGACGGAAGGTGTGGCCTCTATGAGTTTCGCCCGCTGGTCTGTCGTTCCATGGGTGTGCCTCCAGATGACGGGGACTCTGTCAGTGGTGCCTGTGCCGTTCAAACGGCCGTTCCACTGATTCGGCTCTCAAAAACCATTCGAGAGGAAGAGAATCATCTCGCTGGGATAGAAGCGGAGGCAATCGAAGCGCTGCGCCACCATGCAGGTGCCGAGGGGGAAGAGCTGTTCCTGCCCTATGCGTTCGTACCTGATAGCGGGGCGCGGTGAAGCACAAACACGAGCTAGACAGCATATTTCTCGCTGTGCTAAGGTGACTGTCCTTGGTTGCGGGAGCGCCTGTAGCTCAGCTGGATAGAGCATCAGCCTCCGGAGCTGAGGGCCACAGGTTCAAATCCTGTCAGGCGCACCAAACCGCCTTTGGCAGTCGGCAGTGATAATTCAATACCCGGTGGGGCCGTTAGCTCAGTTGGTAGAGCAGCTGACTCTTAATCAGCGGGCCGTA
>CAKKRK010000084.1 GCA_919902665.1 Nitrospiraceae bacterium
CCTTACGCGACCATGCGATCGCGAGCCTCGGCCAGACTGGTCCCGAGGCGCTTCCTCGGTTGATTGGCCTCATGGCCGATGAAGATGTGGTGATTCGAGAGGCTGCGGCCAGCGCGGTCGTTCGGATGGGGCCCTCCGTTGTCGAACCCATGATCGAAGCCCTGCAAGATGATTCCTGGGCGATCAGAGAACAGGCGGCCTCGGTGCTTGGAAAATTACGGGACCGACGTGCCACTGAGCCTCTGGTCAAGGCGATTCATGACCGTGACGGCGCCGTCAGAACGGCAGCGGTGTGGGCGCTGGAGCGGATCGGCGATTCACAAGCGGTGCCTGGGTTAATCGATGCACTCATGGACAATACCCTACGCGAAGATGCAGCTCGAGTGTTGAAGAAGATCGGCGACGTGCGGGCGGTGGAGGCCTTGATCGATGGACTTTTAGGTTCCAATTGGATGGTTCGGCGTCATGCGGCCGAGGCACTGGGTAAGATCGGTGATCGCCGAGCCGTCACCTCGTTGATCGAGTCGCTGAAAGATGAAGACTGGTTGGTCAGACGCAATGCCGCCGAATCACTCGCGCGGCTTGGCGCAACAGAATCCGTTCAGCCCCTGCTGGCGCTGCTTCAAGACGAGAACACGATGGTCCAGGAAACTGTCGAGGCAGTGCTGGCCAGCCTCGGCTGGACACCTGAACCGCAATAACTCAAATCATATAGAGGATACATGCCCATGGCGGATGAAGCTCCGAAGTTGATTCAGATCGCTCTGAAAGGTGGAGAGAAGAAGGACGGGTTCAACCTGGTTACCGAGCGGGTTGTGGCGATCAACCCTGAGAGCAAACAGCTCGAGGTTGAGCTCCTGGCTTACGACGGCAAGACCGTCGTGCTGGATGTGGCCGAGGAAGCGCTGGAGGACCTCAGGAAGCTCAAGGTCGGAGACGGTGCCACGATCCGTGTGGTCGAAGAAGGCGGGAAGCGGGTCGCGAAGAGTTTTAAGATTCGCGCAAAAGATCCGAACGCCGCCAAAGCCGACGCCATGTTGCTCGATCTCAGAGATTCACACTGGTTGAATCGCAAGTACGCGGCAGAGGTCTTGGGGGAGTTGAAAGATCCGCGTGCCATTGATCCTTTGGTGGCGGCGTTGAGCGACGAAGTTGGTGACGTGCGGCAACGAGCCTATGATTCATTGATCAAACTCGGTGGCCCCTCCGTGCCATCGCTTATTCCACTCCTCGTATCCGAAGAGGACGAGATTCGTCAATCCGCAACTGAGATTCTTCGGAAGATTGGCAAACCAGCCGTCGAACCGCTGGCCACTGCGTTGACCGACGCCGATGATCGGCTGACAACCCGAATCATGAAGGTGCTCGATCGAATGGGATACAAACCGAAAACGAAGGACACACCGAAAGCTGAGTTGCCGAGGTTGACCTAGCAAGGTGTTGAAAACATCCGCCAGCGGCATTCTCGCATCGCACGCCTCGCAAAGTCGGCGATGCGGGCTCAGAAGCTCAGCGTACGATTCGCCTCTTCACTCGCTGCGGCCTTGCTGAACGGCTTTGGGGGGATACCCTGCGAGCTCCGCTCAGCGAGTGCTCTTTGAACTCTGTTCCATACGCCCTACCGATATATATTTGAAGCCAGCAGCCCCCACGCGTTCAGGATCATAGACGTTTCGGAGATCAAGCAGGACAGGAACTCGCATGATCGACTTCAGCTTTTCAAAGTCCAGGGTTCGAAACACATTCCACTCGGTCATAATCACCACAGCGTCCGCTCCTTCAGCCGCGTGGTAGGTATCTTGGCAGGGCAGGAGTTCAGGCATGATCTGGCACGCTTCCGTTAGGGCCTCTGGATCATACGCGCGAATGCTCGCACCCTCGGCTATGAGGGCTCGACCAATCGCCAAGGCCGGGGCCTCCCGGATGTCGTTGGTATTGGGCTTAAATGAAAGGCCCAGCATCGCCAACGTCTTCCCTTTCAGTCCCCCAACCGCCTCCCGGATCTTCTCGATCATCCGTTCTCGCTGAACGTCATTCACCCGTGAAGCCGCGGAAGCAATCTGCATAGGATAGCCATGGCGCTCGCCGGTCTGAATGAGTGCGGCGAGATCTTTCGGGAAGCATGAGCCACCAAAGCCTGGGCCTGCATGAAGAAACTTCGACCCGATGCGATGATCAAGCCCCATGCCCTTCGCCACCATTTGAACATTGGCTCCGACTTTTTCACACAGGTTCGCGATCTCATTGATGAACGAAATCTTCGTCGCCAGGAAGGCATTGGAGGCATATTTGATGAGCTCAGCGGTCGGCACGTCGGTCACAACGATGGGGGTTTCGATTAGATAGAGCGGGCGATACAGATCCTTCATGATCGCCACGGCCTGATCGCTGTCCGCCCCGATCACCACGCGATTCGGTCGCATGAAGTCTTCGATGGCCGACCCTTCACGGAGAAACTCTGGATTTGAGACCATGTCGAATCCCAAGGCATTCGTCTGAGCCTTGGCAATCACCTCACGAAGTTTTGCGCCAGTGCCGACGGGTACCGTGGACTTGGTCACGATGACCTTGTAGCCCGTCATGTGCCGCGCAATCCCTTTGCCGACTTCTTCCACATACGAGAGATCGGCAGATCCATCACCCCTAGGGGGAGTCCCAACAGCGATAAAGATGACCAGCGCCTTCTCGACGGCCTTCGCAATGTCCGTGGTGAAACTGAGGCGGCCTTCTTTGATCCCCTTGGCCACCAATTCCTTGAGACCTGGTTCATAAAATGGGACGTCGCCTTTTTCAAGCTTCTCGATTCTTCGGCTGTCACTGTCCATGCAGGTGACATGAACGCCAAACTCGGCGAAACAGGCTCCTGTCACGAGTCCGACGTAACCGCTTCCAATCACACTGATGTGCATGGGCTCCTCCTCGTTCCATTACGTAAATCGTGTAAAAGTATAACAACCTGAGCCTTATGGAGCAACGAATTCCAGGATTGATCAGCCCCATGAAGATCCTTCACCCTTCGTTGACTCTCGGAAAATGCGTTGAGTACAATCCGACGCCGTTTCCCACTCTATTAGGAGAGAGGCTCAACACCTTTGCCCAAATCGATGACTGTACATCCTGCACATATTCCCCGCTGGTTTCTGCTCTTGACCGCTCTCATGACCGGGGCAGTGGTCATGGCGTTGGAAATCCTTGGCAGCCGGCTCTTGGCTCCCGTCTTCGGCAGCTCGTTGTTTGTCTGGGGTGCACTGATAGGAGTGATCCTGGCCGCTATGAGCAGCGGATACGCGTTCGGCGGGTGGATCTCGGATCGCTATACTGGCAGTGGGGTGCTGGCCGCCCTGTTGTTTTTTTCAGGAAGCTGGACATTTCTCGTCGCGTGGGCGAACCAACCTATTCTGTTTGAGATCGAGAAGCTGGTGCAAGACCCTCGCTGGGGCCCTTGCCTCGCCGCGACCGCACTCCTCGCCCCTCCCGCGTTCGGGCTCAGCGGCGTCTTGCCGGCCATGTTGCGTTTAGCGGTCGCCGACATGGAGCACATCGGCCGGCAGACAGGCCGCATGATTGCCCTGTCGACCATCGGCAGTCTGGCCGGAACCTGGGGCACTGCCTTCTTTCTCTTGTCGTGGCTCGGAAGCCAATCGCTCATGGCCTGGCTGGGTGGTATTCAAGTCGGACTTGGGTTCCTGTGGTTTATGAAAGGAACATCAGCCCGCCCCTTGGTATCACTGATGATCCTCGGTTGCTTCGCCCTATTGGGAACCATGGCTCTCAACCCAATCCAACGATTGAAGACCCCTATCTATCAAGAGGAAAGTCCATACCAGCAGGTTCGAATTCGAGAAGACAATCTCTTTCGGTATCTTGTATTGGATCGTACGTTCCACGCCACGATGTGGAAAGTCGACCCGACAACCCTCTTCCTCCCCTACAGCCAAATGATGGTGTCTTCGCTGGCATTGGTGTCCGAACCAAAGCGCGGCCTCATTCTCGGGCATGGTGGGGGTTCAATCGCGAAGTGGTTGGCACAGCACTGGCCGGATTTGGAGATGGATATCGTGGAGTTCGACCCGGTCGTCGTCCGAATGGCCGAAGAGTATTTTGAGTATCGCCCACCGGCAAACCATCACATCTTCGTGAAGGATGGACGAGCCTTTCTCAACGCGACGAATCACACCTACGATGTCATGTGGATCGACGCCTTCGCACGAGATATGATCCCGTTTCATCTCACCACGACGGAGTTTTACTCCTTGGTGCGAAGGCACCTGAACCCGGAGGGAATCGTCGCAGTCAATCTGGCTTCATCCGGTAAAGAAGGCGACCTCGCTCGAGCTGCTGCAGTGGTTCAAACCATGCGACAGGCCTTTCCAATCCTCACCACATTCGGCGTCGAGGGGCCCTGGAAAACGGGAATGACCCCGGCGAAGAATCTGATCTTCTTTGGAGGCCATGCGATCGAGCATGAATCAGAGAACGGTGTCGTCGCGAAGATCACAGACATGGCGATGAATCAGCGCCTGCCGATGGAAACAATTGCGTTATTGAGTACTCGCCGAACCGAATCCTGGCCACCTGGCGTCGTCCTGAGCGACGATTTTGCCCCCTACGATCTTCTCCTTGGGCGAGAACGATCACAATTGGTGGAATGAGGACAGGCTTCTCCGGATCTATTCGTTGGGGTGCGGAACAGGTCGAGTGGCTCCATGTTCATGGCAGCCGCTCCAGGTGTGAATGCTTTGGTCACCGACCTCGACGAGAAGTCGAAGCATCTCGGTGATTTCCGTCTGTCTTTTGAGGAAATACCGAGCGGCGGACCCCTTCTTCTTGCCGACTCGCACGGTAAGAATGCGGTGGTCCCGCAGCGCAAAGACATCCTCATCGGTCTCGTCGTCTCCCACGTAGAGAGCCGTACTACAGTCAAGTCTGCGCATGTACTCCAGCAATGCCGTCCCCTTGTGTGACGCCGTGGGCGGCATCACATTGACGACGGACTTCCCAAGGACAATGCGAGGAGGAGGAGACAATTCAGCAATGATGCGAGTGATAAGCGCCCGGGCCTCGTCTCGCTGCTCGACCGTTCGATAATGGAAGGAGAGCGAATAGGACTTATTCTCGACAGTCACACCACTTCGTAGCAACTCGTCCTGAAATCGTCCGGTGATCAATTCCAGCCATCCAGAACTGGTCTCGCGGACTTGCTGGATATCTTCCTGGCGCGTGTGAGGACCTTCTGAGCCATGGTTTCCAATCAAGTGAGGCACGGTAGTCCCGACACGTGAGCGCAAGTCCTCCACGGAGCGTCCCGAGATAATGGCGGTGGGAGCGCGCGTCGCGAGTTTCTCAAGCCAGAAACGGATGGGGCGCGATAGCCGCGCCGCATGATGCTCTCGGACGATTTTCGCCAAGGTCCCATCAAAATCAAACGCATAAAGAGACCGGCCCTTCAGGATGGCCTCCAGATCAAGCTTCCCTTTTTCCGTCAAAAGATAATCCATGGTCCTTCCATCAACTCAACAGACTCGGCCGCCGCACCTGTTGCATGACTCGCTCCTTTTGTCTCATTCGGGCGGCATCGATGAGCATACGACCGGCCCAGCGATACACATTGAACTCCTGAATCAGTCCACGCATGCTCTGCATCCTGGCCCGCTGCTCCACCTTCGGCATCGTCAGGCCAAGGTGAAGCGCGGCCGCAAATTGATCAATGTCGTAGGGATTGATGACGAGCGCCTCCGTCAGTTCCCGAGCGGCTCCGGTGAATTGACTCAGAATCAACACTCCCTGCTCGTCGTCCCTGGCACCGACGAACTCCTTCGCAACCAAATTCATACCGTCATGGAGACTGCTGACCACACAGAGGTCTGCTCCACGATAACACTCACAGACCTGAGACGCCTCGTGATGCTGAATCCGTAAGCAGATCGGCTCATACCCGTCTCGCCCAAACCGTTTGTTGATCTGCTCCGCCAACGCTAAGACCTGGCTGGTGAAATGCTGGTACTGATCGATCATGGCACGGCTGGGGGCGGCAATCTGAATAAAGGTAAACTTCCCGATCCATTCGGGCTGGAGTTCCAGCAATCGTTCCACAGCCATGAACCGCTCCAGGATCCCCTTCGTATAATCTAGACGCTCCACTCCCAGGCCCACGAAGCGATCCGGAGGCATCCCACACATCTCCCGCAACCTGGTTCGGCATTCAGGGACCGACGGCTGGTCGCGCAACCATTGCAACGGCCACTCGATGGAGATCGGATAGGGGTTGACCGCTGTCATCTTCCCCCCATAAGAAACCGTTGAACTGTTTCGATCGATGCGCGCCTCGAGTATCCGATCGACACAGTCGATGAAGTTGTTGCAGTGGACTCTGGTATGGAATCCCAGAATGCTGCTTCCGAGCAGCCCTTCCAGAATCTCCTGCCTCCAAGGACAGATCCCAAAACTTTCCGCATTGGCCCAGGGAATATGCCAGAACATGATGATCGTCGCCGTCGGCAATCGATCTCGGATGAGCTTTGGAACCAGGGCGAGATGGTAATCCTGAACAAGCACAACCGGATTGTCGGTCGTGGCCTCCTCGTAGACGGCCTGAGCAAAACGCTCATTGACGGCGACATAGTGTTTCCAATCGGATGAACGGAACGTGGGCCGGACATGGGCGATGTGGCAGAGCGGCCATAACCCCTCGTTGGCAAATCCGTAATAGTATCCGGCCTCTTCCTCGGCAGTCAGCCACACACGCCGAATCTCATAGGTGGGATGCCCCGGCGGAACGCTGACATGGTTCCGGCCGTCCACCACCTCTCGATCCGCTGATCCGTTCCCGTGCGCGACCCATGTCCCGGAGCAGGCGCGCATCACCGGCTCAAGCGCCGAGACAAGTCCGCTCGCCGGCACCTGCACGACGATATTCCGATCTTGCCAAAAGTGGGCATAGGGCTGCCGGTTGGACACAATCAGCACCTGATCGCCCGAGAACTGTTCATGAAGAATGGATTTGAGACTGGTCGGGGACCAGGAAATCTGCGTCTCATCGCGCATGCGGCGATCGGTCTCAAGAGCCTGGACCAACGAGCGCAAGTCCTTCGCCAGCGGCTGGAGTTCCGGAGCATGTTGCCCCTGCGTGAGAGGGGTCAGCAGTCTTTCTCCCTTAACCATCGCTCGTACCCCGGCCACCCATTCTTTCCAGCTGAAATGTGCGACCAACACCGTAACGAGCGAAATAACTGCCGTAAGACCCGCAAATAAATAAAAGACGTAGCGTTTGGTATCGCTGCTCCGTTGTTGGATAAACCTCATGTCCTGGAGGAGTAACAGACGTCCAAGCCGACGCCCGCTGGATTCAATGGACGCCGACATGATATGCAGCGGTCCACTACTGAACGATCGGAGGGTCGAGGAGTTGGGAGCGAGGTTCAGAGTATCCTTACAGGGGAGATCCTGCGGATAGGCCTGGGTCTCATAGAGCAGACTGTTCTCGAGGTCACAAAAGCCCAGGGCATACAGCCGCTCATCCTGAATAATGCGCGTAAAATAGGCAGAGATCTTGTCTTTAGAGTTCTTGACCAGAAGCTCCGCCAGCGGTCCCTCCATCGTATTGACCATGAGTTTGGACCGCATATCGAGATCGCGGACAAACCATTTCAATTGGAGTGAATCGACGAGCGGGATGACCCCATAGGCGATCACGGCCAGCACGATCACCAAGGGGAGCACAAACCGCAGAGAAAGTGCGAGCAACCTCATGGAAACAAGGTAGTTTACTTTCGTGGAGAAATCAAATATGGTCAGCCTGTGTACCAATACGGACTCATCGGAAACTGCCAAATTTCCGCGCTGATCAGTGCACAAGGGTCTCTCGACTGGTTGTGCCTCCCGAGGCCAGATAGCCCTCCGATCTTCGGGAAAATCCTGGACCAGGAGGGTGGCCAGTTTTCCATCTCCGCATCTATCCCATCCTCGGAAACAACCACGACACAACAATACCTCCCGAACACCAATATCCTGATTACCACCGTCTCGTTACCCAATGGGGACGCCTTCCGGATTACCGACTTTTGCCCTCGCTTCCTGCAATATGGCCGTATCTATCGTCCAGCCGCCCTCTTTCGGATCGTCGAGCCGCTGAGCGGATCACCGTCGATTCGTGTCTGTTGTAAGCCAGTCTCCGGTTGGGAGAAAACGCCGGTTCGACCTGTCCGCGGCAGCAGCCACGTTCGATACGATATTCGGGGAGACTACTTGCGGCTGCTCACGAATATGCCACTGACGTACCTCTGCGAGGAAACGCCGGTCATCCTGACGTCGAAGATGTACTTCGCACTGACGTGGGGACTCGGGATTGAAGATGATCTCGTCAAAGTCAGTCACGAATTTCTCGATCAGACGACCAAGTACTGGCGGACCTGGGTCAAGCAGTGCTCGATCCCGGTCATCTATCAGGAGGAGGTCATCCGCTCGGCCCTCGCACTGAAACTCAACTGTTACGAGGACACCGGAGCGATTCTCGCTGCGCCCACCACCAGCTTACCCGAAGAACCAGGCGGACCTCGTAACTGGGACTATCGCTACTGCTGGCTGCGCGATGCCCATTTCTCGCTTTCGGCGTTTCACAATCTCGGCCAGTTTGAAGAAATGGAAGGCTTCCTAAAGTTTCTTCTGAATGTCGGCTATGCCAGTGAGCAATCCCACGATCGCTTGGCGCCGGTGTATAAACTCAGTCAGGACCTGCCCCTTCCGGAAACTGAGCATGCCAACTGGCAGGGATTTCTCGGAAGCCGGCCCGTGCGAAGCCACAACCAGGCAGCCGAACATATACAGAGCGACGTGTACGGCGAGATGATTCTCACGCTGGCTCCCATCTTCTTTGACAATCGGTTCATTGACCTGCGGACCAAAGAACATGAAGCGCTGGTCGCCAATTTGGTCCGCCTCTGTGAGCGAAGCATCTCCCAGCCGGATGCCGGACCATGGGAGATTCGTAATGGCTGGAAGGAGCATTCGTTCACGAATCTCATGTGTTGGGCCGGACTAGACCGAGCCTACCGTATGCAGCAAGCCGGGTTCCTCCGCGATCTGCCGACCAACCTGGACAGCGCCCGCGCGCGCGCGGCAAATGCTTTATTGCAAGCCACCAAGGACAAGGCCCTCCGGAATGGACCGACTGACGAGAGTTACGACGCCTCCTTAGCTCAATTGGCCATTCTCGGATTTCCAGATCAACAGGTGTGCGATACGACGATCACGCAGATCAAACAAGCCCTCGCCGTGCGCCAAGACGGAAAGGAAACGGGGTTTTTCTTCCGCTACCTCCGGCAGGACGATTTCGGTAAGCCTCAGTCGAGCTTTGTCATTTGCTCATTCTGGGTCGTTCAAGCGCTCGCCAAACTGGGTCGTCTCGCTGAGGCAAAGCAGATCATGAACCAGATTCTCACCGGAGCCAATGGCGTCGGGCTCTTTGCCGAGCACTTCGTGCCGGAAACTCGCGTCCAACTCGGGAACTTCCCGCAGGCCTATTCCCACGTCGGCTTGATCAACGCCGCGTTCGCCGTCAGCCCGCCATGGAGCGATGTGCTGTAGCAGCACAGTGAACGTATCCGCCCTCTTCCATTAGGTGCATTCCCGAAACAGACAGTGGAGTCTCTGCGATAAGTGCTGCCGTGAGAGGCTTATCATTCTCCTTTCAATCCCATGAAAGCATAGAAGAGGTGTCGGGTCACCCCAGGGAAAGCATGTTGGTGAGTTGAAGACTCTTTCCGGCGGCGTCCATGAAGGGATGAGCCGCCGAGATTAAAGCAAAGCCACTGGAGGTGTTTATCCGCGGGCGCCAGTTCGATAAAACGAAAAAGAGCCCGCGGATCAACCGAAGGTTGGTATGGGGCGAGGACTACCGAATACTCCATGTAATTGATTGAATGTATTTAATATATAAAATTGAACTTCAATACTTGCCCCCAAAGTTGCCCCCTTACTTGCTCTGTCTCAATCGCTTGAGACCAGTCCATGATGCCATCCCCTCCGCCACTTGTTCGACATTCGCCTCATATTCAGCCAACAGTCGCGCGAAGGTTCGCCAGTGCATACCTTTAGGTTTCAGACCATCGCCATTCAAAATGCCAGGCTCCCATCCTAGCCTTGCCCGGATTCTGTCTGCACGTATTCTGGCTCGACCATCCCAGGTTTCGCGCTGACTGGGATAGGCCAGCTTGTAACAGTGGCGACAGGCGAAGATGCCGCCCCCGTATAAGATCGCAACGCGTCGGTTGCAGCCACGCGCCGGGCAGCGGAACCATAAGCGTTGGCCGCCAAGGTTACAAGCTGTCCGCTCAAACCACACGGGATAGTTCTCATCTTTCCATTCACCACCGCCACTTCGATGGCGATAGATTAACCACAAGCGGTCCGTTTCCACACGCACCTGGATGGATGCGGTGACCTCGCCGTTACGACTCCACTGCCGCCCAAAGACACAGCCTGCTATAAGCAATCCCTCCCGTTGCCAACGCCGCACATCGATGGCCCGGTAGTCATCGGTCGTGTCGTTTGCACCGTAATGCCAGTGCCGCCCACTACCCATTCCGCCCATTTCTGCCCTCAAATTATGTCGAAATCATTTGGGAAGTCGCATGTCTTGTTAACATACTACTCGCACACACATTGGCTTTCCGCCTCAATGACAGTTGTCCCTTTTGCATCGCACAAAACCTACGAAACCGGTGAAACCGATTCCACTCGCCACTTTTCCGCCGAACTGTTGCCTTTGGTCCGCACAAAGCGCAGCCCGGCAACAATGCGCCCCGCATGACGCTTGATCCACCAGCCGAGCTTGCGGCGATTGACCTCACCCTTCTCCTCCGCGATGTCGTGCAACACCTCACGCAATTCCGCCCGGTCGTGTTGTAAGAGATTGGCTTGCTTCACGGCATCGCGCACCATAGTCGGGGTCTTACCAAGCACCGAGTGCCATGCAGCGAGCAACCGCGCCAGCGTCTCGCGGTCAGGGTCTTCGGCGATGGCTTCAAAAACCGAATCGGTGGGATCGTCACAGCCAAGCCACAGCAAGGGCTGCCGACACAGATCCGACCATTCGCCGTAGCTCGCCAACGACTTGCAGGCGGTCTTTGGCCTGCCTGCAACAATCCAGGCCCGCACGATGGTCAATGCTGCCGAGACATAGCGCCCACGTTCACAGCGCAGGTCGCGCACCAAGTCCGGCCTGGTGAATGTGCGCGCTGCGGGAATCTCCATACCGGGATCGAGGCGGATGGTGATACAGCGCCGGGTCATGTCCTGCACCGGGCCGACATTGTTGCCGCTGGAGAGGAACAACGTACGGGTGCTGACGCTGGCGGTCTTTGACACACCCAGAATGCGCCCGGCCAGAAATTCCGATGTCAACACGGTGCAGAGGCTCTTGTGTGCGACCAGATCAGAAGTGAGATTGTCGAACTGAATGACCGCCGGGGCACGCAGCAGCTCGGCCAGCAGCAGTTTGCGGCATTCCTCGTCATCAGCGGGGAACGTCGTAGGCGTACCACGCTGCGGCGTGGCAAAGACCGTGATCAGATCGCACAAGTAAGACTTGCCGGAACCGATCACATGCGCCTGCGCATGGAACATCGGCGCAAGGGGAAGGCTAGGCCGAATCGCTGCCGTCAGGATGGCCGCGAGCGCGGCTCCCCGGTCAGGCTCGGTGGCGAAGCTGAACTCTTCCAGCAAGTCTTGCAGTACTGCGAGCGCCTGTTCGGCCTCGGCGCAGGTCGGGTTCCCGGGAATAGAAAACTGCCGCGTATCAAACACTCCGAACATGCCGGTCGCGGGGTCATATCCCGCCACTGTCATCAGACTGCCGTCCGGGCGCAGGTATGGCTGACGGGCCAATCCGTTGAGCACGGGCAGATGTGCGTAACTGTTGGCGTCGAACAGCACCGCCGCATGGCGGGCAGGCGGATCGATGCGCACCCAATCCTGTGCGCGGGCGTCGAAACGCTCCCAGGTCGCCACCCCAGCCAGTACCCGCACCAACGCAGGCTGCGACACGTCTTGCACCCGTGTTTCGCGAGTACCAGGGTCGGTGACGACGGTGACAATCAAGCTGTCCCGTTGATAGTGCCGCCCGGATTGCGCCAGCTCTTGTTCGGCTGCGTCCACCACGCGATGCAGTTCTCCCGCCATGATCCGGATGGTGGGCTTCATGCGCGCCACACCAACTTCAATGTCGAGGACACGCAGCAGATCACGGATATGCCTACCAGCACAATGTCCGTGTAAACATTTGAAACCACCGATGGGCCAATGGTCGTCTGGCTCGAAATAGGCCGTGCCGCTGTCCAGCCTGTCCGTGTGTTCCTCCATCCAGGGACACGTGATGTCGTGCTTACCCTCCCCCAATGACCCCTTGTACCAGCCACGATTGCGCAGCGCAGCGAGAACGGCGTTCTCCTCTGGACGTGGAATCCACACCGGGTCGCCATCCGCCGGTTGCGCCTGCGCTTCCCGTTCACCCTGACGCTTGGGCCGCTCGGCTTGTGCGATGTCCAACTGGAGCCCATCCACCAGCTCTTTCACCGAATAGCGCAACTCCGGTGCCCAGCGCACGATATGGCAGGGGAAAGGTGGCGTATGTTTACCATTCACCGCCGCCGGCAGCCGCGCTAACCGTGCGCGTGGGCCGTTGGCGCCGGGATCGCATAATCCGGCATGCACGACGGCGTTCATCAGCCGGTCTGCAGCATTCCCATCAGTTAGTGGCTCATGCAGCAGATACCCAGCCTGGTAGTTGCCGGGTGAAGTCTCCAGAAGCCAGCTTGGCAATAAAGTCAGCCGATCCATAGCCACCTTGGTGCCCACATCATCGAGCATTAAGGCATACAACGCATGAAAGCGTGCCTTCTGTCGCCGAAATTGACCGGCCTCGTCAGGATGGAACACCGCGAGGCTGAAATAATTGTTCGCACTAGCTGGAAGGCCCGCGTCCTGGTCGTCGTTGCCAGCCCAGGGTTGGCCAAACCACGCCTTGCCTGGGACGTTGGCGGGGCTGCCTCCGAAGCTGACCACCACGGGCCGCACATCGCCTAGATCATCACCAAACACCTCGCGCATAAACTCGCCATTGCTCACTATGTTGGTTTCGCCGGTTTTGCCGGTTTCCGGCAGATCGGAGTTGAAATCTGTCAGAGGCATCATCATAGCCATGCCCTCACCGCCCTGCCTTGCGACTAGCGTTGATGCGCCCAATCAACCAGTCATTCACCTCGGCTTCGATCCAGCCGACTGCCCTGCCTCCAAGCGAAACGGGCGGGGGGAAGCTGCCTTCCGCGACGCGAAGGTAGATGGTGCTGCGGGAAAGTCCGGTGCGGGCCTTAACGACAGGAAGTCTCAGAATCGTCGTAACCATGTTTGCCCTCCTTAGGCATGTGTTGAACATGGTGACGTATTGAGAACTAGGCAGAGCCCTTCCTTGCAACCTACCTCGTGAGACATCGCGTCCAGCCGCATCAGAGCTGGCTTTTGGAATGGTACGGGGTAGCCCCGTGTTGGCGTTACCAGTCGGAGTTGGATTTGGCGGGAGAAGTTTTGTCGTGCAGAATTTGCTTCAAGCGCGTATCGGAAATGTCTTCTTCTTCAGCAACGATCTTCATAAAGGCCTTGACCCCCTGTGCCTTCAAGACCCTCACCCGCTTCTTGAGTCGTTCGCGTCGCTGTGCCGCCGATTGCACATCACCAGCGCCCGCAACGGGATGATCGACAAGGCGGGTCAACGTCCGCCGGTCTACCTTGAGGCCCCTCCCTGCGAGGGACAACACATCGGTCAAGGGAATGGAATGACCAGCCAGAGACAGGGTGAGCCGCCCATCGGCAACCAGGACAAGGTGGCTGGAATGCTTCACACCTTTGAACATCCCAACCTCCCATCGCGTAGCATCGCCGCTGCTTCCCCCAGCCCGATGCAAGCCGAGCAATTCAGCGAGCAGCACAGCAACCGATTCCCCAGTCGCCTGCCACTGTTCAAGTCGATCCACCGGCACAGGCACACGGTTGATGTCACTGCGCTTGTCACACACGATGAACGCATCCGGCTGACGTGCCTTCACGTTGATGACGTGGACGGGCATGACACATTCCTGCTCGCAGCCGGAACAGACGGTGCTCGTGGCTGGTCTGGCCTTCGTGATCAAGCTGTGTGCTTTCATCGCCGCAACTGCGGCGCCTGGCCACTCACGTAACTCTCGGTCGCTGACGAAAATCGCCGCGCCAGACCGCGCACCAATACGTTCCAGCAGTTCGATCAGGGCCAGTTGGGGCTTCATGGCTCAAGAAGTTCCGTCGTTCTCACTTATACTGGTTCCTTGGGCTCAATGCCGGAGGCTTCCAGCATATCGCGCAATTTCAAGTCAAATTCATCGTACTTGAGCGAGCAGGAATTGGGGTGGGTAATGCGGATGGTCACGACCTTGGCGGGTTTGTCGGCATCCACCACCACCGATGCCGCAAGCTCCACTTGGGTGATGTTGTACAGGTGCAGCGGAACGGCCTTACTGATCTGGTCGAGCAGCGTATAGACGGCGTCCGGATCTTGCGTGGCATCTGCTTCCAGCGTGATGCGATCGCCCTTGTTCACCCGCGACGAAAGGCGCAGCTTTTTAACCGCCACATGTTCTATGCCGCTGCCCACGGCATAGCTGAAACTGAAGCTATTCTGGCGCAGTGGGTTCAGGTCATAGACGCGCTCGTCCTTTGGATCGGGCGGCAGGTCGTCCAGCTTGAGAATCGCTTGCGCAAACATGCTTTGCAGTGGTTCGACGGCTTTGCGCGAGCCGCGAAAGTTCAGGTCGAGTGTGCCGTCCTGTTGCGAATAGACGTACACCACCTCGAAGGCAGGATTATGAGGGCGTGGGTCGAACACACCGTTGACCCATTCAATACTGCGCTGGGAATGGTCTTCGGGATAGCAGAAGAAATAGTCCAGACCCTCGCGCCGATAGGGTTCGACTACGCAATTCTTGCCACGCCCTTCGGTATGGTGGAAGTAATTGCGGATCAGGGCAGCAAGCTGCTGGATACTCGCATCGTCCACCGCCGCTGGTACTTGCGGCAGGTTCTTGCGCTTGCGCCAATAACTCAGCGTGTCCGCATGGTAAAAGCGGGTCGCTCCCTTCCAGAAACCCTTGTGATCCAGATAGGTGACCATCGCCCGCTCGAAGTGGTTGGGCAGCGCCGACAGTGTTTCCACCAAAGGAGTGAGTTGCGCCGGGGTCTCGCGCAACTGCCAACGCGCCTCGTCGAGGATGGCGAGAAACCCCTTCTCACAGCATAGCTCGAAGATGTCCAGAAGCTCAGCGTCCATCTCGTTGCGCTGGGCGTCCGGCAGCTCCAGCCAGGCCGCGAACAGTTCGTCCGGCTTGGCTTCCTTCATGGTGGCAAAGTCTAGGTCCCCGAATAGCCCCCGCTCCTGAAAGTAACGGGCCAGCAGCGCATTCGGCATCTGCCGGAAGAAATCCTTGGTGGAGTAATGCCGGGTCATGGAATTCCCCTTGGACCGGGATGTGACGAACCCGTTGGAATCTGCCGGATTGTACTGTACATTGCGGGACATTCTCAGCATCTCCATTGGGGGGGTAGCAATGGCTATCGCCAGGACCACCACGCAGACCTTAAGTATCGAACCTGTGCGGAAAGGGGTGCTGCACGGCACCAGTCCGTGAGTACCGTTCCGGCGCCAACATGTGAAGGTGTTGATGCGGGCTCATCGCGAGCGGAACGACATCACCATCTTTGAACAGCAGGACCTTACTCTGGATACAGGTAGCGAGCGGTACCTGAGGAACTACTGATAGAACCCCATGGCCATCAAGAAATCCGACCTCTATTCTTCCCTTTGGGCTTCCTGCGATGAACTGCGTGGCGGCATGGATGCCAGCCAGTACAAGGACTACGTCCTGTTCATGCTGTTCATCAAATATGTTTCCGACAAATACGGCAACTCCGACGACTTTGCCCCGCCCGTCGTCATTCCGAAGGGGGCTAGCTTTAAGGACATGGTCGCCCTCAAGGGCAACAGCGACATCGGCAACCTGATCAACACCAAGGTCATCCAGCCGCTGATCGATGCTAACCAGAGCCTTGCCCGAAGCGACTTTCCCGACTTCAACGACTCGAACAAGCTCGGCGACGGCGCGCAGAAGGTTGAAAAACTGGGTAACCTCATCGCTATCTTCGAGAACCCCGCGCTCGATTTCTCCAAGAACCGCGCCGAGAACGACGACATCCTGGGCGACGCCTACGAATATCTCATGCGGCACTTCGCCACCGAGAGTGGCAAGAGCAAGGGCCAGTTCTACACTCCGTCCGAGGTCAGCCGCGTCATAGCCAAGGCCATCGGCATCTCGCCGGCCAATTCCAAAGCCGCCACCACCGCCTATGACCCCACCTGCGGCTCCGGTTCGCTGCTGCTGAAGGTCGCAGCCGAGGCGGGCAAACACATTACTCTTGAAGGGCAGGAGAAGGACGTGACCACCGCCGGTCTCGCCCGAATGAACATGATCCTGCACGACTTCCCGACGGCCAATGTGCTCTCGGGCAACACGCTGTTCGATCCCAAATTCAAGGACGGCGAGCAGCTCCGCACCTACGACTACGTCGTTGCCAATCCGCCCTTCTCGGACAAGACCTGGTCCACCGGCCTCACCTTGGGGGAGGGCGGTAGCGGGGACAAATACCAACGCTTCACTTGGGGTGTCCCTCCGAAGAAGCAGGGGGACTACGCCTACCTGCTGCACATCATCCGCTCACTGAAGAGCACCGGCAAAGGCGCGTGCATCCTCCCGCACGGGGTCCTCTTCCGGGGCAATGCCGAGGCCGTCATCCGCCAGCAGCTCGTTCGATCGGGCTACCTCAAGGCCATCATCGGCCTGCCCGCCAATCTCTTTTACGGCACCGGCATCCCGGCCTGCATCGTCGTGCTCGACAAGGAAAACGCGACCGCCCGCAAGGGCATCTTCATGATTGATGCCTCCAAGGGCTTCAAGAAGGACGGCCCGAAGAACCGCCTCCGCGAGCAGGACCTCCACAAGATCGTGGACACCTTCACCCGGCAGGATGAAAGCGACCCGCGCTACGCCCGCATGGTGCCCGTCGCCGAAATCGCCGACCCGAAGAACGACTACAACCTCAACCTCCCGCGCTACATCGACAGCACCGAGCCGGAGGATTTGCAAGACATTGACGGCCACCTGCGCGGCGGCATCCCCGAGCGCGACCTCGATGCCCTCGGCGCTTATTGGGAAATCATGCCCGGCCTGCGCGCCGCCTTGTTCGAGAAGTTCAACCGCCCCGGCTACTCCGCCCTCAAGCTCCTCATCGCCCAAGTGAAGCCCGCGATCTTCAGCCACCCCGAGTTCACCGCCTTCACCACCAAGGCCAGGAAGCTGTTCACGAAATGGCAGACGGCCTCCGTCCCGAGGCTCAAGGGCTTAGCCAAGGACGGCCATCCTAAGCCGCTCATCGAAACCATCGCCGAAGACCTACTCGCCACCTTCAAGACCGCGCCGCTGCTTGATGCCTACGATGTCTATCAGCACCTCATGGACTACTGGGCTGAAGTCATGCAGGACGATTGCTACCTCATCGCCGATGCCGGGTGGAAGGCCGGCGCGTTGCCCCGCGAAATCCGGCAGGTCAAAAACAAGGAAGGCAAACTCGTCTGGCCCGAGAAGGAAGACTTCAAGAAGGGCAAGCGCCGCTTCAAGTCCGACCTCGTCCCCGCCGCCCTGCTCATTGCCCGCTATTTCTCCGCTGAGCGGGATGCCATCGCCGCCCTCGAAGCTGAACTCGCCGGCATCGAGCAGCAGCTCGACGACAGGCGCGAGGAACAAAGCGGCGAGGAAGGGCTGCTCGCGGAGGTCATCGAAGGCGAGGGCGAGAAGCAGAAGATCACCGCCAAGGCCGTGAAGGCCCGCCTCAAGGAAATCGGTCACGACCCGGACTACGCCGAGGAACGCCAGGCCCTCGAAGACTACGCCGCCCTGCTCGACCAGCAGGCCTACGCCAAGGCCCGGCTCAAGACAACGCAGGACGAACTCGAAGCCAAGCTCAACGCCAAATATCCGAAACTTAACGAAGACGAGATCAAGACACTGGTAGTGGACGACAAATGGCTGGCCACCCTCGCCGCCGCCGTGCAGGGCGAGCTGGACCGCGTCTCGCAAACCCTCACCGGCCGCATCCGCCAACTCGCCGAACGCTACGCCACCCCGCTGCCGCAGCTCACCGACGAAGTCGCGACGCTCGCCACCCGCGTGGATGGACACCTCAAAAAGATGGGGGCTGCGTGGAAGTGAAAACCGGCTACAAACAGACCGAGGTCGGCGTCATCCCGGAGGAGTGGGAAGTCACTCCGTTCGTCTCACTTGGGAGCGTTATTGACGGCGATAGAGGAACGAACTATCCGGCCAGTAAAGACTTTAGCATCGACGGTCACTGTCTTTTCTTAGACGCGGGCAACGTAACGAAAGCTGGATTTAGATTCGGCGACTGCGCGTTTATCAGCCGTGAAAAGGATGAGCGACTTAGCAAGGGAAAGCTTAAACGGGATGACATCGTTCTCACCACGCGAGGCACTGTTGGCAACTTCGCCCATTTCGACTCCACAGTCTCGTTTGAGCATATCCGCATCAACTCCGGCATGGTGATTCTACGGAACGAGTCTGCCGTTCTCGATACTGCGTTCTTGTATGCCTTGCTTCAGTCGAATTTTGTGGAGAAGCAAATCGAGCGACTTACCTTCGGGAGCGCTCAACCGCAGTTGACGGTTAAAGGCATCAATGAATTTTGGATTGTTGCGCCACCCCTCCCCGAACAACGCGCCATCGCGACGGCGTTGAGCGATGTGGATGGACTGCTGGGCGGGCTGGACCGGCTAATCGCCAAGAAGCGCGACCTCAAACAGGCCGCCATGCAGCAACTCCTCACCGGCCAAACCCGCCTCCCCGGCTTCCACGGCGTGTGGGAGGTGAAGCGGTTGGGGGATGTCGCCACTTTCTACAAAGGCAAAGGGCTACCCAAAAGTGCGCTCAGCGAATCAGGGGCAGAGCCATGCATTCACTACGGCGAGCTGTTCACCCGCTACCCAGAAACCATCGGGGAAATTTTCAGCCTCACTGATGATTCATCAGGCGTGTTTCGTTCGATCGCAAACGACGTGCTGATGCCCACGTCTGACGTAACACCCAGAGGGCTAGCCAAAGCGAGTTGCGTCAGGGTCGATGGTGTAATCCTCGGCGGAGACATTCTCGTAATCCGGTCAGACACGAGTCTAATCCACGGCTCTTTCTTGAGTTTCCTCATTCGCTATGAGGAAACACAGGTCCTTCAACTCGTGACAGGCAGCACCGTCTACCACCTCTACGGGAGTGACATGAAAAATTTCACCTTCTCCATGCCGTCCCTCCCCGAACAAACCGCCATCGCCGAGGTGCTGACGGAGATGGACGCGGAGCTGGCGGTGTTGGAGCATCGGCGGGAGAAGACCCGCGCCCTCAAGCAGGCCATGATGCAGGAACTCCTCACCGGAAGGACCAGGCTCGTATGAGCACAATTACCCCTCACTACCGCAGCGTGCAGCAACTACTGCAAACCCAATCCTTCTCGATTGACGAATACCAGCGCGAGTACAAATGGGAGAAAGAGCACATCGACGAGCTGCTCTCGGATTTGCAGGGCAAATTCTTAAGTTGCTACAAGGTCGGCGACGATACCAAGAAGGTGAGTGGCTACGAGGAATATTTTCTTGGCTCGATCATCGTCAGCAAGCGGAACGGCAAGAGCTACTTGATCGACGGGCAGCAGCGTGTCACGTCGCTGACCCTGTTGCTGATCTGCCTCTACCGGGCAGCAAAGGCGAAAAACTTGCAGGTCATCCAAACCCTCGCGCCGCTCATCTTCAGTGACAATCTCGGCGAACCACGATTTAACCTCGATATCCCGGAGCGGTTGCCGGTGATCGAGGCACTGTTCAAGGGTGAGCCTTTTAGTCCCGACGGCAAAGATGAGTCCATCCAAACGATGTTTGCCCGCTATGGTGACATTGAGCAGAACGACCTCGTGGTGGACTTGGGTGATGCCCTGCCGCATTTCGCCTATTGGCTGCTGACAAAAGTCGGCTTGATCGAGATTGCGACGGACAACGACAACTACGCTTACGCGATTTTCGAGACAATGAATGACCGCGGTAAGCCGCTCAGTCCGGTGGACATGCTCAAAGCCTATCTGCTGGCACCGATTGAAGACGCTGAGAAGCGACGCAGTGCCAACCAAGAGTGGAAGAAAGAGGTGTTGGACCTCATTTCGTGGGGAGGAACGCACGAACCGGAGCGCGATGCCAATTGCATCAAGGCGTGGCTTCGAGCCCAGTTCGCCGAAACCATCCGTGACCGAAAAGCCGGCGCTACGGACAAGGACTGGGAGATCATTGGCACCGTGTTCCATCGTTGGGTCAGAGATAACAGCGTCCGGCTCAAGCTGGGTGCAGAGGCCGAAAACCTCGCGATGATCACGGTCAGTTTTCCGTTTTTCGCGAAGGCATATCGAAGGATTCAGGAGGCAAGCCGAACCTATACCAAAGGACTTCAGGCGGTCTTTTACAACGCTCACAACGACTTTACCTGGCAGAATACCGTGTTGCTGGCCCCGCTCGTGGTGTCCGACGATGACGAGACGGTGCGCCGCAAGATCGCGGTGACAGCCACCTACCTGGACATCTGGCTCATGCGTCGTGTGGTTAACTACATCCGTGTCGGTTATTCGAGCACTTCGTATGCAATGTGGCTGCTGTGCCGGGACATTCGACGCAAACCGCTTGCCGAATTAGTGGATGTGCTGAGCAGAAAGCTGGCAGAGGACGATGTGACCTTCAAAGGCAGTCCATCTAAAGGTCGGAGTGGAGTGGGAGAGCTCGGGTTGAATCAGTTTAGCCGTCGATATGTTTTCCATCTGCTCGCCCGACTGACGGCGTTCACGGAGGCCGGATCGGGCCGCGCGGACTCCTTTGACAAGTATGTAGATCGCACGGCGCAGAATCCCTTCGATATCGAACACATCTGGGCAAACGATTATGCGAGCCACCGAAGTTTGTTTACCTCAGAACAAGAGTTCCAAGACTGGCGCAACCATGTCGCCTCGCTCCTGCTTCTTCCGGCTGATGTGAACCGCAGCCTGCAAGACAAGAATTACCTTGATAAGGCCCCGCACTACGCCAAGCAGAACTTCTACGCGGCAAGCCTGGTCGCCAGCGTGTACCAGCATCAACCGCAATTCGAGCAATTCAGGACTGCCAGAAACCTGCCCTTTCAATCGTTTGCCAGTTTTGGAAAACCAGAGCAGCTGAAGCGACGGAATTTGGTAGCAGCGCTTGTGGATGTCGTTTGGTCGGCGGATCGGCTCAAGGAGGTGGCGCAATGAATGGCGGCTTCATAGCAATACCAATGGTACCGAAAGCAACCCATGCTTGAGCAACCCCGCTCTGAACGCAAGACGCAGAACCGCGTCATCGCCCTGTTCACGGACCCAGCCAGGCCCGATTGCCTCGGCTACGACTACCTTGGCGAGTGGACTAAGCGGGAGAACAACCGTTGCATCGAGGCGGACCTGCTCCGCGCCAACCTGAAGGCACGCGGTTATTCGGAAGCACACATTTCCGCCGCCCTGCAGAAGCTGATGGCTGCCGCGGACGCCACCGGCATCACCCTCTATCAGGCCAACCTGCGCACTTACCAACTGCTGCGCTACGGCGTGTCGGTGCAGATCGCCGCCGGACGGCCGCACGACACAGTGCATCTGGTGGATTGGGAGCACCCGGAGCAGAACGATTTCGCCCTCGCCGAGGAAGTGACCTTGCGCGGGGGGTACGAGCGTCGCCCCGACCTCGTGCTTTACCTGAACGGCATCGCCGTCGCTGTGATCGAGCTGAAGCGGAGTTCGGTCGAGATCGCGGATGGCGTGCGCCAGCTCAGAACCAACCAGGAAGAAATCTTCAACAAGGGCTTCTTCCCAACGGTGCAACTGCTGTTCGCGGGGAACGATTCGCAGGGGCTGCGCTATGGCACGGTGACTACACGGGAGGAGTTCTTCGTCGAATGGAAATCGGCGAGTCCCGTCTCGCTGATACCGGGCACTCTACTGGACCGGCCACTGGCCGAAATGTGTGAAAAGTCCCGCCTGCTCGACTTAATCCGCAACTTCATCATCTTCGATGGGGGCATCAAGAAAGTGCCGCGCCCGCATCAGTTCGCGGGCGTGAAGGCGGCACAGGAACGCATCCGCACACGCGAGGGCGGCGTCATCTGGCACACGCAGGGGAGCGGCAAAAGCATCCTCATGGTGCTGCTGGCCAAGTGGCTGCTAGAGCACGATCCCGAAGCCCGCATCCTCATCGTCACCGACCGCGACGAACTGGACAAACAGATCGAGGGCGTGATGAAGAACGCCGGGGTCATCGGCGAAGACTCGCCATCGCCCCGCATCCTGAACCGGGCTGAGTTCGTGGCCAAGCTGGGCGCCCCCTCGCCCCGGCTGCTGTGCGCACTGATCCACAAGTTCGATCCCGCCGACCTCGAAGGCCCGCCGCCACACGTTCATGGCCGGTTCTACGTCTTCGTGGATGAATGCCACCGCACCCAGGGCGGCGACATGAACCGCCAGATGAAACGTTGGCTGGAGCATGCCATCTTTATCGGTTTCACCGGCACGCCGCTGCTGAAAAAGGATGCCGATAAGCTGAGAACCCGCGACATCTTCGGCACCTACATCCATACCTACAAGTTTCACGAAGGTGTGGCGGATGGGGTCATCCTCGATTTGAAATACGAGGCCCGCGATGTGCCGCAACGCATCACCTCGCCCAAGGCCATCGAGGCGTATTTCGCGCAAAAGACGAAGACGCTGAACAATTTTCAGAAGGCCATTATCCGCAAGCGATGGGCGACGATGGAGGAGCTGATGAGCGCCGAGGAGCGCAAGGCCCGCATCGCCGCCAGCATCATCCACGATTTCGACACCAAGCCGCGCCTGAACAACGACCGAGGCACGGCCATTCTCGTGGCCGCGAGCATCTATGACGCCTGCCACTACTACCGCATCTTCCAAAGCAAGCCGTTCGGCCAATACTGCGGCATTATCACGTCCTTCGAGCCGACCGCGACGGCGATTTCGAAGGAGCCTGCGAACAGCGACGAACGCTACAAGTTCGACACCTATACGAAGCACGTCCTCAAGAGCGGGCAGACGACGAAAGCCTACGAGGACGAAGCCAAGCGCCGCTTCATCAAAGAGCCTGCAAACATGAAGCTACTGATTGTTGTGAGCAAACTCCTGACCGGTTTCGACGCACCGAGTTGCACCTATATCTACCTCGATAACGAACTGCACGACCACAATCTCTTCCAGGCCATCTGCCGCACCAATCGCCTGGACGGTGATGACAAGGACTACGGTTATATCGTGGACTTCAAGGAGCTGTTGGAAGATGTGGAGGAGGCCATCGCGGTCTATAGCTCCGATGAGCTGGACATTGATCAGGGCAACGGCGGCACCAACAACGTCGAGCTGAAGGACTGGCTCAAAGAAGGAAAGAAGCAGCTTGATGCCGCCCGCGAGGCGCTTCGCTACCTCTGCGAGCCGGTACCGCTCCCGCGTGAAGTGGAGCAGTTCCTCCGTTACTTTTGCGGTGACGCGGCCAACCCTCAAGCATTGGCGGACACGGAGCCGCTGCGCATTGCCTTCTACAAATCCGTCGCCACGTTCGTGCGCGCCTACGCCGACATCGCGCAAGACCTCACCGAGGCCGGTTACTCGGATACCGAGGCCGGAGCGTTACAGAAGGAAGTCGAGTTCTACGGCGACACCCGCAGCGCCATCAAAAAGCACTCAGGCGAGGAGTTGGACATCAAGCCCTACGAGGCAGACATGCGGAACCTGCTCAATACCTACGTCCAAGCCGACCCGGCGGCAAATATGGGCAACCTCAATTCGCTGTCGCTCACGGAGCTGATCGTCGAGACCGGCATCCACGACGCCATTGCCCGCAAGCTGAACGAGAAGGGCAAGCTCTCGAATAATGCCATCGCCGAGGGCATCATCAACAACGTTCGCAAGACCATCATCCGTGACCAGCTCACCGACCCGAGGTTTTACGCCGAAATGTCGAAGCTCCTGGGTGATCTGATCAAGCAGAGTCGTGCAGATGCGGCAGCTTACGAGGAGTTCCTTCGGAAAGCGGAAGCACTGGCCAAGCGGCTGGTGGCGAAGCAACCGGAGGAGGACGTTCCTGCGATGCTTCACGGCAACCGGGAGGCTATCGTCATCTTTCGCAACCTTCCTCAGATCCTCGCGGGTGGCCACGGCGCTGCCGATGTCGCCGCTGAATCTCAAGCCGAATACGGGAGCAAGCTGGCAAGGCTGGCGCTGGAGATTGATCGTGTCATCCGGGAGCAGGCGCCAGCGGGGTGGAAGGGCGACCATGCACGTGAGGCGCAGGTGCTCAATGCGCTGTTCCCGTTACTCGACCGCAATCGTGAGGCAACGAGGGCTCTCTTTGAACTGGTCAAGAACCAACCGGGGTACGGATGAGCGAGACCCTGCAACTTGGCGACCTTTCCGTTGAGCTGACTCGCAAGGCGGTCAAGCATGTGCATTTGTCTGTGCATCCTCCAGAAGGCCGCGTGAGCCTGGTTGCCCCCACCGGAACCAGGATGGAAGTTGCGCGTGCCTATGCCATCTCGAAGCTAGTGTGGATTCGGACACAGCGGGCAAAATTTGCTGAACAAGCTCGGGAGAGCCCCCGCCGGTTCATCACACGAGAGACTCACTACCTATGGGGACGGCGCTATCTGTTATCGGTGGAGCACCAAGATGCGAAGCCCAGCGTCAGGCTAGGTCATCGACGGATCACCCTCGTTGTGCGACCCGGCAGCACAAAGGCGGTCCGCGCAAGGGTCATGCACGAGTGGCATAAGTCCCTGCTTCATCGGACAGTGCCTCCGCTAATCCGGAAGTGGGAGAGGAAACTGAGGGTGGAGGTCGCTGGATATTTCCTCCAGCGTATGAAGACGAAGTGGGGGGGCTGCAACCACAGGGCACGTCACATCCGGCTGAACACGGAACTCGTGAAAAAGCCGAAGGACCTGCTTGAATATGTGATCGTTCACGAGATGATTCATCTGATCGAACCTAGACACAGCGAACGTTTCATGTCGCTACTGGCTACGCACTATCCAACTTGGCGCGAAGCGCGGGCGGAGCTGAATGAACTGCCACTCGGAGCGTGGGGAAATAGACGGTGAAGCTTGGCTAAGGGAACAGGTGAGAAGCGGCGAAGCTAGCCGAGATCCACCTCAGGCGCATTGTAGTGGCGGTATAACGTCCGCACCCACCTTGGCCATGAAGGAAAACAGCAGGTCATAGCTATCATTGGTGCGAATTTCCAAACGAAGCCAACTGTTCATGGTCACTGTGCAGGCCTACGTCCACAGTAGCAGGGACCGGCAGCTTTTCACCTTTGCGGCCACGCTGCAATCGCTCAAGCTCATGCAAAGCCCGGTACAATTTGTTTTCTATCGCAGTTTCATACCGTTGAAATTTTCCAGTTAGAGAATCGAGCGCAGTTGGTTTGAGTGGAGCGGGGATTCCCGGGTCAATCACCACCAGCTTCCCTGCAAACTCCTCCAGATCGACCTCAAATCCACCTTCTTTCTTTGAGATGGGTGGGTGAAGTTCGCCGGTAATGAACCGCGCTTCTAGACCATGCGCTCGCTTCAGTCGAACGAGGCACAAGCAGATATGTTCCGATAATGCCGTTTCGATTGGCCCAACAGGCTTTAACGACTCTTTTACCGAACTCAGGATGGAAGGGTAATCAAGCTCGTCGAGTTCGGTGACGCCTTGTGATAGCAGACCATGCTTGACCGCATTGTACCGGGTTGAAACGGTATTGACCGGGCCAGTCGATGCCTTAGCATTGACCTGGTTTGCCTCTAGTTTCGCCTTTGATAGGTGAGTGCCCATGAGTGAGAATCGTCCTCCGAATTTCTATGGCATTGTCTCTGTCTTGACTCGCAGGAGAAGCCTGGCCTCATCTCATCATCGAGTTGAGCCACCTACCTTCGAGGACTGTGCCCGCCGACGCTGCTCGCATTTCTCCGTGACGATCCCCAGCCCATCGGCAGAACAACGTGTGCCGTCCGGGTCATTGCCCGAAACGGCGGAGGGGAGCGTGTTGCGGCGTTTCGTACTGAGTTTCCCTGTGGCAGGATCGCGATAGCGCACAGTTTGATCTGCCGAAGCGGCCGCCTGAGGTGGCCGAGCAGCTTGAGGCAGTTTAGCTGTTGGCGGAGGACTGGAGGTTGAGAAATCACCACTCGAACGAAACGGATTGGCAGAGTCGACCGCTGGCGTGAACGCTGACTCCTCGCGTATCACTTCTTCACGCTTCGGTAAAGGCGTTGAGGACCGGAAGGGGTTCCCGTTGTCTGATACCGAGGCGGCAGGCTTCTGGGGTGTCCCTTTGAATGGGTTGGCAATCGGCTGGTCTGCATGCTTGCGCTTGGAATAGTTGAATGAGCCGATGTCGGCCTCCAAGTGTTCGAGTTCCCCCATGATGGTCTTGAAGTGATGCTCGATCTGATCGAACGCCGTGCTGCTGATGGCCTTCGTGAAGGGGTTGGTGTCATGTGCGAGTTCGTTGATCTTCTGAATACCGCGGAAGATTGTGTGGACCCGAGGATCGTCACGCTGATAGCCACGATCCGCCCGCACCATGTCGATCGCGTCAGCCGTGACCTGGTCGGAGAAGCTTTGGAGTGGGGAGGTGATCCACTTGGACGCCGTCTCAGCCCGTTCCGCGAGCCTATCGGCGGCGATGACGAAATCCGCCAGCTTGTAGAAGCCGTCGCCCCTCGCCATGCCGTGGACGACCTGCATGAAGCTTGAGAGGTCCGAAGCCGTCTCAGGCAAGGTGTTTCGAACCCGGTCCTGCCAGGTAGCCTTGAGCTGACCGGCGGTGTGCGTGACGGCGCGGACATGTGCTTGCCGCAAGGCCTCGGCCTGCCGACGAGACTGCTCGACGCGTGCCTGTCGATCTCGCTCGTCTTGTCGTTCTCGCTCGGCTCGTTCGTCCGCATCACGACGCTCGCGGTCAGCCTTCTCCTCGGCGATGTGGCGATCGCGCTCTTCCTGGTTCTTCCGTTCGGTGTTCCGCCGGTCTCTCTCCCGCTCCTGGTCCTGCCGCTCGTGGTCGCGGCGATCCTGCTCCGCCTCCGCGGCGTCTCGTCGATCCCGTTCGTCCCTGCGTCGTTGCTCCGTCAGGTAGTCATTGAGCCGCCGACGGCAGTTGCCGACCTCCTGCTGCGCATACTTTCCCGCTTGATCCCTTGCCGTATGGAGCGCCTGGCAGCTCGATTTGGAGCAGGTCCCGCCGTCGTCGCCATGTTCCTCGTCCGGGGCATCCCGCAGGCATTGTTCATGCTGAGCGCTGAGTTCACGCTGAATGTCGGCGAACTCTTGCTGCAGGTCGTCACAGGCCTCAGGTGAGGTCGGGAAGAGCGGCGCACTGAGGGTGATGTAGCGAGTCGAAGGGCTGGGCGCGAGATAGAACCCGGCAGCCCAGCTTGCGGTAGCGTCAAGCCACCCGAAGAGAGTGAGTGTCAGCGAGACGGTAACACGGAGCATCGCGGAAGAATACTGCATCGGACCCCGTATATCCTACATATCCCGCCCAGGGTGACGGCCAACTCGGCCTTATTTAGCATCATGACGTGGCGGGTTGTAAAGGCGGAAGCAGCGTGGCGGCAAAGGTCCAGCTTTTGTATAATGCGCACCGCATCGGGACTCTGATACTTGGAAAGGAATGGGTATGGACCTCTCACGGGTTTGGGGGATCGTGCGATTGCTTGGTTTCTCCGTCTTCTTCATGATGCTCATGCCTCTTGTGGCAGTGGCTGCTGACACTGGCGAGGCGGACTTTGCCAAGGGGTGGGACCTGTTGAAGCACAAGAAATACAAAGAGGCTCGCGCAGCGCTGGAAACGGGGATGAAAATGAATCCCTCGAACGCGCTCGCCCAGTTTTATCTGGCCGATGCCTGCCGAGGATTAAAAGACTGGTCTTGCGCGGAAGAACATTACGAAACCTCGCTGGAGCTTGATGCCAAGTCGAGTGTCAGCGAGCTAGCAAAGCAACGTCTCAACAAGGCAAAAACATGGAGGTTGCTCACTGAAGCGAAAACGACGCTAGAAAAGAACTCCGGGAAGCAGAACAAAATTCAGAAGGCAAGGGAGAGCTTAGCAATTGCGAAAAGGCTGGGCCTTGATGATGAACAGCTTGCTCTTCATGATGAGCTCGATGCTCAAATTGATGAGATCGATGAAAAAAACCGGGAAGTTGCTATTTTGGCTTCGGCTCATCAAATATTTCACCAGCTTGAAGGTACATGGAAATATGTTGGTGGAAAGGCTGCATACCGTTCCAGCATAGATGCTAACGGCGAGTTTGAAATGGTCTTAGAGCGGTTAAATCGAGACATGGAAGACTTTGGAGTACGACCAGGTCTAAAGGCTTTTTCCGGTTTTAAGATCATACCTTTCAGAGAAGTTCCGATAGACTCTATAAACTTAGAGCTGTCAGAAAATTATCTATACGCGAAAGGACATGTTATTCCCTTTGCGATATTTGAAAAGGGGAAGGGCTGTCCCTGGACATTGGGCATGGTGCCTGTCGAGGCCATTATGGCTTACGACAAAGGAGTCGATAAGATAAGAGTGATAGAGATGCAGCGTAATGCGCGATCTGACAGGTGTGACATTCACGTAATCGATTTACGCACTGGCAGAAATGCGATCGGACACGACCATACATCCGAAATGATTCGCGTTCAAAAATGAAGGGCACCTATTCGCAGGCTTTTCTCAAGTATTGCATCTAGGAGGTAACCATGAAGAAATATTTGCCACTAATCTATGGAGTGCTTGGGGCTGTACTATTGTGCCCAACTAACCCTTGTCTAGCTGAAGACATGTCAATTCAGGACACAGTTAAGTACATTAATGCGCGGATCAAGGAAAGCTTAGCCATGCCTGGCCATCAGATACAATCGTTCTCTTTTTCGCTTAATGAGCACTACAAAATCAGCTATTCCTACACGTCATTCAGTGGAAGTGAATATAGTATAATAGCCCCTGTTGAACTACTTTCAGCGGAGCAAATACGTGTTGAGAGTATTCCAGACTTTCCGGGTGGGTTGACTGTTGTAATTAGTTGCGAAGTAAATGACTGTACGGCTGTCCGATACCTAAGCAATCGTAGGCGGGGAGAATACACAACCTACAATTATAGATGGCTGCATATCCCTATGGGAGCAGAACGAAGATTGGCTGAAAAGGTTAGAAATGCACTCAGTCATTTGATCACAATCGCAAAAGAAGAGCATAAGAGAAAAGATCGAAGTGACCCATTTTAGACTTCGTGGAGGGCAGAAAAATGGACAGCAACTATGCTTGAGCGTCAAGCATGGTGCATCAACGTCGGATTCCAGGATGTGCGATGTTTGAGGATCGCATTGACGATCCTCCCAGGCTTGCGTCTGCAGGCCACCAGCGAGACCTTCTTGGCTTTCCCCGCTCCACACAGTTGTTGATAGAACGCTAGAATTATTTTGGCTCTTGCGTGTCGCCACTAAGGCAACCGTATACAGTGCCTGCGCGCAGGAGCCCGGCTGTGTCAAATCGTCCGATGCCCTTTTACTATTCTCAGTTCAGGTGAGATTGCGAAGCGGGACGTGTGTATTTTTCGAGGTCTCTGCGATCTGCGCCCCGGGACAGCTTCAAGCCGACGAATCGGAACAACAACGGGTTCCGATGTGCCAAGACTCCGTGAGCCCATAGGCCTCACCACGAAGAAGCTCAAGAAAAGACTAGGCACCTTGTCGCAGTGGGATGACTTCCGCCCCAGCCTTGAGCTTGTCGAGGTAATCCGCCCATTGCTGCATCATCTTGCGCCGCTCGGGCAGGTGCGCCGTACGGTTGTATGCGCGCCCGTTTGGGTCACGCACGGCGTGGGCAAGCTGGTGCTCGATGTAATCGGGACGCACGCCCAGTACTTCATCAAGGATAGTCCGCGCCATAGCCCGGAACCCGTGTCCGCTCATTTCTTCCTTACCAATGCCCATGCGCCGCATAGCCGCAAGAATCGCGTTGTCGCTCATCGGTCTCGCGTTGCTGCGCGCACTCGGGAAGACAAAGCGCCCGCTCCCCGTAAGCGGTTGCAGCTCGCGCAGGATCTCCACCGCTTGTCGAGAGAGGGGGACGATGTGTGGAGTGTTGGTTTTGGTCACAGTGTAACGCCATTCCGCAGCGTCCAGGTCAATGTCCGCCCATTCGGCCTTGCGTAACTCGCCCGGACGCACAAAAACAAGAGGCGCTAGGCGCAGGGCACACCGCACAGTGAGCGTGCCTTCATAACCCTCCATTGCTCGCAAGATTTCAGCAACCTGCTTCGGTTCGGTGGTTGCGGCGAAGTGTTCGCTCTTGGTCGGCGGGAGAGCCCCGCGTAGATCGACGGAAGGATCGCGTTCTGCACGCCCAGTGGCGACGGCATAGCGGAACACCTGCCCGCAGTTACCCAGGGCACGGTGCGCCGTTTCCAATGCCCCCCGGCTTTCAATCCGGCGCACGACGGTCAACAATTCCGGTGCCGTGATGTCGGCAATAGGGCGTCCACCGATCCAAGGGAAGATGTCCCGCTCGAAACGCTGGACAATGCGCCCGCCGTGATTCGTCGCCCATCTTGTGGAATACTTGGCGAACCACTCCCGTGCCACCACCTCAAAACTGTTGGCTGCTTGGTTAGCCCGGGCAGACTTCTCCGCCTTGCGGTTCTCGCTAGGGTCGACGCCATCCGCCAACAGTTTCCGCGCTCCGTCGCGGCGGTCGCGGGCCTCTTTCAGGCTTACGTCGGGGTACACCCCCAGAGATAACCGCTTTTCCTTGCCGTCGAAGCGGTACTTGAGCCGCCACCACTTGCCCCCAGTGGGAGAGAGTTCAAGATAAAGCCCGCGCTCATCGAACAACTTGATCGGTTTCGCGCCAGGCTTGGCATTACGGATGGCGGTATCGGTCAGCGGCATGGGGGCAACTCCATCCTGTGGCAACGCACTTGCCCCCAATGTTGCCCCCAGTTGCCCCTGGATGTCAATGGACGGTATTACTACTTGCAGGATTTAAAATTCGAAGTAAAGCCAGTAGTTATGCTCACTTTAGGACCCTACTGGCTTTACTCGAACATCGAAATGGTGGAGGCGAGGGGAGTTGAACCCCTGTCCGAAGATCGTCAGTTCACTGTATCTACATGTGTAGCCGACAATTTAAGTTTCGCAGCCGTCCACGCCAGTCGGCAGGCTTAGAACAGCCGCTAGCCCAGAAAGTTCTCGTCCGCAGCCGCTGAGCACCGGCCTTGGACCAGCCCGCTGCATCGCGCTCTTCCACCCCCGCGGGCATCAGATGGAAGAACGTCGCAGTTAATTAAGCTGCGAGTGCCAGTTCTTGATTGGCAGTTGCGTTTTCTCGGACTTTTACGAGTTCCCGAGAGCTCGACATGCAACAGTGACCTCAGTATCCCCGTCGAAACCGGTCGCCCCCTTTGTTCAGGTTGTAGAAAATGACCGCCAGCTGCGCTCTCGCTCGCTGCGGCCTTGTCAGAAGACCTTTTTGAATATCTTCAAAAGATTCCTGACTCACCGATACTTATCATAGATACTCATGATACCGCACCAGTCAATGGGAAGCCACTTGCCAACGGTTTCCCACCCATGGGTATTTTATCAAGGGTACCACCGCACTCTTCTATGCTTTCGCTACTTCATCCAGGCTTGGCCGGATGAGGTACGGGCCATAGACACACGCAAAGAGTAGGTAGGCCCCACTCCAACAGAGCGCAGCCAGGCCAAGTAGCGTATAGGTAAGAGCCGTAGGAATATCGACGTTGGGGACAAAGATTCGCAGGAGCGCCCCGACATTGATCAGCACATACATCGACACAGTAAACCCGTCAGCATGCCGCGGTCGTCCCGTGTGGCCAAGACTCGCGCGAGTCATCACCGCGAGCGTCATCGCGCCCATCGCGCCAGTGGTGAGGAGATGAATCGCGTTTTCAGGAGAGAAGCCAACCCCTAGAATCGATGCCCCAAGGGCGATGAGAAACAGCGCCACCCATCCATACCCGATGTGCAGAATCAGCACGAGTGGTTCTTTCCAGGTCCTCCACCCTCCCCAACGGAAAAGACGTACCACGCTCGCCACCCCAGCCACGAAAAGCACGGTCCCTGTCCACATACTTTCCGGACCAATGATCCAGCTGATGACGCTCACTAACACAAGAATGATTGCTCCTCCATCAGTCTGAGAAAATACCTCAGGCAGTCTGGATACGTTCCGGTCAGCCAGGTACTCACGCGTAAAGGTGGAAGCGAGACGTCCTCCGATGATCGTCAACAACATCGTCATGACGGAGAGCGCCAACCGTTCGGGAAGGTCTGTCGGCATGCCACGCAACGCAGCCAAATGAAAGAGAATATTGGCGCCGGCAAAAAAACTGACCAGCACACCAATCGGTGCGCGATCCCAGCTGCGAGCGGCAACAATTTCCCTCCAGACATAGGTAGCCAAGATAACTAGAAAAGCTCCATCGACAACTGCGGCAGCGGTGGCGCCCGTTAAAGGCACTGCCACGAGCAACCGTCCTGCCAGCCACAGTAGAAACAGGGTCAGTAACGGTGCCCCTCTCAACGGCATCCGGTCCGTCCAATTAGGCATGGCCGTCAATAAGAATCCGGCAATCAAGGCCGGCAGATACCCGAAGAGCATCTCATGGACGTGCCACTCACGCGGGGAATACAAAAAGACCGCTTGAGTCTTCCCTGCAAACAAGGCAACCCAGACAAGGACGGATAGTGCGGCAAAAAGCGCAGCACCCAGGAAGAACGGGCGAAACCCATACGATAAGAACGCCGGGCCTTCGTAGGGAGGAAACGTCGGTTCGTCGTGGTCTTGTTGCTCCGCTGCGGCCGGTTGGCCAGCCATCTGAATCTCGTTCGATGCCATAGAACTTGATTGTGGTGTGTGGGTCAGAGCCTGTCAACCGAGGGCAAGAGTTCTATGGGCGGGCCGTCGGTCTCATCCCAGGCGGTTCAGAAACCGTTTAGAGGCGGGATAGGTGCTCCAGAGCAGTTCGAGTGTGATAGATGTCAACAACGCCGTGAGTTGTGTGGATTTCTCTTCCGTTTTGGCTACGAGATCTTGCCCCCGTACGCGTGCCCACACGTCGTGCAAGGTGGTGTGGTGCTTCGAAACCAAGGTTTTCACGTTCTCGATCCAGAACCTGGGATCTTCGGGATCCGCAACATACTGTCCTTGGCCTCGGCCGAAATGAGCAATGGCCAGATACCGGATGATGACGTCTTGAACCAGCAAATCCAGATACTCATCCGACCACGTCACCGGAGTCGGGGTACTCCCTGCCTGCCGTTCCGCCCAGGCTTCTCCTCCGAGAAATCCAAGCACACCTCCCACCACTGCCCCGGCGACCGTGAACAAGCCCATGCTGACCCCACCCGTCGCCGCATCAAGATGGAGCCCGGCATAGGCTCCGCTGGTCAGGGCTCCACCGATCCCACCGATGGCGGTCCCACTGAGGGTCGCATCACCACGGCTCTGCGAGCCTCGTTGTACTTCGACATGTTCCATCCTAGCCTGGATCACGCCGATCGCATTCCCTTCCAGCCCATACAGGGCAATGACCGCTTTCGTCGTCGTCCCAACCTCGTTCACCAAATCCTTTAAGAGGCCATCGACGGCCTGTTGTTTCTGCATTTCCATCGGTGAGCCGTCACCCCTGGTCATCACCCGAGACTTCGCGGCGCGTGACACCAGCATAGCCCACTGCTCCATCGCCGCATGGAAGACGGTCAGATTCGCAGTTTGCCAGACGGTGAACAATCGATTCATGAGCTGGCGATCGTGAGAAGGGAGCAGCGATTGAATGGTCTCGAATAGAATACCTTCCTGGACCCAACAGCGGCTGAATGCATCAAGGCTATGCACACCCCTGACGAAGCCATATCGAGCGAAGTAATCCTTCCAGGGTTGTTCGAGACACTGCTGTTCTGCACGGTCCTTGGGGGGGCCGGTTTGGTTCAGCAGAACGATAACGGGCTTCCCGATCCATTCCAGCAGTTGCAGTTCCGGCGCGATGTATCCGGCCATGCTCGGTTCTTCGGTCGCATTCACCAGGTAGAGGACGACGTCCGCCTCTTGCTGGACGTTCAACACCGCCTGTTGGGCACACCAGGACGGCCGATCTCGAAAACGATCCCACACCTCCGTCACAATCCGAACGATCGGATTCTTGGCCCCCTGCAACCGAGAGAGAATCTTTTGACAGTTGGGAAAACCAGGCGTGTCCCATAGCTGCAGGGACTCCCCGGCCTCCGTTTCCAGCACGGTGTATTTTTGATTCTCGAGCGTGACATGGGCTCGATCAGCGACGAGGCCGATATCCTTTCGAAGCAGCGTTCTAGCCAAAGTGGTCTTTCCGATATTCGTATGGGAAATCAAGGAGAGGGCGATCTGCGATTTCTGGACACTCATTGTGCCCCCCGAAAATCACCAGGCCACAAACAGTCGGGCAAGGATTGTAGTTCCCCATCCGGTGGGCCGGAAGGGTCTCGGTATTTCATGGCCTGGAGTCCGCACTCTTTCGCCAGCGTCGTCCAGGCCTGACACCGTTCCCTCAGCCGCTTCTCATGATCTATCTGCGCATAGGCTTCGCAATCCAATAGAACCAGCAGCATGTTGGGTCGGCCTTTACCTCGAACAATGGTTTTTAGCTCCTCCAAAAATTCGCTGTGTGTTTCCTCGGGAGCCTGGGCCACATTGAACAGGACCACGGCACAGAGACCGCGATCGGAATCGGTTGGAAACTGTGGAGGAGGCTCGCCGTACTGGACTGAGTGCCCCATGTGAATGTCCGCCAGAACGCCGAAGGCGTCACTAAGGAATGCCAGAAGCCGATCGTCGCCCTCCTTCACGCGATGGCTATAGGCCAGCACCTTCACAAGCAGCCCCTTCCCTCGGTAGGGATTCAGCAGTCGTCGGAAATACGGCTCGTTGCTCGGAAGATGCATCGCATCGGCCAGTCGGGCTTTGCGCATCCATGCAGTCGAGGCGAGCAGGGTTCGTGGGAGAACAATGAACAGCCCCGTGGTTATCGCCCAGAAATGAATCCAAATCGCCGCATTGCCGCGGGCCGTACCGCGTAGGTCGGCAATGGCTTCCACGCCGGGCATCGGGATCCCCGAGAGCCAACTTGCCGACGCGAAGAGGATGGAGAGAAAGGTGTGGACTCCCTCAGCCTCCATAAACGTGCTGTCCCATCCCGCCTTGTACAGAAAGCTGAAACCACGCAGGTAGAGCCCCGCAATCACACCGATCGCCAGTGCTGCCGCAGCCACATGAAGCAGGCTGCGGGCATGGGTGAGCAGCAATTCACGACTACTGTGAAGCAGGCGTGCCGCGTAGGTCGCGAGGGATGCTGCAATCCATTGCTGTTCGTCGGAACTTTGTGCGCGATCAGACCGAAGTCGGCTGAGCCGTCCCTTCACGACCAGTCCCAAGAGCCATTCCACCAACCCCGGCAGACCTGGCTGCGACCGATCTCGTGACGGTCTGGGTACAACCATGCTGTAGAGCAAGCCGATATAGGCCACCGCATGCCAGAGCAGGAGCGTGAGAAGGGGGAAATTCAGAAGGTTAATGTGGCTAGCTGGTCCGATAGGGTCGGCGAGGAAGCCTCCCACCAGGGCACAGCCGATCAGCAGCGTGACCGGAGTCTTGATCCGTAAGACGGCGAAAGCTGAGTTGAACACAGGATGCTTTTGCGTCAGTCGCTCGACAATGTGCTCGGCCCGCTCAATAACCCGAGCGTCACCAGCCCGCATTGAATCTTCTGCGGCCATGCGGTCTCTCGGATCGTTTCCATGGCGAGGCGGCTCCCGTTCGTACCGCAAGATAAACTTGTGGTCCGGGTCATGTTCTTCGCAAGCCTGAACCAGTAGCACCTTAGCAAGTTGGGCAGGCGTCATCGATGGTCAGCTACGTGCTCGCTGTTCATAGTGAATGGTCCCCTCTGAACCGCAATTCGGCGCATTATCGAGGCCCGGAATGATTCCGTCAATGACATGTTGGGGGTTCTTCATCCCGCATCATGCAGCTGTGGGTCTCTGTACGAAGATCTGTATCATTTCGTCTCCTTGGGCGTATCCCTTGAGATACGGTCTGCAGTGAAAACCATTCCACCGTGAGCGTCGGATCACACATGGGGAGCATGCTCCAGTCTCAACCTTGACAAGCACATGCGGCCACGCAGCGGTGCAAGTTTCCCCGTGGCATCATCATTGCGTATGCAAATGAGTCATTACGAGTACAGATCATCTGTGCTCGACCTACTCTCAAGGAGGGACTCCCATGAAATGCACGAGATGCAGTGGCTTGATGGTTGCGGATCACTTACTGGATATGCAGGAAAGTTATGTGCCGATGTGGATGTGGGGACTGCGCTGCGTAGCCTGCGGCAATATCGAGGATCCCCTCATCCATTATAATCGGATGATGCACGAGGCTCGAAGAATCAGAAGGCGCATGTCGCGTACAGCGCACCCACTCGCTGCACAAGCTCAGGCAGCATAGCTGGGTTCCGACCTACTTCCTCGTGGGCTCGTCACGGCTCGCTCCCCGTTCGCCCGGCCGTAACAGACGGGTAACGGGCCATCGTCTGCGTAGCGAGCCCTGCTCGAGCCTGGCAGACGGCGACGCCTGCCTCCCGTGTTCTTTCTCGTGGACTCCCAAGGACTTTCCACGGCTTTCAGTATGAATTGGGAGCTGAGTGTCGACCGCCGACAACCAATCGCGCTGATCGCTATTGATCTCCATTGACCACGGCCAACACCCGCCGACCGTAGCGTTCCGCTTTCATCTCACCGATACCCGGAATCTCTAATAAGGCTGCCGGCGTCCCTGGTTTGAAACCAGCAATGGCCTTCAACGTTTTATCGTGAAAAATGAGGAACGGCGCCACCCCTTCTTCTTCGGCCAGTTCAGAACGGAGTTGCCTAAGCCGTTCAACCAGTTGTCGATCCGGCACTGACGCCTGAGCGATGCCTGCGAAGGCGGCAGACGAGCGACGCGGCTTGGCCACTGATACATCGGCCTGAGGGTCCTCTCCCTGTGGCAACGCCACCGCACAAATCCCTTGCAGTACCTCTCGCCCCTTGGACGTCAATTCGAGCGTGGGATACTCGGTACCCTCGATGCGAAGATACCCTGACTGAATGAGATTCTTCACCAGACCAGTCACAACGGGCTTGGTCTGAGCCCGACAGATACCGTATGTCGGACAGTTTTCTGCACCATAGGCCAACAGCGCCTTCGAACGGCTTCCACGAAGCATGTCGACGATGCGGCCCATGCCGAACCGCCCCATGCACCAGGACACGGTTTCCAATATGGCCTTCGCGGAAACTTCGGTTTTGTGAAAGATCGAGCGGCCAGGCTGTGGCGCCGGCGTGACACACCGATCGCATAGACCGCATGGGCCCAACGCCCGCTCGGCATCGTCGCTGAAATACTCAAGAATCGCGAGCTGCCGACAGGTCGACGTCGAAACATACCCCAACATTTCTTGAAGAAGCGTCTTCATCCGCCCAGCGCGATCAGTGCCCTCAGGATCTTTTGATGCCTGCTCGATAAAGTATTCTTGCGTGGCCAGATCACGCTCATGGAACAGCAACGCACATGCCGCGGGCCGTCCATCGCGACCGGCACGCCCCACTTCCTGGTAATAGGCCTCGAGGCTTCCAGGAATGTCGAAATGGACAACCAAGCGGACGTCCGGCTTATCGATACCCATGCCGAAGGCATTCGTCGCGGCCAGGATTCGCACCGTTCCTCGGCGAAACTCCTCATGGACCATTCGACGTTCCTCATCCGAAAGACCGGCATGGTAATAGCCGACCGAGGGGTGGGACTGTCCCAGCCATGCCGCGACCTCCTCCACGGCTCGGCGAGTGGCGCAGTAGACGAGGATCGTCCCCTTCTCCGTCTCGCGAACCAAGCGTCCCAGTGTCGATAGCTTGTCTTGGCGCGCCTGAGAGAGATGCACGGAGAGGGCGAGGTTGGTCCGACGAAACCCTGCGACGAGTCGAAAGGGATCGCGAAGCGATAGCCGGTGGCACAGATCTGTTTGCACTCGAGCCGTGGCCGTGGCCGTCAGCGCCAGACAGGGAGGGCTCGTGAGTTCTTGGCGCAAGCGGCCGATCTTGAGGTAATCGGGCCTAAAATCATGGCCCCACTGGGAAATACAGTGCGCTTCGTCAACCACCAGCAACGAGACCCAGAGGGAACGCAACAACCGGAGAAATCCCTCATGCTGCATCCGCTCCGGCGCCACGTACAGTAGCTGCAGCCGCCGCTCCTTGAGCTCCTGCGTCACGCGGTTCTTCTCAATCCCCGTGAGGCTGGAGTGAAACGCTGCGGCGGCAATCTTCCGCTGCTTCATGGCCGTCACCTGATCTTGCATCAAGGCGATAAGCGGAGAAATCACCAACGTCAGCCCAGGGAGCAGGGTCGCCGGCAACTGATAGCAGAGCGACTTCCCCTGCCCGGTTGGCATGACGGCCATGGCATCGCGCCCCGCTAATACGGAGCGAATGACGGCTTCCTGACCTGGCCGAAAGGTGGCAAAGCCGAATCGTTCGCTGAGCTGTCGAGTGAGATCATCCACAGAGAAGGCGAATTAGAAGGATAGGGTGGTGATAGTGATCACAGCGAATCAAGTATAAATGACCGACTGACGGCAAGTCGAGCAGGGCCGTGTTCGCGCGATTACCTCTCATACAACATTCCTTACCACCTCTCTCGTCTCCAGGCCCCAGCAAGAGGCACACGGCTTCATAGAACAGGCACCGTCACGCGGGGGAAGGTCGCGGAGATAGAGGTGGAGGGAAGTACACCTGTGACATGACTGGGCAGCTGGAGCTTAGTCCAGGCTGTATCCAATTCGATTCATGCAGTGTATCTAATTCGATTCTATAAAACCGAGAGAGGTCGATAGGCCATGGAAGCACAACGTGGCGTCATTTCAAAAATAACGCCTTACGCAAGCCAATTGCCCTCAATGGCACATAGTTTGCTGAGCAACGGAACATTCGGTGACTGAACGGCACGCGCATATCGTCATGGATGGGTGCATATACTTATCGTTACTAATCATTAGGTATTGACATCTTTACATTTCATGCATTATACGGCAACCAATTTTCACGACGATTGGGCGCATTGGGTCATGCGTTTCCACCGTCCGCGCGTTCAGCTTAATCGGATCGCAGTAGTCAGGTAACAGGTGCCATTCTCTCATCTCAAAAGGAGGCTTTCATGAAGAGGTTCGGTACGTTAGGAGCTGCTCTCTGTCTTGCGGCAGGAGTGGCCGGTTGTTCGGGCGACGAGACTGCGCCGCCGGCGGCTAACCCGTTTCCACCGTTGCCGACGGCCAATACGACCTATTTTGATGTGACAGACGAGGCGGGGCGTTGGTTCGATACACGCACAACGATCGCCGGCACCAACTCACTTGCGGTTGTGCCGCCTGGCCAGAAGATTCGGTTCCTGCAAACGCGGTCGTTCAATGGTCCGTCTCGCGTCGAAAGCTTTCATACGGTCACAAGTCTGATTTTCCCGTCCAATGCCACCACATCAGAGCGCATCGATCAACCAACCGCGAATAAAGATGACCACGAAGTGACCCTAAACACGCCGGGCCTCTATGTCTTCGTGTGCAAGGTGCACCCCTATATGTTGGGTGGTGTGATCGTCGATGATCCCAATACGAAGACCACACAAGATGAAGCAGCTCTTGACATCGGCAATGCTCAGGGCGGCGCCAATGATCTTCACCTAGAAGGAGTTGGAGACTTTACCAGCAATTCGAACCTAGGCCTCAGATTATTGCGCGCGTTCTTTGTTGTGACAAGTCCATCGAACTGGAAGGACTATACCAAAGTTACGACGCCACCTACGAAGTATCAGCCGGCCTATCCTCCAGTAGCGGTTCGGGTCAATCCTGTCGGGGCGCTTGGACCTGCGCAAGGGGTTGTTAATGGGATTGTTCCCAATTTGAATGCAGCTCTGCAGGGATTCTTCGATGGCGAGGACATCGTCGCGTCAACCACTCCCACGACGCCTGGTGTTGGCGAAGTATGGGTGGATACGCAGTACGAAGAGAGTGCAGGCAAAGGCCCGGCCTATCCGAGCACCATCACAGTGGTGGATGCGGCAACATGGGCAATCAAGCAGAAGATTGCCCTGCCGAACCAAAAGATGAACAACGGTCACAATATGTGGGCGAGCCATGATCAGAACGAGATCTATCAGACAGAGTGGCATGGCGAAAGTCTCTACGTGCTCAACCGCACGGATGGCTCACTGAAACAGGAACTGGTCCTCGGCCCCGATCCGGCCCACGTCATGACGAGAGTCAACAACGGGCAGGTGCATGTGGGGCTCAACGGGGGAGATGCGGTGTCTGAAATGGACAGGAACACCGATGGGACGCTGACATTCAAACGCAATATTCTCGTGCAGCTACCCGGTCAGCCGCAGGCGCAACCCCATGCCCATTGGATGGGCTTCGATGGGCTATCGATGGTGACGCCCAATTCCAATTCGGGCGACTCGACGCTATACGATTTCAGCATCGATGGAATCTTGGCAAAAAACACGACGGGGCCGTTGCCAATCGCGGCTGCAATGGACCCGCGCTCGATACGCTACTACGTCTCCAACTATTTGGGACACAGTATTTCCGTCATGTGCGGACCCAACGGGCAGCCACTGACGTGCAATGGGAGAAATCCTGGGCAGAAGATCGCCGATGTCAACTTGCTTCAGAACTACAACCCGGTTACGGGAATTGTGGGAGGCAATGGAGCGATCGGTGGCCTGCCGATTCAAACGCCGGTGAGCCCGGATGGGAGATTCGTGGTCACAGGAAACACCCTGACAGCCACCATCTCGATCATTAATACGCAGACTGCCACCCTAGTGAAGAGCCTTCCCTGTGATCCCGGTTGCCATGGGGTAAACTTCGGTGCCAAGAGTGGTGGTGGATATTACGCCTATGTCACCAGCAAGTTTGCCAACCGCTTGCTTGTTTACGACATTGATCCAAATGGCGACGGCAATGCCGCTGATGCTGCACTTGTCGGCTCGATCGTGTTGGTCGATGGTGGCACCACCGCGAAGGACGACACCATCACCGGCAACAGAGGCATGGGCGGTCAGGGCGTGTTGCCTGTGCCTAACGTGTACAACGGCTGGGTGCAGGCGCTGCCTGCGAATTCGAGTTTCTGCTCAGCGCTCAACGCTTCGCAGAAGGATCCGTTCCCAGCCGAAGCTCCCGCGACACTTTGCCCGTAACTATACGGCAAAGGCCAGAGTATGGAGTCAAACATCACCTCATACTCTGACAGCGGTTCTGTAGCCGAGGCCCCGGTGCGGTGGCACATCGCCACCGCACCGGGGCTTCTCAGATTTTCCCCGATGCAATCAGTAGGAGACGAATCGTACTCTAGCCCATAGGATAGGCCTCTGCGCAAGGTAAGACCTCCGCAGGCAGGGAGGTATGAACGGGAGCATTGTGTCGTAGAACTGGTCAAGCTGCGAGTGAATTGGCTTCAGCTGCCTGCTCTCCCACTAGATTCAGCCCATCAAGTCGCTGGATTTTCGGCTGATAGGCACTCACCTTACGCATAATCATCGCTCTCAAATCTTCATCGACATGAGAGAGCGCTTCTCGCACCCCAGCGATATCACCGTCCTCCGCCAGATGGGCGACAATGCCGATAAGCGGCAAGACTCCGGCATCGCCCATGGCCTTGGCAATCTCGATGCCCCCAGACCGATCTCCGGCCTTGACGAAGACTTGCGGCAACTCAAGGTAGAAGTGACTGGCTAAGAGCGACGGATCAGGGCACGAAACGATGGTGTCTTTCACGGCCTGGACATTCCCCCGCTCTGATTCGACGAATAGCATCATTTGCCAGGCCTCTCGTAAGTACCTCTTATCAACGATCTCATTTGCAGTTTGCCGTGCCTCGGTGGTATCGCCCGCGAGCGCTTGTCTGATTGCCTGGTCCTTCAACTGTGCATCCGTCGGTGTTTGAGTTGGCATCATGCCTTGACTCCTCTCTGCACTCCTTCGGAGTACGAAATTGTGAATTTTGGAACACCTATTTCGAAATGTAGCGATGAATGCCGTTCTTGTCGATCTTTTCCCGTCAAATTGACAGACCCATTCATAGAACACTCGGCGTGACACCTCTAACGATCAACCCTTGCTTCTATTCCCGAGGTATTTGCTTGAGAACGATACAGAATTGGAATGTATCTGTGAGCCTGACTCACGGGGATTCAAGCATCATTTTTTATTAAGCGCAGAGGCCCAACAGACTTTCCACGGAATGAATATAGGGACTTAAGCCATTGCCTTCCTTGCTACTTTTTCAGATTTGAATCCTGAAATATTTCAATTTTCCGCTTCGCTTGCGCATCTGAAATGTCCAGCTATACTTTCCCAATGCGCTCAACAAAATACATCATCGTGCAAGACGGAGACGGGTGGCGCGGCTACCTGGAAGGCTACCAGGAGCACGAGGCCTATGGGGAATCGTTCGAAGAGCTGCAGATCAAGCTGTGGCAACTACACCAAGAGCTCATCGCCCAAGAATCAGAAACGGCCCAATGCGGGAACAGAGAACAAGACCGGCATCATGGTCATACATCTACGCTACCCCGTCACACCCCCACCACCTCCCGCCCCATGTCGCGCGCCCAGATCAAGCGAAAAGCGCGTGTGGAACAGCTCGTGTTTGCAATGATCAGCAATCGCTGAGCACCACCAACGTTCGACTATTCTCCTGTCACCAACCTCATGACCGCTGAACACAGAATGCTGCGAAAAGCTCCTGCCCTCAGCCCCCCATAAACTAATCAGCTCACCCAGCAGCACGAAACCAACGGCGGCTGATACTTTCGACTGACCCGATTAGCCGACCTCACGTTGAAATTCACGCCTCTTTCACACGACGGACCTTGCTTTTCCTCCGTGCTTCTCCGCCTGGGTCAGGTAATGGGTAACCAGCGAACGTGGTCGCCTCCCAACTAATTACTTCGAAACACCTGTAAGATTTTCGTCCGGAAACCGACTCCCGTAGAGGAGATAACCAAATGTTTCTATTCGTATCTTCTCTGCCTATTTGGGGAAGCTCCGATTGACCCGATAGGTGAAGTGTTGATACACATATTTCGCAGGTATTCTGATCAACTCTGCGAGGCCGGCCATGCCGATTGATGACATCACACAAAAGGTCAGCGAGCGCTATGCCAAAGCCGCCAGTACCGGCGAAGAGATGTGCTGCCCCACCAGCTACGACATGGGACATCTCAAAACCTTCATTCCTGAAGCAGTGCTCAAAATCTCCTATGGATGCGGCACACCGGCAGGTCTCAGGACGGTGCAGACCGGTGAGACGGTCTTGGACATTGGGTCGGGCGGAGGTATTGATTGCTTTGAGGCCTCCCGCTTGGTGGGTCCCACAGGCCACGTGATCGGGATCGACATGACCGACACGATGCTGGAGATCGCCCACAAGAATGCGGCGGTTGTGGCCACAAACCTCGGTTATCCCGCATCGAACGTAGAATTCCGGAAAGGGTTGGCCGATGCGATGCCGGTGCAAGACGGCACGATCGATCTGATCATCTCGAATTGCGTCATCAACCTCGCGCCGGATAAGCGGAAGGTGTTTCAGGAAATGTATCGGGTTGCCAAGCCCGGCGGACGGTTCACGATCTCCGACATCGTGTCGGATCAAACTGTTCCTCAGTACCTCGTCCATGATACCCAAAAATGGGGAGACTGTTTATCCGGTGCCTTGACGCTCACCGACTATATGAGCGGCATGACGGCAGCCGGCTTTCTTGGTATTCATCTGGTCAAGTCTTCCCCCTGGCGCGTCATCGATGGCATCCATTTCTTTTCTGTGACGCTGACCGGGTACAAGCTACTTCCGGCACCAACGACTTCCTCAGTCCAGCATGCAACCCTTCGTGGCCCCTTCAGCCGAGTCGTGGTTGAAGGAGGCGCGACGTATCGGCGCGGCATTCCGCAGCCGATCACGTCGGATGAGACGCTGTTGTTGAGAACCCCTCCCTTTGCCGAACACTTCCTCCTGACCACCAACCCTGTCGCGTTAGACCGTGATGATCCGCGTTGGACCGCAGTCTTCCCAGCCGATGCGCCATGCACCTGGCAAGGCCAGTATGCATTGCTGGCCGGTCCCTTCGTTGAAGCAGCCGATGACGATCACCATGTCTATCGCCGCGGTGAGCCGCTGGAAATCTGTTCCAAAACAGTGACTGTTCTGGAGAGCGAGGGGTACCAGCCGCACTTTGTCATTTTGAATCGAGCCGAGGAGCGCCTCAGCGGCGAAGCCGTCACCTGTTCTCCACATGGAGGCTGCTGCTAGATGCCACTCACGTTGCTTGGCCGAAGCAACCCCCTCGCCTCAGCGGCTGAACAACTCCGTATCCTCGATCAACCGAGCGGTTCTCCCCCGTTCGACCTGCGACTCACCCAAGCTGGAATGTTCCCTCTGCGTGCGAGCGGCATCACGGTCTTCCAAATCAACGTCGGTAAGCTCTGTAACCAGACCTGCCGCCACTGCCACGTGGATGCCGGACCGGATCGTCCCGAAACGATGTCCTTAGAAACCGCCGAACACTGCATCGACGCACTCTCCAAGACGGACATTCCCACAGTAGATATCACAGGTGGCGCGCCGGAGTTGAATCCCCATTTTCGCTGGCTGGTCGAACAGTCCCGCAGGCTTGGCCGGCATGTGATGGATCGCTGTAATCTGTCCGTGTTGCTGCTTCCTTCTCAGGCAGATCTCGCGGAATTCCTGGCTCACCACCAGGTGGAAATCATCGCTTCGCTTCCGTCGTACCGTGCCAACCAAACCGATGCACAGCGAGGTGATGGCATTTTTGAGAAATCGATGGAGGCACTCCGTCTGCTGAACCGGTTCGGCTATGGCCGTTCAGATAGCGGGCTCGCCCTGAACTTGGTCTACAATCCCGTCGGCGCGTTCCTGCCTCCGAAGCAGGATGCCATCGAAACGCAGTTCAAGAAAGAATTGCTGACCAGGCATGGGGTTGAGTTCAACCGGCTCTACACGATCACCAACATGCCGATCAGCCGGTTCCTGGAGTTCCTCCTCGAAAGCGGCAACTATGATCAGTACATGACGCGCCTGGCCAATGCGTTCACTTCGGCTGCAGCCGCCGGCGTCATGTGCCGGTATACGCTGTCCGTCGGATGGGACGGCAGGCTCTATGACTGTGACTTCAACCAGATGCTCGAACTCCCGGTTGATCACGGAGCGCCGTCGCATATCCGCGACTTTGATCCTGCTCAACTCCACCATCGCCAGATCGTCACGCGCAACCATTGCTTCGGGTGCACGGCCGGCTCCGGCTCATCCTGTAGCGGGTCGACTGCTTAGAGGGTCTTCATGGACCTGTCAGTCCTCACATTTCTCCTAATCCTTCTGCTCTCCTTTGCGAACGGCACGAATGACGTATCGAAGGCCATCGCCACATTGGTCGGCAGCGGCGTCACAAACTATCGAACTGCCATCGCCTGGGGTACAGGGTGGACGATGATCGGAGCTGCCACTGCAGCGTTCGTGGCCAACGCGATGGTCAAGACGTTCAGCAGCGGTCTCATCCAACCGGACCTCGCCATCCCGTCATCATTAGCTCCGGCAATCCTAAGCGGCGCTATTTTCTGGGTACTCTTTGCCTCGAAAACCGGACTCCCGGTTTCTACCACCCACGCCTTGATCGGTTCCCTCGTCGGGGCCGGCCTCATGGCGTTCGGAAGCGAGGGCTTGATCTGGGATACGGTTTCGAAAAAGATCGTACTTCCCTTGTTGCTGAGCCCCTTCCTTTCGTTCGGCGTCTCGTGCCTGGTTCACCCACTTCTGCGCCTGATTGCGAACCGATGGGAAGGCCTCTGTGTCTGTATCCTGCCAAGTCATCGCGCCCTCGTCACGATCGACGCACAGGGGTGCACCCGGACCTTGTTTCAGGCCGGAGGTTTCGGCGTACCGATCGCGTCGGTGCCTTCGCAATGTAATCGCGCAGGCCTGTCCGGCCAAACGCTCGGCCTCGACTCCATCCACTGGCTCTCAAGTGGGCTGACGTCCCTGGCCCGAGGTATGAACGATGCGCCGAAGATTGCCGCGATGCTGTTACTCGGAAGTCTCCAGGCTGGCTGGCCCAGTGTGGCTCTGCAACTGCTCGTGTTTGCCGGCGTGGCAATCGCCATGGGTGCCGGCAGTTATTGGGGCGGGCGCCGTGTCACAAAAGTGCTTGCGGAACACGTGACGACGATGAATCATGTGGAAGGATTGTCCGCCAATCTAACAACCTCTTCTCTCGTGCTTCTCTCTGGATCGCTGGGCTTGCCGGTCTCGACCACCCACCTCAGCAGCTCCGCGATCATCGGTATAGGTCTGTTGAAAGGATCGTCCGCCGTCCGCTGGACTACAGTGCGGGAAATGTTCCTTGCATGGATGGTGACTGTTCCAGCCGCCGCGCTCCTGGCTTGCCTGGCCTACTTTCTCCTGACCAGGGTCATCTAAGACCTTGTCTATCGCGGCAACAGTCTGCTATGGTGCAGCTCTGTCGTTCATTATCATTGGATTTCCTACATTACTGATATGGTTTGGGACCCAAAAGATCCGTGGGGCAAAAAGCCTGACCCACTTGAGGAAGTCCTCAAGCAGGCCCAGTCGCAACTCAAGGACATCCTTCCTCCCGGTGGCCTCAAGAGCCTCCTCCCCTCTGGTGGAGCCTGGAATCTCATCATCGCCGCTCTAGTGATCTTTCTCGTCTGGCAAAGTGTGTTTATCGTCTCGCCGGATGAAGAGGGTGTTGTGAAACGATTCGGGGTCCCGGTCCGGGCCGTAGAGCCAGGTCCGCACTTCAAGATTCCTCTGATTGAATCCGTCCTTCAGCCAAAAGTGGCCAAACTCTTTCGTGTAGAAGTCGGGTTCCGCACCAATCAACAAGGCCGCCAGCAGATGGTGCCTCAGGAAGCCTTGATGCTGACCGGGGATATGAACATCCTCGCCATCGAATTCATCGTCCAATATAAGATTAAAGAGGCCCGCGACTTCTTGTTCAACGTGGCGGACATCCATGAAACCATTGGTAAAGCAGCCGAAGCCTCCATGCGTGAAGTCGTCGGAAAAAGTAAGATCGACGAAGCTCTGACCACTGGGAAAGCCGTGATTCAGCAGGACACCTTGATGTTGCTGCAGACGATTCTCGATCAGTACCATGCTGGCGTACAAATTGCCGCAGTGCAACTCCAAGACGTTGATCCTCCGGAAGCGGTCGCCGCCGCGTTCAAAGACGTCACCAATGCCAAGGAAGATAGAGAGAAGCTCATCAACCAATCCCAAAGCTACCGGAACGACATCATTCCGAGAGCCAAGGGTGAAGCCGCCGAGCTGGTGAACCGGGCCAGAGGCTTCGCGCAAGCTCGGCTCAATCGTGCCCAGGGCGAGGCGAACCGCTTCCTGGCTACCCTCAAAGAGTACAACCAAGCGAAAGACGTGATCAGCAAGCGGATTTATATCGAAACCATGGAGGAAATCCTGCCGAACATGGAGAAAGTCATCATCGACGGGAAAGGCGGCGAACGGGTGTTGCCGTATCTCCCGCTGGACCGCCTCTCCAAGTCTAAATCCTCATCCCTTGGCAAATCGACCCAGCAACTGGAGGCTGATGAATCCAGACCGGAGCCCACCTCCATTCAAAAGCCGAGAGGTGGCCGTCCATGACGAAACAAGGGATCGTTATCGCGCTCCTCGCCGTGACCGTTGGATTGTTCGTGCTGGGAGCGTCTCCTCTTTTCGTCGTAGACGTGATCCAGACGGCCATCGTCGTGCAACTCGGCAAACCCGTTCGAAATATCACCGAACCAGGGTTATATGTCAAAGTGCCGTTCGTCCAGGAGGTGACGTACTTCGAGAAACGATTGCTGGATTACGATTCGAACGCGCAGGATGTCATTACCTCTGACAAGAAGACCCTCTTGCTGGATAACTTTGCGAAATGGCGCATCGTCGACCCGTTAAAGGTCTATCAGAACTTCCAGAGCCAGCGCGGCGCACTCCAGCGGCTGCATGACATTATCTATTCCGAGCTCCGCGTCGAGTTGGGTCGCCATGAGTTGCTTGAAATCGTGTCGAGCACGAGAGCGGACATCATGAAGGTGGTGACCGAACGGGCACACGAGAAGGCATCAGTCTACGGCATCGAGATTCAGGACGTTCGGATTAAGCGCGCTGATTTGCCTGAGCAAAATGAGAAAGCGGTCTTTGCTCGGATGCAGGCGGAACGGGAACGACAGGCGAAGCAATATCGCGCTGAGGGCGCGGAAGAAGCGCAAAAAATCAGATCGGAAGCCGAAAAAGACCGTGAAATTCTCCTGGCTCAAGCCTATAAAGAGTCAGAGGAACTTCGAGGCGGCGGCGATGCCAAGGCGTTTCGGATCTATGCTGACGCTTACCGACAGGATCTGAAGTTTTTCGAGTTCACCCGTTCCATGGAAGCCTATAAGAGCGCCTTCAAGGACGGCACAACCCTGGTGATGAGCCCCGATTCTGAATTCTTTCGATACTTGAAGCAGCGCTGAGCCTCTACGACAGCCCCACTATTTTCCCGCTGGCCAGATCAAGCCTAATCCGCTCACCGATCGGCCTCTTTGGCAACCCCGGCATCAACTGAATCCCTGAACAGACCGCCGTCACAAACCCGGCACCAGCTAGGATCCGCAATTCTTTGATCGGAACCGTAAATCCAGTCGGCCTCCCCTTCGCCGTGGGATTGTGTGAAAGCGACAGCGGCGTTTTCGCCATGCAAACGGGTAAGCCCCCATACCCCAACGCTTCGGCCGTATCTATTTGACGTTCCACCTCCGGCTCGAACGAGACCCCGGCAGCTCCATACATATTTGTGGCAATGGTTTCTATCTTTTTTCTGATCGGCCATGACACATCATAGAGATACCTGAATTGGGAAGGTCTTTCAGATGCCTTGAGGACAGCAGTCGCGAGCTGTTCGGCCCCTTTCCCACCCTCGGCCCAGTGCGTAGAGACCGCCGCATCGACTGCGCCCATCCTCAGTGACTGTTCCCGAACCCAGTCCAACTCATCCTGAGGATCATCCTTGAAGGCATTGACGGCGACCACAACCGGGACCCCATGCGCCAGGACATTGGCGACATGCTGTTCCAGATTAGCAATCCCCTTCGATAAGGCCTGCTGGTTCGGCCCCGTGAGACTCGAAGGCAACGCAACGCCAGCCTTGGCGACGCCACCCCCACCATGGAGTTTCAGCGCCCGTAAGGTCGCCACAACAACCGCCACGGACGGAATGAACCCTGACGCACGGCACTTGATATTGAAAAACTTCTCGGCTCCAAGATCGCTGCCGAAGCCCGCCTCGGTCACGACAAAGTCAGCACATCGAAGTGCAATGGCATCGGAAATGATCGAGCAGTTCCCATGGGCGATGTTGCCGAACGGTCCCGTGTGCACAAATGCGGGGGTCCCTTCTAGCGTTTGAACCAGATTCGGCTTGAGGGCGTCCTTCAGAAGTACCGCCATCGACCCTACGCATCCAAGCGCCTCAGCTCTGACCGGTGTTCCTGACGTTGTGAACCCAACCACTATTCGGCCAAGCCGCTCATGGAGATCTTTGTAATCCTTCGCAAGTGCCAACACCGCCATAATCTCTGAAGCCTCGGTGATGACGAATTGGCCCCGACGTCTGCCGGTTTCTTCCCCCAATAATACATCTCGGAGAGCACGATCATTGACGCTCAGCGTCCGAGGCCATGGAGTTCTGGTCGGATCGATCAAGAGAGGGTTTCCATGAAACAGATGATTGTCGAGGAATGCTGAAAGCAGATTGTGGCTGGCGGCCACCGCATGGGCATCTCCCGTCAGGTGAAGGTTGATATCCTCCATGGGCACAACCTGGGCATGCCCCCCACCCGTACCCCCGCCTTTCACTCCAAACACAGGACCGAGCGAGGGTTGCCTAAGAGTAAGCGCGGTCCGACGCCCGAGCCGGGTGAGCCCCATGGCAAGACCGATCGATGTCGTCGTCTTTCCCTCTCCCAAGGGAGTTGGGTTTATCGCTGTGACAAGTACATACCGTCCTCGCGGTGCAGCATCGAGGCGATCCAAGATTTGCGGCGATATTTTGGCCTTATCCTGTCCATAGAGAGTTAGCTCTTCGGCGCGAATCCCAAGCTGGGAACCGATTTCTAGGATAGGGCGAGGGGTAACGGATTGAGCAATGTCGAGATCGGTCAAGAGGCTCTCGTCTCGTTATCTAGATCATACGAGGCCACAGGCATTGCAGAGGCTCTAATCAAGGAGCGGTCGGGCGTCGGACTGTTGGATTTCGAGAAGCAGCAGAAACAAATTGTGCTGTCCTCATAATATCGAAGCGGTCTGCTATTCCAAAATGTACTTGGTTGGATCAAGTGCCTGGCCGTTCAATTTCACCATGTAATGCAGGTGAGGACCGGTGGAAAGGCCAGAGCTCCCGACGAGCGCAATGACATCGCCACGCTCGACCCTTTGGCCTTCCTTCACCAAGGCCTTCGCCAGGTGTCCGTAGAGGGTTTCAACTCCGAATCCATGATCGACGCGGACCATGTTCCCGAGCTTAGGATCGTATCCTACGGATGTAATCCGACCTTGGGCCGGAGCACGGACCGGGGTGTTTGGCGCAGCACCGATATCTAATCCATCATGCCAGGCTGGCTTCTCCGTGAAAGGAGAAATTCGTGGGCCAAACCCAGACGTGACCCACCCCTTGACTGGCCAAATCGAAGGCGTCGAGGCCCAGCGAGACGAGCGCTGCTCAGCTGCTTGTGATAACTCGTCAAGAATACGTTCCTGCACCGTGGCTTGCTTTGAAAGCCATTCCAACCCCGCTTTCACCGATGTAATTGCCAGGAGGGCATCTTGAGAAGGCTCTAGACCAACAGCAGACGAGTGTTCTTGATTACCCTCAGATGTTTGCTTAGAGATACCTGAGGAAACATCCAGTTCGGTTCTACCGGGTATCGAGCCTCCTTCTTCAGAAATCGGCACCTCTTCTCCACCCCTACCGTTGGCCATATCTCCCGTCTTGGGTACTTCTATGCCGAGCATGACCCGAAGCCTTTGATTCACCTCATTCATTGCCCCAAGGCGCTTCTTCAAGTCATCAATAGCCGTGGAGAAGGCTGCGGTCTGCTCTCGTGCGCTCATGGCTTCCGTGCGAAAAGCCGCTAACTCCCATACCTCTCCCGTTCTGACGGCATAGTGAGAAACCACGAGAAGATCGGCAAGAACGACCAACCCCACACAGATCAACAATCGGCGGAGTAGTTTCTTCGAAAAGCTAAAACGGATAGGCTTTGCCGTGGACCCCCTGAACACTACAACGGTATAGGCATCGCCGTCTTGAATATTTGTCTGGTTCATAACCTTCGTCTCCCGTGCCTACTTGTACCTGGAAGGCATGTCAAAAATTACCCTATAAGCTACCGATCTAGCCCCCCATTGGTCAACCCTAAAATAGTGCTTCGACGGTCTGGTTTCAACCGCATTATCTAGGAGGTTTCTTGGCGAACCCACTCTAGATATGGTGGAAATCCTTGGCACACAGGAATTGCTATTATTTCCGGCACTTTATACGAATGGATCTTCTGTATTGCTTCTTCAAGGGAGTTGAATTTATCAGAGGTTGTCTTGATCAACACTAGCGTTTCCTGGTCGTTTATCAACTTTCCTTCCCACCAATATGTTGACCGCACGGTGGGAATCGTAGACGCGCAAGCAGCCAGGCGAGACTGTACCACCTGGTCGGCAATCTTCATCGCTTCATCTTGGCTTGCCGTTGTGACCATGACAACCACTACCTGGATGGATTCAGTCCCCATAGGATGGCCAGGATACCCAAGCGCCTCTCGACAAGCAACCTGATCATTTCAACAGCGCGGCCCGCTCCCCGGTTTATTTAACATTGAGCAACATCCGTGCCTTTCCAATAAAGTCTCACAATTGATATTGCATTTATTTACAACGACTTGCGACTTCATCGCGATTGAAGATGTGGCTCTTGGACCAGGGGCTGTTCGACAAACGTGGGAATCAGGCATTTTTTGGGACACCGACGTTCAAAAACCGACTTTCCCCGAGTTTTCCACAGGCTGCCCAAAGAAGGTTACGGCAGTCAAAAACAACCCTATACCTTCCCTATCTTTGCTAACTCCGAAAAGTAATGAGCGAATGTCTTCATCCCCCCCGAAGCCTGACCCCAGTCGTAATATTCGTTGGGAGCGTGATATCCATGCTCAGGTAGGCTCAAACCTATGAAAAGTATGGGGACCTTCCATGTTTTCTGCATGGTGACCACCGCACCGATTGATCCTCCTTCTCGCACAAATGCTGGATCCTTGCCAAACCCTGCCTTTACGGCACGTTTCACACAATCCACATATGACCCTTCGAAACTGCCCTTGAATGGATGGAGCATGCCCTCTTTCTCCACCTTCACATCCGGATTCACCTTTGCCACATGCTTCTTCAACAGGGCAAACACTCTCTCCGGCACCTGGCCTGGGACAAGGCGCATACTGATCTTGAGCTCCGCATGACCAGGCACAACCGTTTTGACTCCCTGTCCGTGATATCCTCCGCTGAGGCCATGGATTTCGAAGGTCGGAGATGCCCAGATCCGTCGCATGACATCGGCGGGATCCTGCACGCGAAGCGATCGAAATCCGTAGGCTTTCTTGAAACGTTCCACTTCAAAACCGGACTTCAGGAAATCCTTGATCTCAGTGGTCGTGGGCGGGACCACATCGTCATAGAAACCAGGAATCTTTACCCTGCCGGTCCTCGCCTCAACACAGCTGTTCGCCACCTCTATCAACTCGGCCAGCGGGTTACGTGCGGCTCCTCCAGTCACGCCCGAATGTGCATCGTTCTCCCCTGTGCGCAGGATCAGACGTGCGCCGAGCAGACCGCGCAAGCCGTATGGCACCGCAGGCCGCCCCTTGGCAATCCAGATCGTATCTGAGACAACCACGGAATCGGGCCGTGGAACAGCCGTGCGATCCTTAAGTCCTGCAGCAAAATGCGGACTCCCGATCTCCTCTTCCAGTTCCCACAAAAATCGAATGTTGATCGGCCAACCTTGTTCGATCGCATATTGAGCGCCAAACATCGCCGTGAGAGCCGGGCCCTTGTCATCGGTCGCTCCTCGCCCTCGATAGATCCCCCGTTCATTCGTAAAGGCAAACGGCGCCTGCCTCCATTCCGGCTCCTGAGCTGGCTGCACGTCCAGGTGATTGTAGATTGTGACGGTCGGATACTCAGGCCCTACCATCCAACCACCGGAGACGATGGGATACCCACCTGTCTCTACCACGTGAACCTTGGCATTCATCCCAACCAAATACTGCTTCGCAAGATCAGCCATACGTCGCATATCGCCCGCGCGGGATGAATCCATACTGATCGACGGCACCTCCACCATCTGCCCCAAGAGATCCTCAAACCTTGGCCGTGATTCCTTGACAAAGTTCCTCAGTTGCCGCTCATTCACCATAGCGAATGCTCCTCCTTGACAAAAAGACGAGGGATTATAGCGATCATGTCTCGCAAGAGAAAGCAGCCCCGGGTTCCAAACTCAAAATGATGATAAAATGGCTTTCACCCAGCATGACCACTTCGGCACGAATCATCGCTCCTCTCATCATTGCGCTGCTCACACTTCTAGGAGCAGACACACCGATACCGGTATGGGCAGAGGAACCGACCAACATCCAAACCATACTCGAAGAACCGCGAGACTATCACCTTCGGCATGTCACCTTGCGAGGCATTGCACGGGATGTGCAACCCCTGGAGCCCTACCCGATTGCCAATGGAGATAATTGTTATGGGGCGTACCTGTTCCGTCTTGAGGACGATGAGGCGACGATTCCGGTGGCGGTGTTAGGTATTTGTGGCAGACCAGTTGTCCGCGATCCGGAAGTCGAGGATGGAGATCGAGTCGAAGTCAGCGCCACGATTCAGGCACCGAGTCACGGGGGACACTATCTCAGTTTCAAAGGGTTGAAAGCGGCGACCGAACAAGAACGTGTGGTACAGGCAGTTGCCGATCGCATTCTTCCAATTGTGGAATAAGGTCCCCTTCAGATGCAGGGATTGGAAATCTACGCGTTGAAGGTTGGGACTTTGGGGATATTGCCAAGCATCACAATAGGGATATCCATCTTTCCTCCGGCGAAAGGCATGAGAAACCTCTGATGCAAGAGTCAAAGACTGTCTGGTTGCTGATATTCCTGTTAGTAACCGGCTGTGCGAGCAGCCAAGGGTTCGATCGGACGGTGATGAACGAAGTCCTTCAGCTAGAACCTGCCCCCATCCCTGAGAGTCAGCCCCTCGCGAGCCAGGGCGTTCCCCTTTCCACACCCGTTCGGCTCGGTGTCTTTTTTGTACATCACAACTTTCCGCACAGGCAGTCCGTCCGAGCGGTGGAATGGCCAGCGAGGGATAGAGACCAACTACTCCGCGAGCTGGCGCCACTACAAGATACGCATGTCCTCCAGGATGCATTTGTGCTGATGGATGCCACTCTGCGAGGTGACGATATCCGCGGGATCCGCCAGGCTGGTGCTCGACACGGAGCAGATGTGGTCTTGATCGTCGACGGAGTTGCGGCCGTCGATCGATACAACAACCGCTTTGCCTGGTTGTATCCGACCGTAATCGGCGCCTATCTCGCCCCTGGTACCGAAAGCGACACGCTCGTCATGATCACCGGCGACGTGTGGGCTGTGCACTCAGAATGGCACGCACCGATGCAGACAGTTGAAGGAACATCGAAGCTGGTCGGATCGGCTGTCTTAGTTGAAGATATCGTCGCGCTACAAGAGGCGAAGAGACACGCCATCCAAGCACTCGGCCAACGCATCGTCGATCGGTTCCCACAATGGATACAAGAGCTCCCACCTCCTGGCCCCCACTCACGGTGAGTCGAAGCTGACAAGGACTCCCAGCAAAAGCAGATGCTGCTCACGCGCAAGGCCAACGACGTCGGGACGGATCCCCCCATTCTTGAAAAACCCGCCTCCCGCCCCAGTTGAGTCATCGTAACGATGTTCTGCTCGCACCACCATGTTGGTCCATTTATATGGAAACTTGTACTCGACAGTAGAAGTGATCGCCTTCACGAACTGCTCTGAACCAGTCCACCGACCGTTCCGATCCCAGTAGAACTCGGGTCGCAATACCACGGACCAAGGCCCGGTGATATGCCACCTGACGACCATGTTGCCTCCCATGACAAAGGTTCGTGGGCGACCAGGCTGGCCAGCTATGCTTTCGGTCCCAATATCAAAGGATGCCGCCACCGTCACATCGTCCCCTGTCCATTCCAGAATATGATTCCCATACAGACGCCAAAACTCCAGAGAGGTATCCGTTTGAGTTGGTCCTGCGTATAAGGTTTGGGTCAACGCGACCCGCGGGGTGGCTTTCCAGATCCATCTCCCTCCATAGCTGGGGAGATTATTCGGGTGCGCTAGATGATAGTAGCCATTCACGACGAAGGCGGTGACGGTAAGATTGTCGGTGAGAGGATACTGCGCATTCACGCCAAACATCATGTAGGGCGTGTTGTCCGCGATCCACGATCTCGTATAATTGGCGTTGTCTTTGGCATAGAGCGACTCGTACCCCATCAGACTGTTGAACAGACCGGCGGTGACCGTCAGCCCGTTGCCGACCGGGGCTAGGTACGACATGTTTGCGCGATGAATGTGTCGGAGCACATCCGACCCGTCGACTCGTCTCTCCCCCACCAAAAATGCGAACTCTTCCGAATCCCGCCCGCCTTGGAGGCCAAGTTCCATACCCCAGCGTGAAGATTCTTTTGCATCCTTACGCACATAGGCCAACCCCATGTTCGGAGAGAGCTGATTGTGATGCGCAGCTGTGGCACGATTGCGCCAGAGTTGGTTATCGGGAAAGTTGAAATTTCCGATATACCCAACATCCACGTACCCGCCATAGTGCCAATCTCCAGTGGATGTCACGGCCGATCGAGAAGTGGGAGCGGCAGATGGCTGGATACTAGGGTCTTGACCGAACGCTGACGAAGCAAGAACCGACGCCACGAAGAAACCGCACCACGATACAACGCTCACACGAGACATGATGGCGATTCCTCCGGCGACTTCATGACCATGTGCTGTACGTGGACACACGTGAAGCTCTCGATTCTGGCGGACATCGTATGAGAGTTGTTGCGGTCGCGCAAGGAGGGCAAGGAAAGATTGTTATCGAGAGAGCCTGCGGTAGTGGTTCAACAAGAGGACACCTCCCCAGAGGAAGGAGCCAAGCATGAGGAGAATCCCGAGTTGGTACGTGAGGTGCGCTAGCCGATGATCCCATTCCAATAAGCCCAGCATCGTCAGAATATTGTTCCAGTCGTGTCCGTCGGTTTCTTTCCCAGTTACTCCCCCAATAAGTATGAGGTCGAGTGCTCGTGCATCATTGATGTAGGGGGCGATGTCCATTAGGCTTTCAGCTGTCCACCACAGGGCCACTGCTGCGCCGAACGGATCGCGGGTTTTGATCAGGAACGTCCCGAGACAGATCATCGGCATGAGAATTTGACCAAGCGTTCCTCCCAGAATCGTCATGAAGCGACCGAATGGGATAAAGATCAGATGTCCCGCTTCATGAAAGGGCAGGTTGATCAGGTGAAGAACTGACTCACCGGTGTAATTGGTTTCAAGCGGCGTGGTGATGAATCTCCACCCCCACCAGACCATGGCTACAAATACGGCAGCCCGACCGTAGAGCGTCATCGAATCGGTCGTGGTGTCCGATTCAATCAGCCATTGCTTGGCCGTCGTGAACCACCGAGAGCGCGACGCCGATGAGGGAGAGAATGAGACGTAGGTTCTCGCGGTCGGTCGGTATTTTGCAAAGATAATCCCGCATCGCACACACTCCTCGGCCTCATCCAGCCGTTGAGCTTGGCACTTTGGACAGCGTGTCGTGGACGCACCAGTCGTAAGCATTTCTCTACTGTAGGGTCACCCGTAAAATCGAACAAGACAATCAGAAGAATACTGCGAGTGAGAGTGAAGCAGCAGCGAATCGCCTAATGAAAGGAAAACGGGACCGGTGCAAAGGTGACGACGAACACTGCAACCGCAATCCAGCCGACGATCGTCCGGTTGCGACCCAATGGTACATGAGGATCCATGACGGGTGGATGGCCAAGCCCCCAGATTCCCGCCATGAACGCCCAGAGCAACCAGCCTGCCCAGCCGAAGAAGCCCAAGGCCAACAAGATTGGGAGAAAAACGAGCGCCATCGTCCGTTGCCTTCTTCCCCAGAGGGCATACGCCACATGCCCACCGTCGAGCTGGCCGATTGGGAGAAGATTCAGAGAGGTGACGAAGAGTCCGAACCAGGCAGCAAAGCCGATGGGATGCAACACCACGTCTGCCTCCGGCGGGAGCGGCCCAATGATCACCCAGGCCATGAACTGTAGCAGCAACGGCTCGCCGAGTTGCAATCCAAACGTGCCGGTTCTATCCACGACTGTGGACAGATGCAGTCCCACGATCAAGGCCACAACGGCAACCACGAAGCCCGCCAAGGGACCGGCGACGCCGATGTCAAACAGCGCACGGCGGCTCAGAATCGGA
>CAKKRK010000085.1 GCA_919902665.1 Nitrospiraceae bacterium
AGGTACTCCTTGGCAAGTTTGAGGGCGGTGGCTTCATCCGTCGTCATGACGTCGAAGTGAATGCGACCGCTCTTGCCGGTGACCCAAGTGTCGTAGACGTGAATCGTATCCGAAGACATGAACAGCTCCTTTCAGCGGACGACCAACATGACCACAACTCCGAGGATAATACGATAGTACGCAAAGACTCGCAAGGTATGCCGTTGGACATAGGTTAGGAAGACGGCGATGACGGCCCAGGCCACCAAAAATGAGATGAGCATGCCGAGACCGAGCGCCATATAATCCTGATCGGTAAACGCTCCTCGTGCTTTCCATGTTTCGTAGACTGTCGCAGCGATGATGGTCGGGAGGGCAAGAAAGAAGGAGTATTCTGTGGCCACTTTTCGGTCGAGTCCGGCGAGCAGTCCTCCGATGATCGTTGAGCCGGAGCGAGACATGCCGGGGATGAGGGACGCGCATTGTGCCAGCCCGATCCAGAAGGCATGGACAGCCGATACCTGATCCAGACTCTTGGCATGGGTGGTCCGTTTCGTCGCTTCCACGATGAGGATGATAATGCCGCCCAGGATCGACGTTAAAGCCACCGTCAGAGGAGTGAACAAATGCGACTTGATCCACCCGTGAGCCAACAGACCGAGTATGGCCGCGGGCAGAAAGGCAATCCCGAGTCCCAGCAGGAACCATACGTTGGGATGATTCCGCATGGAGCTCTTGACGCGATGGGACCATGCGGAGGGAGGCTGGTTTACTGAGGTTGCACGCAAGGCCTTCTGCTCCTGCCATGCGCCGGACAGCAGCCGGCCGATTTTCTCGCGTTCAAAGACGATCACGGCCAAAATTGCACCCAGCTGGATGGAGATTTCCGCGTTGGCAGCGACGTCACCAGTGAAGCCGAGGGCATGGCCTACCAAAATAAGATGTCCCGTGGACGAGACGGGGAGAAACTCTGTGAGTCCCTCGACGATCCCCAGTATCACGGCGAGCATTGGGCCCCATTCGTTCATGCGTACCCCACGTCAAATAGTAAATGAGCGGTTTCAACCATCACGGCCATCTCCGATAGAATGTGTGGGATGATCACAGAGCGACGACAATCCGTCAAGCGGCAGATCGGTCATCGCGTCAAAACCAAACTGATCTCTACAACGGCAAATATGTTGACAATATCTGGGTGTTGGCATACACACAAGGAAAGAAACCGTACGAACCACGGTGCAGCGGGGTGGGCGGAATGTTCCACATGATGCTCGGACAAGCTGTAGGATTTGATGGAGGGAGGATCGCATGAGACGCGAGTGGACGGCGATGGTGTTGGTTGGGGCGGTGTTGGCCACGGGCTGCGTATCCAATAAGAAGTACCAAGGCGCGTTGGCCGAGGCAGACAACGTCAAAATGGAACTGGAGAAGACTCGCCAACAGAAGGGCGCCATGGAACAACAGGTCCGAACCCTCAAGGAACTGAACGTGAAGTTCGGCAATGAGGCACAAGCGGCCCGTGATGAACTCCAGCGCATTGAGCACGGCCGTGATGCAGAGCGAGGCACGAACGAGGGACGAACCAAGGAACTTGAGGATAAAGTCAAGGCGTTATCGGCGCAGAATAAGAATGTGCG
>CAKKRK010000086.1 GCA_919902665.1 Nitrospiraceae bacterium
TCGAGGTGTTCTATAATCGGCAGCGACGACACTCGACTCTCGGCTATCACTCCCCAGCCGAGTACGAAGCGAGGGTGGCTATCGCGTAACCTGGTGTCCACCAAATCGGGGGAAGATCATTATTCGATCGGACGGCAGTCTCTTAAGGTGGTCTGCTAAGAGCGAAGCGAGGACTTTGATGGAGAGTAATCCCTCGTCCAAGCTATCGAGGGAAAGATGTAGGGTGTGCGTGCCTGTTAACCAGTTCTTGAAGATGGGACTGTCGAAAATATCGGTAATTAAACGTGTTTCGGTTTGGTAGGACCGAAGATTGATGAACAAATGTCTATCAGTTGGATCATGTGGTGTGGATCTCAACAACAATTCTTCTTCGGCGAGGGCGGTTGACTTGCCCATCCCAGGATCGCCTAGTAAGACAAGTGCCTTCGACTCATGGATTTTCGAGAGAGAAACAATCTCTGTATTCGCAAATCTCCAGGTTTGAGAATGCGGATCAGGCAGGTAGCCTCCATCGGAGAGATTGAGGCTGGATCCCCGTGGAGACCAAAACCGTTCCCAGTTAAAGCGGAGGTCACTCACAGTTTTACCATGAGGTGGGGAGAGAGGTCACAATAAGCGTATACCCATTTGGGAGGTTAATCTTATGATACCACGGATGAGCCACACGCCAGTTTTTGTGGAGGGCAAGATCTACTATGCCAAACTACTCCACTCAGCCTTCACGTTTCTTGAATCACAAGTGGCTGGCCATCACTTTTTAAAAATCAGCCTCGGCTCGGTCATGCTCCCCATCGGGACCGCCACGAGCTCCCACCCGCTCGCACCAAATTCGTTCAACTTGGTTTGCATATTCTGGGTGTCAGGCAACACTTCGACGATCATGTACTGAAACCGCTTCGGTTCTTGTGCTTTCGCGTTGAACTGTTGCCCCGTGAGCAGCAGAAGCCCCAATGCGCTAAGACTGATACCTGCGATCACCCACGCGACTGAAAGACGTACTTTCTGCATATCGGCCTCCTTTTTCTTCCCCAATGAAGCGAGGAAGGTTCAGGTTAGGGATGCACCATGCGTCATTTTACACCGACGAGAGAAACAGTTCTTGAGGGCAGAGAAAGCCCGAGGGAGAACAAGTCGGCTGATCGAATGTTTTCTTCGCTATGAGGCGTGAGCTTTCACGAGGGCCGGCGAATGGGTTTCAATTTTCCGCATGGCCTCACGATCATAGACCTTCTCGCCACAAGATGGACAGTCGTGAAACTCTAGTCTTGGAACCGAATAGGTCTGTCCCTGAAACTTGCCGGTCCATTTCTTTTTGACCTTCTTTATCTTGTTGCTTCCACAGGTAGGGCATGCTGATAGCCTCTCACCACTAGGCAAATGCCAGTCTCCCTTTTGGTTCTGGGATTGGTCTCCCCAATACCTTTGCCGTTTCGATCCACTCCCGGATGATGGTTTCCACGTTTGCCAGCGCTTCTTGGTACGTAGTGCCATCTGCAGCACAGCCTGCTAACTCCGGCACTTCGGCAATGAAGGCTTGATCGTCCTTGCTCCAGTAGATGATTACCTCGTACTTACTCATTGATGTCGCCTCCCAACTTGTACCGCAGGATCACCTGACGTATCTGTTTCACCTGATACGGTTTGGCATGGGAGCCTCTTGGCTGTAGATTCAAAATCTCTTCGACTCCCGTTCTCGTAAAAATATGGTGGCTTCCTCGGATTCTCTCTTCAAAGCCCAACTCGCCCAGCAAATGCAGCAGCCCGTCGAACGGAATGTTCGCATCCGATGTTCCTCGAAGCACACGTTCAAGCAGCTTATCAGATCGTGTCACTGAATCTTCTATTTAGGTGAAGAGGCGGCCAACTGGAGCAAATTCTATAGTGGTCACGGTTTCCTGTCAAAACATCCTCCTGCCCATGCTAGGGATGCGCTACGCGCCAGTTTTTGCCGACGCCCAGATCCACTTTGAGCGGCACTGAGAGGCCCAACTGTTTGCCGACGCCTTCCATCTCTTGTTTCACCAACCGTTTCGCTTCCTCAAGATCATGATCTGGTACTTCGAAGATGAGTTCGTCGTGGACTTGAAGGATCATTTTTACGTGCGGCAGCTCGTCGTGGAGTTTCTTGTGCACGTTGATCATGGCCACTTTGATCAAGTCAGCCGCAGAACCTTGGATGGGGCTGTTCACGGCCATGCGTTCGCCAACGCCGCGCTGGGCGGGATCGCCGCTCTGCAGCTCGGGAATCGGTCGGCGGCGGCCGAGGATGGTGGTGGTGTAGCCCTTCTCTCGTCCTTCGGCAATGTTTCGATCCATCAATGCCCGGACGGCTGCGAATCGCTCAAAGAAGGTGTCGATATATTTCTTCGATTCGGCCTGGGGTACGCCGAGGTTGTGCGAGAGGCCGAATGGGCTGATGCCGTAGACGATCCCGAAGACGACGGTCTTGGCCGCGCGGCGCATGTCTCTGGTGATCTGACTGGAGGGCAGGCCGAAGATTTCCATGGCCGTGGCCATGTGGATGTCCTCGCCTTTGGCAAAGACGGAGAGCAAACGCGGATCCTGCGAAAGATGGGCGAGGATGCGCGGCTCGATCTGGCTGTAGTCGGCGCAGAGGAGTTCATGGCCTTTTGGCACGACGAAGGCTTCGCGGATCCGGAGGCCGTAGTCGCCTTTCACAGGAATGTTTTGGAGATTCGGATCGGTGGAGGAGAGCCGTCCGGTTGCGGCGACGGTCTGGTTCAAGGAAGTGTGGAGCCGTTTTGTCTCCGGATGCACCAGTTCCGGCAGCGCATCCACGTAGGTCGATTTGAGCTTGCTCAGACTTCGATAGCTGAGAATCTGGTCTGGTAATTCGTGCTGCGTGGCGAGTTGGGTGAGGGTGTCTTCATCGGTCGAATAGCCGGTCTTCGTTTTCCGCAGGGGTTTCAGGCCAAGCTTCTCAAAGAGGACCGTCGCGAGTTGTTTCGGCGAATTGATGTTGAATTCGCCTCCGGCCACTCTGGCAATAGTTTCCATCATGCGGTCGAGCTCTCGCTCAAGCTCTTGACTCAACCCGCGGAGGCCGTCGACATCGAGCAAGAACCCATTCCGCTCGATGTCAGCCAGGACCGGGACGAGCGGCATCTCAACGTCGGTAAAGAGCTTCAAACTCCCCTGATCCGTCAACCGTTCAATGAGGATTGGTTCGAGCTTGGCCAGGGCAGCAGCGGCTTCCGCCGTCTCCTCGCGAGATCCGGTATCGACGTCGAACAGCGACTGTGGTTGGGCCTTCTCCTGCTTGCCTGATCCAAGTCGTTCACCGAGCCGTTCCAACATGATCGTGTCGAGGCTATGGTCGCGGCGGTTCGGGTTGAGCAAATAGTCCGCGATCATGGTGTCCACGTATGGGGGTGCTAAGGTGATTCCAATGCGATGGAACGCCAGCAATGTGGATTTCAGATCGTGCACGGTCTTGGTGTGAGTGTGATCATGCAGCAATTCGATGATCGGTCGCATGTAGGCATGGACGTCGATCGGAATGAACGCCGTTTGGTTTCCGGTCGAGAGGGCCAGGCCCAGGACGTCGGTATGGACGCCTGGTTGTCCGGCCAACAAACAGTGCAGGCCCAGTGGCCTGCCTTTCGATACACCGTCGACAAATCGCGTTGCGGCTGTTTCATCCTCGATGATGATGGTCTCGTGGGTCGCCGTTTCTAGGGGTTTCGGCGATGGCTGGAGACTTTTGAGGAGAGAGGTGAATTCCAGCTCGCGTAGCAGCTCGGCGAGTGGCTCCTCATGTGGCGGCTTGATCCGGTAGGATTCGGGATGAAACTCCACCGGGCTTTGTATATCGATGGTTGCCAGTTTCCGGCTGAGCCGAGCCTGGTCCGCCTGTTCAGAAAGGAGAGTCTTGATGCGGGCGGGCGTGACTTCATCCAGGCGGCGTAGCAGCTCATCGATTGTCCCGAACTGTGCGATGAGTTTCATCGCGGTCTTTTCACCGATGCCCTTCACGCCGGGAATATTGTCGCTCGCGTCGCCCATCAGGCCCATCACTTCGATGACACGGCCAGGCTCAACGCCGAACTTGGCGACACATTCCGCGTTGCTGGACCACTTATCCTTGACCGGGTCGTAGATGCGGACATGTGAGGTCACGAGCTGAAGCATGTCTTTATCGCCGGTGACGATCACGACGTCGTAGCCAGCCTGCTCCGCCTGTCGGGCCAACGTGCCGATCAAATCATCGGCTTCGTAGCCGGCCTGTCTGGCCGCTGGAATATTCAGCGCCTCCACCACGCGATGAATATAGGGAATCTGGGCCTTCATCCCGTCCGGCATCGGGGGACGCTGTGCCTTGTAGTCTTTGAATTCCTGGTGCCGGAGCGTGGGGCCTTTCTCGTCGAAGGCCACCGCAAGCCCATCCGGCTTGTGTTCGCGGATAATTTTGAGCAGCGTGGTCGTAAATCCATAGACCGCGTTGGTCTGGAGCCCCTTCGAATTGTTCAGCGCCGGTAAGGCAAAGAACGCCCGATAGATGTAGGCGCTACCGTCGATAAGGTAGAGGGTGGGGCGTCTGTCGGTTTGCAGCGATGTCATGGGTGTTGCCGGCTATTGAAATTGTCTTGTGGAAAACTGAGAGCTGGGGACTCAGGGCTAGTGCGGGGCGTCAGTCCATGAGAGATCGTAGTCCCTAGTCCTTTCATCTCAGTTCTGGCTAAGGATCTGGCGCAATCGTGAGCGGCGGCTTTCCGAACTTCTGACGCATGTTGTTGATGGTGTTCAGGACAGCAGGCTGTCCGATCATTTTTGCTTCTAACTTGCGCTTGCCAGGAAAGTCCAGCATCGTCACCCCGATCAACATTGTGAGAATGCCCTGGCCTGGCAGGAACAGCATCAAGAAGCCCGCAAACAGAAAGATGACGCCCACCACGTTCTTGGCCAGGTGGCCCAGCCCCCGTAGTATGGGGTGATGATCCTCCATCCAGGGGCGTGGAACACGGATGTCGAAAAAGTCTGTCGGGAGTCGGACAAGGATGAACGGGATGGCGATCAATGACCCAACAAAGAAGACAATCGACAGGGCCGTCAGGGTCACGAGGGTTTCCGTCGAGATATATTGCTGAACTGTTGAAAGGAGTTCATCCATTGGTCGGCATCCTAGCACTGAGTCCATGACCCCCTCAAGGCGAACAGAGGAGCAGTCTTGGGTTTACGCGATCGTACCCGAACGTTATAATCATCCCGCATGGAGCCCCATGCCGTCCGATGAAGTCGATATTGCGATGACCAACTACGTGAATAGCGTGACAGCCAGAGCGCAAAAGAAATGACTATGTCGACGAAGCCGAAATTCGTCATCTTCGCCCACAACGCTACGTACGATAAGCTGCACCAGGTCGCGACGCTGGGGATGACGGCTGCGGCGATGGGCAAAGACGTGATCATCGTCTTGCTATTTTGGACGATCAAAAAACTCGCCGAAGGGAAGATCGATCAGATTGATTTTCCGCCGGAATATGCCGAGTCGGCTGAGGAAGTCGCGCGGTTGCTGAAAGAGAAAAAGGTGCCGAAGATCTCGGAGATGTTCCAAGATGCCAAGCATGTTGGAACACTTCGGCTGATTGCCTGCAGCGCCGGCTTAGAATACATGGGCGTGGATGCCAGCGCGGTCGAAAAGAATGTTGACGAGGTGATGGGTCTGCCAGCTATCCTTTCCCTGACCGCTGAGGCCGAAACGAAGCTTTTCATATAGCCCCTACTCTACCCCTCACTGCTTACCCCTAACGTGATTTTGTGACCCCCACGCGATCGCACATGTCCGCCAACTTGCACGTGCTGCACCGCGGTGAAACCGGTAGACATAGGTTCTGCCCATAGGGAACGAGGAGATCGTTGTAAATGATCCAGTATTGTTTCGGGAGCTTGCGCCGGAGGGCATCTTCTGATGCTTCCGGCGTCTTCGTGTCGATATAACCCCATCGATTGCTGATTCGGTGGACGTGAATATCTACACAGATTCCCGGCTTGCCAAATCCAAGCGTCACCACCAGATTCGCCGTTTTCCGACCGACTCCCGGTAAGGTGAGCAGTTCATCGATGGAGTCCGGGACCTTCCCGCCATACTCATCGATCAGGCGGCGGCAGATTTGGTGAATCGATTTGGCTTTTGTCCGATAGAACCCGACCGGGTAAATTGCCTGTTCGACCTTCTTCAGCGGCAGCTCTAACATGGTTGCCGGTGTGCGAGCCAGAGCGAAGAGTCGGTCGCCGGCTTCCCTTGTCGTTTTATCTTTGGTTCGCAAACTGAGGAGGGTGGACATGAGGATGGGAAAGGGATCGCAGTTCGATTCCTTGGCTACGACCCCGACGACCGGTTCTGGCCAGCGACAAACCTCCCGCTTGACTATGCGGATAGCGGCATGGATTTGCTGCTGACGCATGTAAATGGTCGTAAACGAGGGGAGGCTGGTGGGAAGAGCGGAAGACCCTGTCTACTCAGGCTTCCGCTTTGACAACCACTTCTGACGGCGTCGTTGAGCTTCGCGTTGCTTCGCTTTCTTTCGCACGCTGGGCTTCTCGTAGAAACGACGACGCTTCAGCTCACGGAACAGACCTTCTCCCGCGAGCTTCTTCTTGGCAACCTTCAGTGCTTTTTCAACGTTGTTGTTGAAGACCTTGATTTCCATCCCCGTGATTTTCGACTTTCTCAGGCCAAGTGAGCCTGCTGCTTACGGTTTTCAATCATTCGGCGCCGGAGTCTAGCATAACACCTTGAGTTCCTCAAGGCTTTCTGTGGCCTTTGAAATTCTGAGTCGTATGGAATCTATAAGATTATGATTTTGCTGAGTATTTATATTTGCATTGGTCGTAACAAGACCCGCTTGGGCTGCGGCGATGGCGAGGGTCAGCCCTACCGTGAGATCTGACTGGATGGTCGGCTTCGCTCTCTCACGTAACGGATGGAGCAACCGCGCAACCTCGCAGGACAGCTCCGTGATTTCTAACGGTACTTCGGTAGCCCGTTGGAGCGCAATCGAAATCGCCTGATGGCGATCAGGATGGTGTTTTTGGATCTTGTACGCATCCATCAGTCCATTGTAGGCCTCTGCATCTGTTTGAACGAGTTGATGGAGCTGCCGGCTCAATTCAAGCAAGTGCTGTTCTCCATCCGACTGCCCTGCGAGGCGTGCCCCCATCACCCCCAAAGAAGCCGCCAGGGCACCTACGAATGCCGCGACGCTGCCACCGGCTGGCGCCGGTTTGGCGTCAGCAACCGCGGCCAGGAAATGTGAGAGGGGGTGCGCCAGTTCGTGCTTGCTGCGCATCGCCTCGGCGATTCTTGTTTCGAGGATCTGGCTGGAATCCAATCGATCGAGCTGCAACGAGGCAGCGGCTGCCTCGTCCAATGCCGCTTGAGGAGCAAGGCCGATCAATTCACTCCCCGCCACATCTATATTACGTTTCGCGGCTTCGGCCTTGACGCGCTGGAATACGGTCAGAATGGGCGTCACGAGGTAATCGGTCACATTTATGGCGACCTGCACCATACCGCGACTGGATAGCGCTACTCCGATTGCTTTGACAGAGGGCAACCCGCCGCTTGAGTGGCGGATGGCTCTGGCGATGGACCGAGCTTGCTCAATGTCCCTCGAGCAGAGGTTCACGTTGTAGGCGATCAGCGGAGGCCGGGCACCGATGGCGATTGCTCCCGCGCGTTCGTGCAGTCGAGGGGGACCGAAGTCGGGAATCCAATCGGGGTCTGACTCCATCCGGAACGCCAGGCCTTCGAGCCCTCCACGCCTGACTGACTCTAATGGGGCGTGGTCGGCATGGCCTGCGGCACGTTCGTACAAGAAAACGGGGATTCCCAGCTCACGCCCCACTCGTTCTCCTAGTCGCTTTGCAAGCTGGACGCAGTCCTCCATTGTCGTACCCCTGATTGGGATAAACGGCACCACATCCGTCGCTCCTATCCGGGGGTGTACGCCGACATGTGTCCGTAGGTCAATGAGTTCAGTCGCAAGCCGCACAGCACGAAAAGCGGCTTCAACAATGGCACCCGGGGGGCCACAGAACGTCAATACTGACCGGTGGTGGTCCGTATCCATCGAGTGGTCGAGGAGTGTCACATCGGCTGTCGACGTCACGGCGTCGATCAAGGCGTGAACCGTTCCTTGATCCCGACCTTCACTGAAGTTGGGGACACACTCGACGAGTTGGTCCATAGGTTCCAGCACGTGTCAACGAAAAAGCCGGAGGATCGATGACCGATCATCCGGCTTTTGGCTTAACCATCGTTCTCTGACGGGGGCTGGCTATTTCGTCTTCTTCACGAACGCCTTATAGATACGGCCAGACTTGGCCTGTTCCTCTTCCAAACCCATCATTTGATGCCCGGTGTTTTCACACCAAGCCGGCATGTCCTTTTTGATGCCCTCATCATCGGAGACGACTTCCAGCACCTGTCCCAAGGCCAATTCTTTGATTTTCTTGGAGGTGAGAATAATCGGCATGGGACAAAAATATCCCAAGGTGTCGAGTTTGACATCGGCCTGCATCATGAAAACACCCTCGCTTCAGTGGACGATTCAAATGAATAGATTGACACTGCCCTGTTTGGCTTCCGCCAGATATGTGGTCACGCCGGCGAACTGATCGATACCGTCGATCAAGGTGTCCTTGGTAATACCCATGAGGCCCATCGTCGTCGTGCAGGCGATGAACCGCACGTCCAGTTCGAGGGCCGTTTGCATCAGCTCAGGCACACCGGGCATCCGGTTTTGCTTCATCACCGTCTGCATCATCTTCGTCCCCAACCCACCGAAGTGGAATCGGGATAACGGAAGCGTATCGGCCCCGCCTCTGTTGAGCAGCCCGAACATCCGTCGAAGCCAATCCTTGGCTGAACTCGTGGCGCCTCTTCGTCGAATCGTATTCAGTCCCCAAAACGTAAAAAACATGGTCACGTGCATACCCATCGCAGCGGCACCCGTAGCGATGATAAAGGCGGCCATGGCCTTATCGAGATCACCGCTCAACAACACGATCGTCACTCGATCGGGCTTGGATTCCTGCAGTTGTGCTAACGTCGCCGTCGGCTCTATCTGTGTGGCAATCATGATCTCACCTCGTGACTCTTTCAAGTTCTGCGCATGAAGAGAATAGTATGTGATCCTTCGGGGTGTCAAGGAACTGAGTTATTGCGCGACGGTGTACGCATCGCTTGACCTATCTCCATCCCCTCGTTATAGTCGGAATCCATTGTACTAGACCCGTCTTGCGAGTGTCCTCCCGATCTCGAATGACCCTCATGATCGAACAGCCATCACCCGAAGTTGTGTCTTCCAGGAGTGCTCCACTCTTTGGTTTTTGGTACCCAGCTATCCCGAGCCATACTCTGCGCCAGGGCACGATGAAGGGGCTGCAGATGTTGGGGCTGCCGATCGTCCTCTGTCGCGATCGAACCGGTGGCCTTTCGGCAATGCGCGATATCTGCCCGCACCGTGGCATGCCTCTGTCATTCGGCAGGTTTGACGGTGAACGAGTGGAATGCTCGTATCACGGATGGCAGTTCGATATGAAGGGGCGCTGCCGGTGCATCCCTGCCCTTCCCGAACAGGGGAGTCTACAAACCGACAAGATCGGCGTCACGACCTATCCGGCTGAAGAAACGGACGGCATGATTTGGCTGTACCTGGCTGACGAACGCGGGAACATCGATCCGCTGCCGCCTGCTCCTCGCATGCCGCTTCCATCGGAACCTCGGCAGTCATTCCACATTTCGCTGACGTATACGTGTACCGCGGACGACGGCATTATCGGTCTCATCGATCCGGTGCATGGACCATATGTCCATTCATGGTGGCGCAGTGATGCGCGTATGCATGAGAAGACGAAAATCTTTGAACCGATCCCGAACGGCTTCCGGATGATTCCACATCGTCCCGCCAAGAATAGTGGGCCGTTCCATTGGGTGGAGCGAATTTATGGAGGGCCGCTGTCGACCACCATCGATTTTGTGTTGCCGAATCAGCGGGTGGAGCTGATGCAATGTGGACGGATGTGGATGGCCAATCGATTGATGGCCACGCCAGTGTCCGATATGGAATGTCGCATCGATTTTTCAGCCTATTGGCAGGGGCTCCATTGGCTGCCGTTCGGCAAGGTGATTTTTCGCACGCTGACAAAGATGTTTCTTGGCCAGGATGAGCGGGCGATGAAGCACCTAGCGGTGGGGCTTCGTCACAAACCCTCGTCGATGTTTCTCGGCGATGCTGATATGCCGGCGAAATGGTATTACAAACTGAAGGCGGCCCATCAGGCATCAGTCCAAACAGGCCGACCTTTTGATCATCCTCTCAAAGAGCGAATGACGCTGAGGTGGCGAAGCTGATTGTGTCGTTTCGACTGGTGTGCCTGCTGATGTTAGCGACCATGCCTGCGATACCCGCGTATGCCGGGAGCTCCAACATCGTCTCCGTTCCGACTCTGGGCGTACAGGGTGAGGGATTTCCCGGTGTGGGTTACCCGTGAAAATCGAGGCCGCCGCGAACGCGCATTACCGAACCATCATCGTTCCGCGAGATCAAGTACTCACGCCGGACTGGATGAGCTCGATGGATGTTGCCTCTCGCAGGAGGGTCCAGCTCATTCAAGCGGGCACACTCGATGAGGCCTACCAAGCCATGACGGTACGCTGAGGGTGTTGCAAAAGCCCTCCAGCGTCGTTCTCGCATTGCTCAAGGCTTCAACGTACCTACCCGCGTACGCCTCAGCCTTTCGCTCGCTGCGGCCTTGCTGGACGAGCTTTTTCATCATCCTCTAGATTTTAGGTGTTCCTCTGAGTTTGTGAAACAGGCGTGTGCTGCTCGTAAATTAAACAGTTTGGAACTGTCTCACGCTAGCCTTCGCGCTCAGTCGCGACAATAAATCCCATTGCCCGTCTGATCTCATCGCGCGCTCCGAGCAGGACCACAATATCACCGGCGAGGAGCGTGGTTTTCTCAGACGGATTGGATTCCGTCACGCCGCTTCTGGTCAAGGCAATGATGGACGCACCCGTCCGTGGCCGCAGCGCCAATTGAACGATCGTCTTTCCCGCGGCCGGTGAGTCCTCTTCGATTCGACAGGTTTCCACTTCGACGTCAGTGAGGGTTCCGCCGCGAAGGTGGTGGGCTAGTTCGGGAAGCTCACTCCGGCGGAGGAGCGCGTATCCCTCACGACGCACTTGTTCCGCTTTTCGCATGACGAAATCTTGCGGCATGTTGTAGGTGCGGAGGACGAGCGCAAAGATTTCAATCGACGTTTCAAATTCTTCTGGCACGACATCGTCGGCACCTAGCTGATGGAGCTCCTCTAGCTCTCGCAAATAACGGGTTCTCACAACGATATGAATCTTCGGGTTCAAGGCTCGGGCCACCTGGACGGTCCGGCGGGCCATGAACGGATCGGAGATTGCGATAACCAGGACCCGCGCATCGTCGATTTTTACATGCCGCAACACATTCGGGTTTGTCGCATCGCCATAATAGAGCGGCAAGCCATGGGCAGCCTCGCGCTGCACCGTGTCACCATCCAGATCTAAGGCAATATGCGGCACTTCCGTCTCGCTCAAGACGCGAGCGAGGTTGCGCCCATTCAACCCATACCCCACGATAATCACATGGTCCTTGATGCGAAGATGCCGTCCTTCTGCCTCAAGCACATGGGCAGTTGTCTGACCGGGAAACCAGTGGCGAAGGCGTTGCACGGCCTCAACGCGTCGCGCGAGATGGGGGGACCACTGCATCAGAAGCGGTGTGATGATCATGGAGCAAATCGAGACCGCCAGAAAGATTTGGTAGGGCGGTCCGGACAAGAGCTTATTCTCCAGGCCGACTTGTGCCAGGATAAAGCTGAACTCACCCACCTGCGCGAGGGCAATGCCGGTCATGACGGCGGATCGGGGTGGGATGGAGACTGCTAAGACGGCTCCCGTTCCAGCGATAAACTTGATGAGCAGGACGAGGAGTAACACACCGGTCACGACGAGCGGATACTCCAGCAGAATCCGCCAATCCATCAGGATGCCGATCGAGACAAAGAACAGACTGTTGAAACTGTCGCGAAAGGGCAGCACTTCGGCAATGGCTTGGTGGCTGTACTCCGATTCGGAAATCACGAGTCCAGCGATGAACGCCCCGAGAGCAAGTGAGAGCCCGCCGAGAGAGGTCAACCAAGCAATGCCGAGGCACATAACAATGATGGTCAACAGAAAGAGTTCCCGGCTTCGGCTGCGAACGATGTGTTCGAGGAGTTTCGGGACCGCATACCATGCAGCCGCGACGATGCACGCGACCACCACCAGAGACTTGCCCAACGAGAACAGCACGGGCGTCAGCGTGCCCCCATCGGGACTGGCTAGAATGGGTGTCAGTAAGATCATGGGGACGACGGCCAGGTCTTGGAAGACCAGAATGCCGATGGTGGCTCGTCCGTGAGGAGAATCGCTGTCTCCGTTGGCGGCCAACGCCTTCAACACAATAGCCGTGCTGCTCAGCGAGAGAAGAAATCCCCAGAAGATCGCCTGTGAGGCCGGTAACCCGACCAGCATCCCGCCGAGCCACGTGATCACGATGACTCCCCCGACTTGGATCGGAGCGGCAATCAGGAGCAGCCGACGAAGCGATGTCAGTTGCCTCAGCGAGAATTCAATACCGATGGTAAACAGAAGCAGTACGATGCCGATTTCCGCCAGCACTTGTACCGTCGCGATGTCAGAAATCAGATTGAGCCCATGAGGGCCGATCAACGCTCCGGCGACGAGAAACCCGGCGATGGATGGCAGTCGGAATTGATGAAACAGAAACACCACAGCGATGGAGACGGTGTAGATCAGCAGTAAATTGCCGAGTACGCTGTAGTCAGTCATAACGAGTTGTATCTCGTTGTTTGTTTTGCCTGACGCCGATTCGGCATGAGGCAATCCGATGATCTATTGAGGCTTGAGCCTGTCATCGTCACAGCACGTCCTTTCGGCTAATCGGCGGATACGCAGGATACCTGAGGTTTGTACGTGGGACAAGGCACAGCCGCAGGTTCCTAGCCGAGATTATTCATGACTGATGGTCAGCGGGGCAGCGGCCGCCATTCTGG
>CAKKRK010000087.1 GCA_919902665.1 Nitrospiraceae bacterium
GTGTGTCCCAGTGATCACTTTGTGTCGGAGGTTGAGGAAGTGCTAGGCAAAGGGGCTCTCTCTTTGCTATCCTAGGCATCTGCGTTGGGCTGAGTGACTGATTGTTCTAGAGAAGTGAACGGGGCTATGCGCGACTATCTTGAATTTGAAAAGCCGATCCGTGAGATCGAAGAGAAGATCGAGAAGCTATCCGCCGCAGCCACCAGCGGAAAATCGTCTTCTCAGAACGACATCCGGAAGCTGCGCACCAAGCTGGCGCAAGTCGAACACGAGCTTTACAAAAACTTGACCCCCTGGCAGCGAACGCAGCTGGCTCGCCACCCTCAGCGCCCAAGCACGCTGGATTATATCAATGAGCTGACACGAGATTTTCTTGAGTTGCACGGCGACCGTCTGTTTGGAGATGATCGGGCCATCGTGGGAGGATTTGCTAGATTCAACGACCGATCGGTGATGATTATCGGTCATCAAAAAGGCAAAACTCTTAAAGAGCGTATGCAACGGAACTTCGGCATGCCCAACCCTGAAGGGTATCGGAAGGCCCTTCGCCTCATGAAGATGGCGGAAAAGTTCAACCGCCCGATCATGACCTTTATCGATACGCCCGGTGCGTATCCCGGTATCGGCGCTGAAGAGCGTGGGCAAGCTGAAGCCATCGCCAGAAATTTGTTTGTCATGTCTCGTTTGACTGTGCCGATTATTGCCGTGGTCATCGGTGAAGGGGGAAGCGGGGGGGCTCTCGCGCTCGGCGTGGCCGACCGTGTCTTGATGCTCGAACATTCGGTCTATTCGGTCATTTCACCTGAAGGCTGTGCCGCGATTCTTTGGGACAACCCGGAAAAGATTCCTGATGCCGCCGCCGCATTGAAAATGACTGCCAACGACCTGTTTGAGCTTGGCGTGATCGACACGATTGTTCCTGAACCGGTGGGTGGTGCACATCGCGAGCCGCGAGCTGTCTGCGACCTGGTTGGAAAAGCGCTGACGAACCAACTGTTTGATCTGCTTGATCTGCCTGTCGAGCAACTTCTGGCACGGCGGGAACAGAAGTACCGCAAGATGGGGGCCGTCACTGGACTACCCTCGGGCCAAGCTTGATTTCCTTCAGGGGGCCGTCCCATCCTTCAGAAGTCCACTTCCGATAAATCGTTGCTCGACTGCTGTGAGAATCTGAGTCGCCAGTGTCAGTCGAAATGGTTCGAGCACCGGCGCCTCCAAATATCGATGGACGGTTCGGGGTAGTTTCCGCCACCACGCACGGGCAGAGATCCGTGCCTGTTCAGCAGACTCGCCCTTCCCTCTCAGGATACGGCGCACCTCATCTTCGAAGAACCCTACGTGAACGACCTCGTCTTCCAGAATCGAGGAGAGGTCCGGTCGCAGCGGTAGAAGCAACCTCGCGAATTCTAAACCCAATGACTCATAGCCATAGATCTGAACAGCCAGGGCCGGCCATTGTCGTGGCACAGACGGAAGCCGTTCCCGTTCACGAGGCTGACGGCCAATCATGGTTTCAAATTGTGCCAGATGCTGCTGCTCATCCTCCTCGTGTTTTCGGAGAAAGGTATAGACGTTGGGAGGCACGTCCTGTAAACGTGCTGACCGTACAGTCCACAGCGCCATGGCCTCGGCCTTGAGAAATCGTTCCAAGAGAGCGGTCTCACACTCTGGGGGGAGCCGAATGGACATGGCCGCATCAGACGACATGATGGCCCTATAGTACGCACACTCCGACTGGTTATCCAAGCGTGCTTCGAAGAGAGGGTGAGCATAGTTGACGGATTGCCATCAACTGTGTACATCTTACGCGTAGCTACTCACCGGACCGACTGCAAACTCGGTCGCACGGGTTGCAGTTTGGCTAACCCATGAGGCATCACCTATGACACGTCCTACCGGCACCAGGTCTCTAGCCGTTCAACGAGTTGTCTTCTGTGTGCTCGCCGCGGTTGTATTCTTGGAGGTCGGCTGTGTCAGTCGGGGTGCGTACGAAAAGGTCAAGGCGGAGACGCTGGAACAGACTCAAGCCTTGGAAGCGGTACGCGGAGACGTCAGGGAGCTGGATCAGGAGATCGCGGGCCTACAAGCTTCGAACCGGCGTGAAGATGCCGCCGTGTCCGAACTGCGGGGCACGATTCAGCGAGAAGAAGAACAGCTGCCGATTATGAGGCAGCGAGCGGAGGATGCACTCGCGTCGCTGAAGACACAGGTGGCGACCTTGATGAACCAGAGTTGGCAGCTGGCGCGTAAGATCGTGGATATTCGGCAAGAGAGCGTCTCCTTGCAAACCAAGGTGGCTCAGTACAAGGAGGAAATACAACGGCCCCAAGCGTCTATGATGGTGGAATTGGAAAGAGAGAAACTTGTCATAACTGAGCCGGTTATCTCTGAAGAGTCCATATCTTCAGTCCTACCCACTCAGAATACCGGACCGACACAAGTTGCACAAGCTGCCCCCCCTCTTTCGAGTCCCGCTCCTTTCAAACCTGCAGCACCATCACCTTCCGTGAAGATTGATCCACCGTCGACAATCGACTTCTTGATCGAAATGGTCACCAGCTGGTTTTCCAAAATCTGGAGCTGGTTATTCGCGTGATGCGGACGCATCACTCCTGACTGAACAGGATGATATCTCAGGCAGGCTGTGCAGGATGTGCGTGAGCCCACGCGGCTGCGGCGGTCCCGGCGAGACGTCCGGTCGCTAGACAACCAGTGAGCAGATATCCTCCGGTCGGCGCTTCCCAATCCACCATTTCGCCTGCGCAAAAGACACCGGAACGTGCTCGAAGCATCAGGTGGCTATCGAGTGCCTCACATGAGACGCCGCCGGCCGTGCTGATGGCTTCTGCCAGTGGTCGAGGCGCCATGAGTGTGAGCGGGAGGGATTTGATGGCAGCAGCTAAGCGAATGGGATCTATCAACACTTCTTTGGACACCACTTCACGCAAGAGACCGGCTTTGACTCCCGCGACACCGGCGCACCGTGTGAGATGTGTCGCCATCGTACGCTTCCCGCGTGGCTTCGAAAGAGTATGTGTGAGTTGCTGCAGCGATCGATCTGGAACGAGATCAAGCCACAGAGTGGCCGTACCGTCCGCAGCGATCGTATCGCGAGCATAGGCTGAGACCATATAGATAATGCCGCCTTCCACGCCGTTCGCCGTAATGACGAACTCCCCCATATGACGGATTTCCGGACCGTCAGTGGTCTTCACGACGATTTGAACCGTCTTCACTGGCTGTCCTGCAAACTTCGTCCGAAAGTGCTCGCTCCATCGGACGTCAAATCCGCAATTGGCCGGCCTCAGCGGAGCGATCGGTATCTTGTGCTCAGCCAGAATCTGAGTCCATGCGGCGTCGGAGCCGAGATGTGGCCAACTGCCGCCGCCCAACGCTAATACCACAGCGTCGGCGTGAGCATGAACCCAACCTTGTGGAGTGGTGAACTGCAACCTACCCTCTTCATCCCATCCGCGCCATCGATGTCTGACATGGAACTGTACGCCGGCTTGTCGTAACCGACGCAGCCAGGCGCGTAAGAGCGGAGCCGCTTTCAGGTCAGTGGGAAAGATTCGTCCAGACGTACCGATGAATGTGTTCATACCCATTTCATGAGCCCAAGTCCGTAAGGCGCTCGGGGGAAACGACCGAATCGCAGGCTCGATGAATGCACGTTGCTGGCCATAGCGAGAAAGAAAGGGTTCGATCGGTTCCGAATGCGTGAGATTCAGCCCGCCTTTTCCTGCCAGCAGAAACTTTCTCCCCACCGACGGCATGGCATCATACACCTCAACGTGCGCGTCCGCTGAGGCTGCCGCTTCCGCCGCCATGAGCCCGGCAGGTCCACCACCGATAATTACTACCACCGCCATTCAGATCCTAACTATTCGCTACGGTACGGCAACGTCAGGGTCACACATAAATACTTATATTACCTAGATAGCAGGCACACGAATGTGATCCATGTGCGTATGGATCGTACGACACTTATACAGTTTGCTCCAAAAAGAATATGGCCTCTTGTGAATAATTCGCAAGCTTTACTCCAGACCTGCTTCTTGCGGATACATGACAGTTGAAGGAACGATGGCTATCACAGTGAATCCATGTCAAATTTCATTAACGAGACCTGACTCGTCGATATGGCGAAGGTCTCCAGAGGAGGAGGTTCAATGCACGTTCGTATAATATGTGTCATGGTGCTCGGTCTGCCGGCTTGCCTTTCGGCACAACCGAACAAGTCATTGCAGCCGAGGATCTGTCAGAACGAAACAATTTGCACGTCATAGAACCCACTTGTCCGCGAGACTACAGGGTCTATGATCGGAGTCAAGATTCGCTCCCCCACAGCCCAAGGCGCGAGCCACTGATCCCCGTCAGATTCGCAGTGGCAGCCTATCGATTCGGTCATTCCCAAGTTCGTCCCAACTATCGGCTCAACTTCGGAGCGGCTCCGGGCAGCGAGTTCTTCGGCTTCCTCTTCGATGATTCGGCCGATCCCAACGATCCTGATCCCAAGGACACGCGCGGCGGCAAGCGGGCGCCCTGTCGATTCGTTGATTGGCAAACGTTCTTCAAGTTTGATAACGACAACTTCCGACCGAACAAGAAAATCGATACCAAACTGTCGACCCCTCTCTTTCTCCTTCCTGGGTCGCGCGGGCCCGCTCCGGGTTTGCCATCAGACGGCATTCAACGTTAGCATCTCGTAACCTCATGCGCCACGTCAATTTTGGCATTCCATCAGGGTAAGCCATCGCACGGATGATGGGGGTACAGGTGCTGACTCCGGAACAGCTTGCGGAACTGGCTCCCTTCGGGATGGAGACGAGCACACCGCTCTGGTCCTACATTCTGAAAGAGGCAGAGGTGCTCGAAAATGGCTTACGGATGGGACCAGTCGGTAGTCGCATCGTCGGGGAAGTGTTCATCGGACTGTTGAAAGCCGATAAGGACTTCTACCTCACCGTCAACAAAAGCTGGAAGCCGACCTTACCGTCCACGAAGTCCGTCGATTTCCAGATCACCGATTTGCTGACCTTCGTCGGCGTCGTTCACCCGCTCCAATAGATTTCGCCTGATGGCATCAATGGGTACCCTCTTCCAGAGGGTACCCATTGCATAGGGTTTCAGAAGTTAGTTTCTGGCGTCTTTTGGTCAGATCCACAGAGATTACAGTCAGCTCTGCGCGACTGATAGTCGATGACGCCTTTCCGGCGATCCAGTTCGATCAGGCAGCAATCATTCAGCATCTGCTTACGTCACGGGGGCGGGGGGCGGCCGTGTTTAGTGGGACTAGAAATGGTCGTCGGAGGTCCCAACTATCAAGACCCTTCACTTGAAGGACTGGCATTGGAAAGAGGGCACTCATCAAGGGGGCACGCGACGTCACTTTCTCCAACATTCAATCTGGCCAGGCCGCATTGCAGAGTTGATTTACGTGTGCCCGACATGTGTACTATATGATCACTGGTCTTCATCGTGTACCGCCGAATAGGCTCGCACCGCGTATGAGCTGTCAAAAGAGCCTAAGCCATCTCTGGCTTTCCCTCTGTGCCAATATGAGTGGGACACGTTGCCTCTCTTCAATTAGAGTAGCG
>CAKKRK010000088.1 GCA_919902665.1 Nitrospiraceae bacterium
TAAACCGGACACTTCACGTGCTACAAAAACCGGACAGATGATGTGCTAGCTACACAATACCTTTCAATGTGTTGACATGTACGGCAGAGAGCCGTACACTTGAAGCTTGGAGGGCAAATAATGGCAACAAATTCTGCAACACTGAATTCCTCTTCTGGGAAGACGGCCAGGTTGGAGGCACGTATCACGAAGCAACAGAAAGCCTTTTTTATGAGAGCGGCCCAATTGGCTGGGCTGTCTCTGACCGATTTCGTCGTCGCCTCTGCACAAGAAAACGCCTCACGAGCCTTACGTGATCATGATGCCATGGTGCTAAGTGACCGGGATCGTAAAGCGTTTGTCGCGGCACTGTTGACTGCGCCTAAACCATCCACGCGCCTACGAAAAGCCGTGCAGCGCTATAAAGCACGTCAGCAACGCGGCACCAATGTCCGGTGAACGTGATCTCATCGTCGAGCCGATAGGAAAGCACCATAACCGTGACGCCTTTTCGTGCGGCTACGAAGCACTCGACCAGTACCTCAAGAAACTGGCCACACAGGATGTGCGCCGCATGGTCGCTGCACCCTTTATTCTTACCCGAGAGAGCGATCGCAAAACGGTCATTGGTTATTACACGCTCTCGGCTTTTGGCATTTCTCTCCAGGATTTGCCGGACGAGATCATTAAAAAACTTCCAGCCTATCCGATTGTGCCAGTCACGCTCCTGGGACGCTTGGCCCTCGATCAACAATACAAAGGGCAGGGACTCGGGGAATTTCTGCTGATCGATGCACTCAAGCGGGCGTTGAAGCAGTCCTCGCAGATTGCTGCTGCGGCCGTTGTGGTCGATGCGATGGACGAGAAAGCCGCTGGCTTCTACCGGCATTTCGAGTTCATGGACTTTCCAGACAAGCCAGGACGGCTCTTCCTGCCGATGAAGACAATCGGCGCTATTTTTATGAGTAGGTAAGGAACGGAGTTGTGAGAAGTCGACCAGCCTTGGCGATCCCCCTCGGTACCCCTTAGATAGACCGCTGGTGGCATATTGGTGACACCGTTGATGGCCTGCCCATAGAAGCGACCAAACGCATTGAAATCTTCACTCCGCAAATGGGTCGTACCCACAGTGATCGCCACCCACAGAATGGGACGGTCACTTAGGCCGATGCACGTGATTCCCTGCTTTGCTCAATGTGTTTCCTCACCTTACTCGACATGGCTTCTTCTGCAAGGCGCAGCTCGTAGGTCTTCTGCAGGTTCATCCAAAATTCAGCGGTGGTGTCGAAAAATGCCGCTAGACGAAGGGCAGTATCGCCCGTAATGCCTCGCTGTCCTTTGAGAATTGCCGTGATCCGATTCGCCGGCACAGCGAGGGCCTTTGCGAGCATATTGGCATTGATCAGAGGAACTGCCGGCTTCATGAACGCCTCTAACAGAATTTCTCCAGGATGAACTGGCCGCATGCCATTTCTGATCATAGCGTTACCTCTCTCAGTGATATACAGAATGCCATCACAGGTTTACAATTTACGTAACCTGTAAAATTTTACCTTAGCAAGCTAGTTGCGTATAATTAATTAAGGTGCCACTAGTGGCACCTGCTCCTGTAACTCATTGATTTTTCATGACATGAAATGTCACTATTTGCACTGTGTTTTGATCTTATCTATTTGATCTTGCTCACTTTCTTCTTGTCCTGAAAAGGCTGGTGTCGACAGTTCGATTCTGTCCCTCGGCACCATCACAATCCAGCCTCCACAGCTGCACCGATGATGTCAGCAATATCGGTGGTATTCACCTATTCACTGCTAAAAAGACATTGTCATGAGCGGCGGGCAGGCTATGACCGGGAGACTGACACGTGGATCGCGTAGCGGCTTCGGCTGGGGCTTTCTACTTCGCCAACGTCCGGATATACGCCAGTACGGCTCGACTATCTGCTTCAGATAAACGAGTTTTCCATGATGGCATGTTCGGCTTTCCTTCGTGAATGGTCTGAAGCAGCATCGCGTCGGACCTTTTCTTCGTGGTCGGTCTCGTGAGGTTGGCCGGCTCTGGCCCAAGAAGCAAATAGCCATCCCCCTTCCCCTCCGAGCCATGACAACCGGCACAATGCCGAGCAAATACCTGTTCTCCTTTTGCAACGTTGGCGCTCTTTGATCCCGGCTCCTTCGGCGCGGCAATCGATACCTGGACTCCCACAATAATCGCAACCAGACCCATGCATACGGTACCAGCAAGCGTAGGCATCCTCACCTCATCCTTTCTCTGGCCTCACCATCCTCATCACGTCGATGGCATCCCGTCAGGCCGGCGAGCCGGCCTCAGCTCACCATTGCCATGAGGAGTGTCACCTGCTGCCGAATGGACGGCAGGAACTGATCCTCCTCGTAATTCGCTTGGAGCGCCCCCCCCTGTCGCGCGGCCTTCGAGCCACTGATAGAGGACCGGCAGCATGATCAAGGTCAGGAGCGTCGAACTCACGAGGCCACCGATGACGACGATCGCCAACGGACGCTGCACCTCCGAGCCGATCCCGTTGGCAAACGCCAGGGGAACCAACCCCAAGAGTGCGACCAACGCCGTCATCAAGACGGGGCGTAACCGAAGCAGGGCGCCCGAGGTCACCGCTTCCTCCAAACTGTGGCCGTCCTCTCGCAATTTATTCATATAGGAGACGAGCACAATCCCGTTCAACACCGCCACGCCGAAGAGATTGATGAATCCCACTGACGCGGGCACGCTGAGATATTCCTTGGTGAGCCACAGCGCCACGACCCCTCCGATCAACGCAAAGGGCAGATTCAAGATGAT
>CAKKRK010000089.1 GCA_919902665.1 Nitrospiraceae bacterium
TCTTTGAACGTCACTTCGATTTTCTTCCCGGAGAGGGCCTTCCCGGCCACAAACGTCTTCCGTTCCTCGTAGGAATTATCCCCTGAAAAATTGCGGACGAAAAAGACAGCTTTGAGGTCACGAAGCGCCACTTGTTGCCCGGGTTGGGACTCAACGGCTTCATTGAGCCTGACATGAAAATGAGGAGACGTAGGGGAAAAATCCTGCGAGTATCCCTTCAGTGTCTTGCCGTTCGTATACCGTACGACGATCTTGGCTGGACCGATCATGCTTCCTCTACTCAATCACGCACTCCAAGAAGTACACTACGTAGTATGGCCGCAGGATGACGTTCGTCAAAGAACTTTGTCTTTTCCTGAAAGGAAGGATTGCGAGGGAGGAAACCGACTGGCCAACCAGGCCGAATACACAACCCATTCAGTGTCACACGCACAATACAAAATCCAACCCCAGCTCTACCTCTGAATATCCTGGCACCATGCTCTGAGCGTCGATTTCCCGTAAATATTCTTGCTATGATGTTGTCTATGCGACTTCATCGAGTCTCCTTGCTCCTATTCGCCGTAGCCCTACTGTTTTCGGGTTGCGCCTCCTGGTTCATAAACGGCGAGCCTCCGGAGGTGCTCGTCACCAACGTCACGCCGCTGGACGCGACGCTGTTCGAACAGCGTCTCCGTGTCGACCTCCGGGTCCGCAACCCGAACGACTTCGACTATCACCTGACGGGCATCGATTTCACGTTGAATCTGAACGGGAAACGTCTGGCCCGTGGCCTGGGAAGCAAGGAAGTGACGATTCCCCGGTTAGGTGATACCGTGATGACGATCGACACCACGACCTCGACACTCGACATCGTGCGCCAACTGCTCAAGCTCTCTCAGAAACAAGAATTGGCCTACGACATCAAGGGCGTGCTGCATGGCACAGACGGGCGATTGCCGTTCACCAATGCAGGCACGCTCGTTGAGCCGGGCGCGTTCTCTAGCTCACCGACCGGCTCTCACGTAACTCCACAATAAGGCCCACGAGTTCATAAAAGGTATCCGACCCCATAACTTTTCATCCTAAGCCTTCAAACTGGCCCTCGCCACTCCAATTCTCATGCCTTCTTTGATCCCGTACCGCTAACAGGCACTCCGGAAACATGAAGCTGAAGCAGATCAGAAAGAACTGAATCTAAGTACATCTTAAACTGACGGACCTCTGCTCCTGTTTGTGCAACGTGACTTGAAAGGGCGCTCCGGCTATACACTGACCGTGCAAGCGATGACGTTGACCCCTCGATGATCCCCACTGCATCTCGAGGCGCCTCTAAGGCTGTCTTCGCCATGCCCCGTGACCGTAGAATAAAGAGCGCCTTCTGACGCATCGTCGGTTTTTTCTGATCGTCTTCTAGCTTAAAACCTGGCTGGGCAGCCACGGCATCATCTGGTGCAAGGTGGTCTAGCGTTTCCCGCAGAGCTTCACGAAGCTCGAGTGCGGGTCCTCGGAAAGAAATCCGATCGGCTTGGGCTACATCAAGAAGTGCTTGAGAGTAGGACAATGCTGCGCTCGGGACCAAGCTACTCAGAGTATCAATAATCTTCTTTTCAGTTAGGGAGTAATCGGTTCCGGCAGCACGTCGCAGGGCCTCTTCCCCAAGTGCCTGGTTGATGCAAACTTCAATATCAGTACGCAGGTTACCAGCCATAACTAAAACCCTAGTAAGCTGCCGCACTTTGGGCGCCTTGCCATTCGTCGCACGAAGAAGATCTTGCATCAACCCTCTGTGCCAATATGAGTGGGACACGTTGCCTCTCTTCAATTAGAGTAGCG